>BNVF01000043.1 GCA_025997895.1 Spirochaetia bacterium
GGTGGTATGTTTGTTCATAGCTTGTATTTCCTTATGGCATAATGATTTGTGGTGAATCCTTTATACCATTTCAAGGGTCAAAATACAAGCTATTTTATTGTTTTCTCATTTAAACCGGACAGCAGTGTCCTTTTTTATTAAATATTTATACTTCGCAGCGCATAAAGGACACAATGCAATATACTGTGCATCAGTTTCTCGAGTAAAATAATCATCAAATAGCTGTACTGCTTCAAAATAATAAGTACCATCAATATTCTTAAAGGGCATTTTACTCGTACATATTTGACACCACATTTCATCATCATGGGTATATTTATCAACTAGTAATTGAGTTGTTATTTTTGAAACATAATCTCGTATACTTCTTTCTTTTTTAGTATATGTAACAACTGGTTTCTTTTGGTAGTCCTCCATTTCTCTCTCTTGTATTTTTTCAATAACCTGATTATTTTCAATTGGATCATCAAAATTAATATCAACAGGATTTAATCTTAATGAATATTTATCAAGAATGTTTTTTGGATCTTCACCAAGCTTTTTAATGTTGTCCATAAGAGCAACCATTGTTTCAGCCTCTTCAAGCGTTGAAAATCCAAGTGATTTTGCCTGCGCTTCTTTAGTTTGATAGTCTTGCCCTAATTTTTCAGAATTAAACCCGAATCCAATTTCTCGCAATATAATTGATTCATTATAATGAAAACCATCTGCAAGGGTATCTATAGATACATCTTCAGGCTTTTTAAATTCGCCATTACTGTCAATCAGCCATTTTTTCCTTTTTAAAACGTTAATTAATTGAGAAGATATAGATTTTGGATTCATTCTATTTTCACTATACAAAGCTTTAGCCACATCTTTACTGGCATTTGTAATCACATCCCATATAAGCTTGCTTATTTTCGGAGATTTAATTTTTATATATTCTTCTAAAAAAGGAATGTTATAATCAATATCTATTCCACCACTAACATATTTATGATTTAGATCTGATTCTCTCCATTTTCTAAATTTGCTATTACAAATTATTGATACTCTTTCAATAGTTAACTTATACATCACATTCAAGTCAATTAAAATATTAGTAAATATTTCTTTTTCATCTTGCTTCATAAATTTTAAATAATCAGGCGATATTCTTGCTTTCTTATGAATACCCTCAATTTCTAAAAGGCCCGTTCTTTGAAAAGGCGCATCAATGTAACTATCAGAAGCTCTTTCATAAGAGTGATTTTCATTAGGTAAAATACATTGAAAAATACGAATCGTTTTTAAGTGTTCCAATATCTCTTGCCATTTCTTATCATCTTTTGTTTTGTAATACTTAATAATTGTTTTTATATCTCGAATATTATCATCTCTATCAACTGTGTTGCCATCGATTTTGTATTTCTGTAAAATACCAATAATAATTTCATTCGATAAATCAGGCTCTGTAAAATTTAATTGTTTTAAAAAAGCCTTAACTTGAGGGTAGTCTAAAAGAGATCGCTTTATAATTGGTAAATCTGTTTCCCCATGGGGAGGATAAAATATTTGAGGGGTTTTACCATCATTTAAAAATGGCGCTCCTATTGAGCCGTCCTCAAGAGGGATAAACTTTTTTGTCCTTAAAAAGCCAGCTTTATAAGAACCACTTTCTTCGCGCCAATGAGATGGTAATCCATTTAAGAACTCAAAATAATCTGGATACCAAGTTTCTTTTTGTCGCCGCAAAAAAGTACTGTTTTCCTCAGTTATTATCTTGCAAAAATCAGTAGGAACCAATTCATCAATACCCAAATTTGTCTTTAAATAATCATATAAATCTTTAGTACTACCAGATTCAGAAGTAATCTCCCCAGTTAACCAATAATATTTATTGCCAAATATTTCTTGTAATTGTACTGAATCAATTAATTTTCTCAATGATTCATTTCGGGAAATCTTAATATTTCCACTCATACTAAACTTTTTATTTCCATCATTGGTTGGTAATAATTCATAATCATTGAATGCAGTTATTAATTTTTCAGGTATTTGTTTAAAAGGGCTTGAAACAAAGTCTGAGAATCTTATAGGTAATAAACACAAAAAAGATACAGATAATAAATTTAGTTCTTTAATTATTTTTAATGAATCAATAAAAAGCAAAGATGTCTCCTTGATTAAATTATTGTTCCATTCATCATTTTTCTTAATATCATCCCTCGACAGAGTAGTATTATATGGACCTTGAATTAAAAAATTAAATCCAGTTCGTTTTTCGGTTGGAAAATAAACCACAAGTAAATCATCGTTTTCATTAATTATAACATCATTTTTATCTTTGTCCTTTCCCAACTTATACCCAATTTGTACTAAAGGTATTTTCTTTTGTCCATTTATATCAAAAGCAAGTTCCGGACATTCTCTTGCTATTATTAGCCAATTTTCAAATATTTTTGTAGAAGAATCCTTTTCAAATATTAAATGCCATTTGCTGCAATTTTTGAGTTTAATTTCAATTGGTTCTTTTTTATAGCGACATTCTAATTTATCATTTAGATAATACTCAATACAATTTAAATGGTCTAAAAATAAGAGCGTTTTAGATCCCAGCTCAAGTAATTTTTCTTTTATTTCAGTAAAGGACTTATTTTTATCCGTTCCATCTCGGTTAAATTTAATAATGAATAAGTTTTTTCCTTTAATATCTTTATTAGGAATTTTCTTGGGAAAATTGAAATCTTCAATTATAAAACTTTCCTCCCCAGAATATATCTCAGGTGATTTTGTATATAGATATATAGATTTAAATCCTATCCCAAATTTCCCTTTTTTTGATTTATCTTTTGAACTTTCAAATATACCAGAAATTCCTATAACATCCTGTTCATTAAAATTTCTCAACCCATTATGAAAAACCTCTAATCTGTCATTATATAAATGAAAGGAAATTGTTGTTGCATCTACATCTTCTGCATTTTGTAATAACTCATAGATAAAATGGGGGCGCTCAACATTTAATTCATCAAATAGTTTTTGTTTATATCCTTTTTTACCTTCCCCGTATTCAAGTAAATTATCTTTGCATATTTTTTCATAATTAATACTCATGGTTCTTACTCCGATAAAACCTTTAAAACGCCAAAGGCCACAGGCCTTGAAATAATATCAGATTTTTCTCCGGCAATGTCCAAATCTTGGATGCGTTTATTATAATCAGATACAGCATTATCTATCTGCCCTTGCCGCATTCGTATTATTTTTTCTTCTGTAGCCATATTGAGCTGATCATTTAAAAGAGATAATTGAGCCTTATGACTGGTTGCTAGGCTTTGTCGCATGTAATTCACTATTTGAGCATTTTTTGTTTTATGTTCTGCTCTTGCTTTTTCCCACAACCTGTGGTGCAAGATATCAAGTTTATTCATTACATCAGAGTTTATTTTTTTAATTTCCCCTTCGTCCCAATCTATTGCACTTTTTATTAATTTTG
Organism: Spirochaetia bacterium; assembly: GCA_025997895.1. GTDB lineage: Bacteria > Spirochaetota > Spirochaetia > Treponematales > Breznakiellaceae > WQXQ01. Next base: position 3,461 of record BNVF01000043.1, read on the forward strand.
TTATATTATTTGTCAAAATATCATTATCAGATATAAGTATTAGCTGTTCATCTTCTTTTATACCCAATATTTGCCATTGATAAACAGCCAAAAAATATTGACCCGCAGGGACATCTTTACTTTTTATTATTAATTTTGTCATTAAATAGCTATTTAATTCAAAGGCAGCAGCAGCCTGTTTTACAAGAGGATGAAGCGGCATTAAGAATACAGTATCTGGGTTTTGCATGGCACAGGCAGATTCAAAGGTAACAGGTAAATTGGGATTTGACTCTTTTAACCATTTCTCCCAATCCCTATATATTTTAGTATTCTCTCTATGTATTTTCTTAAAATCAGATAACAAGTGAAAATCTGGATCTGCTGGCCGTCTGAAATTCCTTTTTTGGTTATCTCCCAGAAAATATTCTTGCTTTTTCCCGGAAATCTTCTGCAAATATTGCGAAGTTATACGTTGAATAGATGTTGCAGAAAGCCAATAATTCGTTGCATCTTCAATATCCTTTTCTAATTGTTCTTGAGGAAGCCGGATACCAAACAATTCGGACTGGGTGTTTTCCAATTCTTCCTGGGCTTGAATTTGCCGAACTTTATTATCTGCTAATTGTTCTAGTTTTTTTCTTCTTTCATCTTCTGATAGATTATATTGTTCTGCAATGTTTTTCAACTCTTTTGTAATTTCACCTAAAATTACTTCACTTTCACCAAGTGAACGGTTAAATACTCCAATTCGTTTCATACATCTTTCATAAATATCAGCGTCTACAGTTCCAGGCGTTATCATATTTACAATGGCAACGGATTCGCTTTTTTGCCCCCTCCTGTCAATACGTCCTATGCGCTGCTCTATGCGCATTGGATTCCAAGGTAAATCGTAATTTATCATACAATCACAGAATTGGTAATCTAAGCCTTCACAACCTATTTCAGAGAAAAGTAAAATATCAATATTATCTTCCCGGCCTTCTTTGTTTTCTAATCTGGATTTTAGGTTTCTTCTTTCTTCGACTGGAGTCTCACCATGAACCATTCCAACTTTGTAACCGGCCTTGAATAATTTATCATACAAATACTGTAAAGTATGCCTAAAACTACTAAAAAGCATTATCCTCCTGTTTTGTTTAGCACCATTTTCCAAAGTCTTTTCAGTATCTTGCTTTTCTTCAATAGTTTTTAATAGGGATTCAAATTTTGGATCTTCAGGCCCCAAAGATTTTGCAAGGCTAATAATATTCTCTATATCTGCCTTAAGAACACTCAGTGTATTTTCTTGGGATGGGTTTTCTTCATCCCCATTCGTTTCCAGCCAAAATAATTCGCTTAAATGTCTATTGAGAATTGCATTTAAAAAAGGGACAAGTCCATGTATACAACTTGCTGCCTGCCTCCGAATAGTAGTCATCATAAATTTAACATTTTCAGTACTATGCAAACGCGTAAATATGTCCGCTTGAATTTCTAATAATTTATCATGCACCACCTTTTGAGCTGGTGTAAATTCTACATTTCTTGTTTCCGGATGTCTAATTGTAAAATTATCAATATCTCTACGGCGGGTTCTATTAATTATTCTTGAAAAAGTATGCAAATTTTCAACAATTGTGATCATTTTTACACGTTCTTCTGGAATGATATTGTCATTCTCCAATTGATTCACAACATTAATAAAATCAGGATCATCACTTATGGTAGATTGTCCCCATGCAGTTGCAACGGCCTTATTGAGTGAATTTTTTGCTTTTATAGCCCAATCAGAACTTGGGGTACGCATCGCTGACACTGCTTCATTAATATATGGATTGGGTTCTGACATTTGTACAAAACTTTGCATATCCCTAATAAAGTCTGGTCGCAAGGTATTTAGTAAAACAAATAAATCTTCGTCGCCGAGCTGTATAGGGGTAGCCGTCAAAAACAAAACTGCATCTGCATTATCACAAAAATATCGCACAATTTTATGGCTATAAGTATTAGTATTCCTGATATGATGTGCTTCATCGACAATCACTAAGTCAAAATGTGGTTTTGGCTCTATATCTAAAAGGCCTATCTTCCCGGTTTTTTTATTTCCATAAAGAGCAGTTTCATCAAGCAAAGAATATGGAATGATTGTTTTCTGAAATCTTGTCGGCCATTCACCGGTCAAATCAGTTTGTGCAATACAATAACGTAAATTAGGGCCGTCCATATCTACAAATTCCTCTCCAAAGCGCATCATTTCGCTATACCATTTTCGTTCCGTTATTAACGCTCTAGGACATATAATTAAGATTGATTGGACATCTTTTCGTGATTGTAATTCTTTTAATATTAATCCTGCCTCAATTGTTTTACCAACACCAACACTATCTGCTATTAATAATCGAGGTCGATCAGACTTAATAAAACGAAATACCGGCTTAAATTGATAAGGGACAAAATCTACCCGTGCTGCATTTAAAGAATATAATGTTGATAAACCAGGATATTTTATTTGTAAGGCTGTTAAATAAGAATGGAACTGTTCAAGGTTTACTTGTTCATATTCCTCTTTTTTTTCATGAAGTTGAATTTGAGATTCATATAAAATTTCTTGTTTGTTATTCAGAAAGACCATGTACCGTGTTTCCGGTTCCCCGGGAATCACAGAAATAATTGGACCAATTATATCAGGTTTTGTCTTTGCAAAAACCATTTGTGGAACAGTAAATTTGCTGTTTTTGCCATCATTATTTTGTAATGGCGCTGTTTTATTTATCTGTGTTTCCCTTACAGGTTCATTCTCATGTAGAACTTCGTTCTTTTTTTGCTTGATTTCATTAATCACTACTTCATCCGCATTGATTAAAGAAAGCAAACGTTGGATTGTATCAAAGTCGCGATAAATATCTTCTTTGTCGAATCCTTCCTGTGATATATGTGCCCAACGGTTACGCACACTGACCATTTCCTTAAAGAAATGCCTGTCATCATGTGTGAATCTATATTCTTGGGATACCTGATACCAGTTTTTGTCCAGAACCCTTAGTAAAGCCGAAAGGTCTAGCTCTTTTAATTCTGTTATATTTTTCTGATTAACCAATTGTAACTGGGGGTAAGATAAATTATCAAAAACCAGCGTTTTCCACCAATTATCTGACAGTTTAGGTAATGTATCAACCAAAAGCAACGTCAAAAGCCTGGCTATTTCTCCTAAATACCTGCTAATATCCTCATTGGCTCTCATTTTTACCCTCTATAGTAATTATCTCCAATCAGCTTTCTTTAGCAAGTATAAGATTAGCAAAAGATAAACCTTCCGGCAAGTACATCCAGATAAGTGATTAAAACCCCAATCTATTATAACAAATAGTCATAAATTGTCATAATCAGGTATTTTCCATCTCATTTTGTTCTCACAACACCTCCAGATCCACCCTGCCCTGGGTAGGTTGGAAGCCTGGACGATTTATACCCCGCCTGCCCGCAGCGGCTCTTTTCTTCCAGAAACTATGAGTTCTCTCATGTTCCAGTATGACCTACTGTACATCTGCCCCGCTCTCAGACCCCGGCTGAGGTTCCCCATTCGCTTATCTCGGTTCACTTTTGTTCCCGCTCTCACAACAGCGAAAGCCTCCTGCCATATACTTATTTCGAGGCTCTATCACGCGGCTTTTGTACTTGCTGTTTACGCTTCACAAACCTTGTCGCCAAGGCCATGCCAGACTCGCTTCCGGTGGCTCGCTACGCCTTTCCGGGTGAAATATACGGTTCCCCGTGGGTTTACTAGGTCATGCTAAAAGGTTTATCCTATTTTCTCCTTTCACGAGCTTTCGTGACGCAATATGGGTCAAGTTTAGTCTAAAGGCTCCCCCCGCGTAGGACTCCCCGCGCAGCGGATTCCCTGGTTCCCGGATTCTTAGGTTGTTTTTTTTGGTGTGGTATTTTTATTCCTAAAACCCTGGGGGCGTTGCGGGGGCAAAGAGCGGGTAAATGTTTGCCCCCGCTGAGGGGGGTAGCGGAGGACTTGCGGTGGCAAGGCCGCAGCGAGGGGGGAGACTTCCCCCCTTTATCTGAGTACAATGAAATCCGGATGACACACAACAGTTTTAAAGCTACGGCGATACTAAAGCCTTTCTACGTTTTCAGGCGAAAGCTGCCTCTTCTCTCGTATATTCTGGGGCGTATGTGCACTATGGCGGTTATGCTTTTTTTGTTGGGCCTGGCGGTCTTTGGCCTTATGGCACTGGCCCCCGGCGATATTGTGGATCAAATTATGATGCAGCAGCTCTTTAGCGAGGGGCAGACAAGGGCGGGGCAGAATCTGCAAAGCCTTAACATGGAACAGCTTGCCGCCCGCCGGGCCGAGCTTGGTCTGGATCAGCCTTTTTATGTGCAGTACCTGCGCTGGCTCAAGCGGGTTGTTGTCAATCACGATCTGGGGGTTAGTCTTATCTCACGCGCGCCAGTTTCGTTTCTGATTAGTTCCCGGCTCCTCAATTCACTGCTGCTCAATGTAATATCTTTGGTATTAATTACTGTTTTCTCGTTTGTGCTGGGGGTGTACTTTTCTACCAAGGCGGGAACCGGTCTGGATCTGGCGGTAACGTTTTTCGCTCTGGTGCTCCACGCCTTTCCGGGGTTGTTGCTTCTTATATTATTACAGTTATTCGCCTCGGTGTCGGGACTGTTTCCCGTAACAGCCTATCCTCCTTTTCCTTTTTCCGAGGCTCCGGTGCGGTTTGTGTTTTCCTATGCGCATCACATTTTCCTGCCGCTGGCGGCAGCCTTTTTGGGCGGCATAGGCGGCACCCTGCGGATGATCCGGGCTACCATGCTGGATCAGTTGGGACAGCCCTATATCACGAGTCTGCGGGCGCGGGGTATCAGGGAGTGGCGTATCTACTTTAACCATGCGTTCCGCAATACCCTCAATCCCTACATCACCGGCAGCGCAAATCTTTTGGCAAGTCTTTTTTCAGGGTCCCTGATTCTGGAAATTATTTTCGCCTACCCCGGTATAGGCCGGCTCATGTACGAGGCGGTTATTCAGCAGGATATTAATCTGGTGCTGGCAAACATCATGTTCATTTCGTTCCTGGTATTATTGGGAATGGTATTGGCGGATATACTTTTGGCACTGGTTGATCCACGGATCAGGTACGGGAAAGAGTGAGTGAGGAGTGAGGGGTTGTGAAACGGTTTGTTAATTATTTAAAAGCCCGGCCTATTGGGCTTGCGTCCCTTGTTATCCTCTTCCTGCTCTATTTTGTCATGTTATTCGCCGAATTTTTTGCTCCCTATTCACCTAACACATCGTTTCACGATAAAAGCTACCACCCGCCCAATGTCCGATTTTATCAGGGGAAAATGCAGGTTCAGGAATGGCGGGTAACAAATACGGTGACATGGCGGTACGCCCGGGTGCGGGGGCAGTACGACGGGATTCAGTTTTTTGGCAAAGGTGAACCGTACCGGCTTTGGGGCCTTATCCCCCTGGATCGTCACTTTTTTGCCGTAAAACCCGGCGCTTACCCGGTCTTCCTTATGGGCGCAGACAACCTGGGCAGGGACCTTTTTTCCCGGGTTATCTACGGTTCGCGGATATCCCTTACCATAGGCTTTGTGGCAACCGCCATTTCACTTGCCCTGTCCGTGCTTTTTGGCGGCCTTGCGGGCTTCTTTGGTGGCTTAACAGACTGGTCTATCATGCGCTTCGCGGAATTTTTAATGCTCATACCCGGCCTCTACCTCATCCTTTTTCTGCGCTCCCTCATGGCGTCTAACATGGACCCGGGGCAGTCCTACATGATGATCACGGTGATACTATCCATCGTGGGCTGGCCCGGTTCGGCCCGTACTGTCCGCGGCATGGTACACGCCATCAAGCGGGAAGAATTTGTGCTCAACGCCCGGCTGGAGATGATCCCGCCGCCGGTCATCATCCTGAACCACATTATTCCCCAAATAGCGAGTCTCCTTATCGTAAGCATAGCCCTGAGTATTCCGGGCTTCATCATGACTGAAACGGTTCTTTCCTATCTGGGCCTGGGCATCACCGATCCGGCGGTAAGCTGGGGTTCCCTCATCAAGCGGGATGTCTCCACCCTGGCAAATCTCCGCGCCTACCCCTGGCTCTTGAGTCCCGTGTGGTTTTTGTTGGGTGTAACCCTTGCCTTTAACTTTGTCGGCGATGCGCTGCGGGATTATTTTGATCCGTATCATACGATTTTTGCGCCCCGATTTTGGAGAAAAAAGGGGGAAGGTGCAGGGAATCAGGTCTTGCCTCTGTGTGAGTCAAATTCGGGTAATTCCTTTTTAACAGTTTGCGACTTGCACGTCGATTTCTCCGTACTCCGCGGAAGGGAACTGGTCTCTGTGCAGGCGGTGCGGGGATTGTCGTTTACTTTGAACAGGGGCGAGTGTCTGGGCATTGTGGGAGAGAGCGGCTCCGGGAAAAGTGTGAGTACCCTGGCTATTCCCGGCCTTTTGCCAAAGAATGCCAGTTCCAGGGGTTCCATTCAGTATGAGGGAACTGAGCTTCTGGGGTTGGGTATTCCGGCGTTACGCGCATTTCGCGGCAAAAAGATCGGCATGATTTTTCAGGAGCCGGGGCGCTCGTATGATCCGCTGCAGAATATGGGCAGTGTTTTTTTTGAGACCTTCAGGAACAGCGAGCCTGCCATCACCAAAGAGGAGGCGCTGGAAAAGGCGGCTGCGCTGCTGGCTGAGACCGGCCTTGACCGGGGGCGGGAACGGCTTTCCAATTTTCCGCATCAGTTTTCAGGGGGGCAGTTGCAGCGTATCGGTATAGCCCTTGCCCTTGCCCAGGGCTGTGAGCTGCTCATCGCCGATGAGCCTACTACGGCACTGGACGTAACCATTCAAAAGCAGATCATGGAACTCCTTAAAACCCTGCGGCGCACACGGAATATTTCGATTTTTTTTATCAGTCACGATATTGATCTGGTGGCGGAGATTTCTGACCGGATCATGGTGATGTACGGCGGCCTTGTTATGGAATCCGGCGGCGCCGAGCTCATCACCGGCGATCCCCGGCACCCCTACACAAAGGCGCTGCTCGCCGCCTCTCCCCGCTTCGGCAGCCACTATTCCCAGGGGCGGCTCCTTACCATTCCCGGCAAGGTGACAGATCCGGCGAATCCCGAGCCGGGCTGCCCCTTTGCGCCACGCTGCACCCAGGTAACGCCTCAATGCGCCGCCGCTATTCCACCGCTTGATCGCATTTCAGATAACAACGGACAGATCCGGGAAATCCGGTGTGGAATGCCTTGCCGGCTTCTTTGTATAAATAAATGAGCTGAATTTCGTTCTCAAATTCGCCGATATCTATAATATGAAACGAATAAGCGCTATTTTGCTTGTTTTATGCGCGGCTGCTTTTTGCATTCCGCAGTATACGGAAGCCCAAACCCCGGAAATCTTCCGGCAGGAGGGGATTGCCTCCTGGTACGGGCCTGAATTTGACGGCCGGCCGACGGCATCGGGGGAGATTTTTAATTCTTCCTTTTTAACTGCCGCCCACCCTACTTTGCCTTTTGGAACCATGCTGGTTGTTACCAACCGGCATAATAACAAACAGGTGAGCGTCAGGGTAAATGACCGGGGGCCTTTTGTTTCCGCCCGGATTATTGATGTTTCAAAGGCTGCGGCGGAACAGCTTGATATGCTGGTTACCGGAACCGCGCCGGTCCTTGTTGAAAGCATCGACCGTATCGCGCTGCCGGCTTCGGGCAGGGCAGCAACAAGCGATCCCTACTGGACACTGCCGCCCACCACGGCTGCCGCGCCCGCCGCACCTCAGCCGCCTGCGCCTCAGCCAGCTGCGCCTGCGCCTGTCGCACAGCCCGCTCCTGCGGTGGTTTATGCGCCAGCCCCGCCGGTAACTCCGGCGCCTGCAGCGCCATACCCGCAAGCCGCTCCGGTCTACGCGCCGCCAGCCCCTGACCAATACCCCCAGGCAGCTCCGGTTTACACCCCGGCAGCCCCGGTAACTGCGGCGCCTGCAGCGCCATACCCGCAAGCCGCTCCGGTTTACGCGCCGCCAGCCCCTGAACAGTACCCCCAGGCAGCTCCGGTCTATACCCCGGCAGCCCCGGTAACTGCTGCACCAGCGACGCCATATCCGCAGGCAGCGCCGGTTGTTACCAGCCAGCCTGTGCAAACAGTACAGCCCCCAAGTGCCGCAGTGCTGACGCCTGCCATTAATCCGGCACCAAACAAAATATACCGGATGCAGGTTGGTTCCTATAAAGTAGCCCGCAATGCGGTAGATGCCTATGAGAAACTGAAAAATGCCGGGCTCAATCCCGCCTATGAACGGAACGGAGAATTCTTCCGTGTAGTACTTGCCGGAATCCAGGGAAATCAAGTACAATCAATTACCGAAAGGCTCGGAGCAGCGGGTTTCAAAGAAGCCCTAATCCGGGAAGAACATTAATAAAAAGAGGAAAAAAATGGCAAGAGGAATGAGTCCTTTAAAAATCATCGGCCTTGTGTTGCTGGTGGCAGGCGTTGTAGTGCTGGTATTAGGCGCGTACAACTTGATTTCGTTTAATATGTCTACCGGCGGGAAATTCGCCAACAAACTTGCGGGAGCATTTGGCAGCCGGACGAAAGTGGTTCAAAATTCCATCATCCAGATGGCAATCGGAGCCGTTTGCGCCGGGGTCGGTTATTTCCTGTCCAAAAAAGGGTAAACCGCGCTTCGGGCTTTGATACATGAATAAAAGGGCGCTGCGGGCGGATATCCTCCTGCTTCTTACGGCAGGAATCTGGGGTTTTGGATTTGTCGCCCAGCGTTCAGGCATGGAATATGTAGGGCCCTTTGCGTATAACGGAATTCGTTTTATTCTGGGGAGCCTTTCGCTGCTCCCCTTGATTTTGCTTAGACAAAAAGCCGCAAGAGCGAAAGCTGCGGTGCTGCCGGTTTCCGGCGCTGCCGTAACAGAGCGTTCCCCAGGGCGGCGCTTTTTTCTGTATTCGCTGGCGGCGGGGACTTGTCTCTTTATCGCCGTTATACTCCAGCAATTCGGAATCATGTTCACTACTGCGGGTAACGCCGGTTTTATCACCGGTCTCTATGTGGTGCTGACTCCCATCTTCGGTATTTTCCTGGGGAAAAAGACCGGGGCCGCTACCTGGCTTGGCTCAGTCTTTACCCTCACCGGTCTCTATTTCCTCAGCGCCGCAGGGCATCTGGAATCGATCAACCCCGGCGACATTATTACCGTGGCAAGCGCCGTTTTCTGGGCCTTTCATGTGCTCCTCATCGACCGGCTGGTGCAGGGTATAGACCCTATTGTACTTTCCTCCGGACAATTTGCGGTGTGCGGCCTTTTATCGCTGTTAGGTGCATTTTTTATTGAGCCCTTCATCGGTGGTCTCTTTGAGCGCATTAATCCCGCGCTGCTCAGCACCGGCCTCTTTGCATGGCAGCCCTTCCCCGCCCTTGTCACCGCGTTCTCTGCGGGTACAATACGCTTCCCGGCGGAGGCACTTATCCCCATTCTGTACGGCGGCTTTGCCTCGGTGGGGATTGCCTACACCCTGCAGGTTGTCGCCCAGCGGGATGCGCCCCCAGCCCACGCCACAATCATACTCTGCCTTGAAGGCTGCTTTGCCGCACTGGGCGGCGTACTTCTGCTCTCGGAAAAAGTGGGCGCCTGGACTCTGCTGGGTTTTATGCTGATGCTCGCGGGAATGTTGGTTACCCAATGGGAAGTAATAGCGCGTCGTAGTAATGAAAGCTAGCGAAAAGCAAAACATACAACTCTTTCGGAACGATTTGGAAGCGGTTTTTGTACGGCGGCCGAATCGGTTTCTTATTATTGCGAAAGCGGGAAGGCGGGAGATACGCTGCCACTGTCCCAATCCGGGGCGGATGACGGAAATGCTCTTTCCCGGTGCGCGGCTGATTCTGGAAAAGCGTAAGATCGCGGTGAAGCCGGCTGCCGCAAAGACCAGTTACACCGCAGCGGGCATTTACTACCACGACGGAGTAGCGCCGCTTATCTCCGCCAGGGCGAATCTGGCTGCAGAAGCGTTAATTCTAAAAAAGATAATTCCCGGCCTTAGGGAAATACACAGCGAGTTTACTCTGGGCAATTCCCGCTTTGATTTTCTCTGTATTGACAAACAGGGAAGGCGGCATCTGGTGGAAGTAAAAGCCTGCTCCCTTATCGAATACGGTGTCGCCATGTTCCCGGACGCTCCCAGCGCCAGGGCTTTGAAACATTTGGAAGAACTTGCTTTGTTACGCGAAACAGGATACTGCTGCCATGTGCTCTTTGTTATCGTTCACAGCAAGCCGAAAGTTTTTATACCCAATCTGCACACCGACCCGGAACTTGCCGCCGCGTTAAACCGTTATGCGAAAACCGTTGAAATCCACGCCGCCCTGATACGCTGCGACAAAGACGGCAATGCGGCGCTGGTCAAGTCCAGTGTTCCGGTAGATCTTTCCTGCGGCGAACTGGCGGCGAAAAATGCGGGGAGTTATCTGGTTGTGTTGGAAATAGCCGAAGCGGCGGAGATAGCGGCAGGTTCTCTGGGGACTATCGCTTTTAAGGCGGGCTGGTATGTATACGCCGGGAGCGCCCTCAAAAACCTTACCCAGCGGCTCAACCGCCATTTGCGGAAAGTCCGCAAGGCAAAGCACTGGCACCTTGACTACCTTACCCCCTTTGCGAAAAACATAGACGCCCTTCCTATCCGCTCCTGCCGTAACCTGGAGTGCTGCCTTGCGGCGGCGCTGAAAGCCCTGGGCGGCAGAGGTATTCCCCGCTTCGGCTGCACCGACTGCCGCAATTCAGGCGGCAAATGCGAAAGTCATCTGTACTATTTTAAAACCAACCCCATGAAAGACAGGGCTTTTGTGGAAATGCTGCTTGAATTCCGCCATCAAACCGGTAGCCTTTTTTTGTGAGCTCAACAATTATTTCCTCTACCGCTTCGGGCATCCATGAGCGGTTAAAAGCGCCGTTGGGGTTTTTGGCGAGTTCCGCTTCCATGCGGATATGGGAATCTCTGGCGTCATGGAGCAGGATAAGCCCGCCGCCCTGTTGCTCAATAGCCTTGACAATTTGTCTGATGACTCTGGTTTTTTTTGCCGCAGTCAATGGTGCGTCGTAGGCCCTGGCGCTGCCCCCTGCCATCGTATAACCCGCTTCTTGCCAGATTTTTTCCTGCCCGGCTGTGTAAAAGCCCCCGTGGGGACGGTACAGTTTGGATTGCGGCGCCAGTGGCATGGATTGCGGCGCCAGTGGCATGGATTGCGGCGCCAGTGGCATGGATTGCGGCGCTTCCCCCAGGGCGGTTGTAATCGCCGCTTCGCCCCGCAGGAGGTTATCCCTGAATTCGGCGTCGTCCATTTTACGCGCCCATTTTTCGGAATAGCCGTGGTTGATAATGTAATGCCCCTCATCACGGATTCGCCTGACCAGTTCGGGATTGTATTCGGCGTTTTCACCTAACAGGCAAAACATGGCCTGGATATGGTGTTTTTTGAGTATGTCCAGCAGCCGCGCCGTGGTATCGCCGTGGGCGTTGGGGCCGTCATCAAAACTGAGAACAACCGAGGCTTGCGGGATGCCAAGCTCCGCTCTGGTGTTGTTGATGCTCCGGCAGGCGGAACACAGGGTGATGAGCGCAAGGGCGATGCTAAAAAAGCGGAAACAGTTTTTCACAGGTCCTCCGGTTTTTGAAGTATGTCCAGTATCTCCGCATTTAAGCGCCGTACCGCGCGGGGCATTTCCATACCGGCGTATTTTTCGGGATTCAGGCAGCCGCGGATATTGATATTGTAAATGTATTTTTCGGTATGGTTAAAGGCGGTAAAGGGATCATGTTTTCCCAGGCCGTATTTATCGGTACCTCCAATATGAACTGCAATGATATCGGCGCCCAAAAGCAGGGAAAGCCGGGCCGCGCCTTTTTTAAGCCGCATCTGGCCTGAGCGGGGCGTTCTGGTTCCTTCGGGGAAAATGACGATGCAGTTGCCCCTGGCAAGGGACGCTTTGCAGACCCCGGCAAGTTCCTCAAAATTAAGAGAATTGAGAATGTATAAACGCCGCACCACGCCGCTGACTATGATGTTTTCGATCAGGTTGCCCCGGACAATAACATCCGCATTGGGAATAAGGGAGATGAGCATCACCACATCCAGCAGGGAAGGGTGATTGGCAACTACAATTTTTGACGCCAATTTTTTAAAAACCTCGCGGTCACCGGTTTTCAGTTCAACAATGCCCATTCCCCGCATCATGAACACAAAACCCCGGAACGAGGCGGAAACAAAACGCCGGGCGTATTGCTGGAATTTTTCATTGGGCCGGAAAAAGAGCAGCATCACCGGGATTACCGGAAATATCAAAAGGAGCGTCCCCAGGCCAAAGACAAAAAAACTTATCCATTTTATAAAGACCCGGTACATATACAAGGGCCGGTTGCTGACCGGGGGCATTATGGGTTTACCCCGCTGTACAGATATTTTAAAAAGTCTTCTGGAGAAGCGGGAATGTTGCGGCCAAGTGATACCGGCCTGACCGGGGAAATGCCCGCTTCCGGCGGCTTTGCCGAGAGCAGTACCGCAAAGGCCAACGGTTCCAAAGGAAACGACGGCTCTGAAGGAGACGACGGCTCCAAAGGAAACGACGACCTATTCGGCCGGGGATATTCCGGTGGGCAGAGTTCATCCGCGTAGACCAGAACGGTTTCCCCCGCAGCACTTGCTGCGACAGCGCCTGAAAGCAGCGGTGCGGCGGCGGCCATAAAGCCTGAGTCAAAACGGCTGGGGTACAGGGCGGAGTATCCGGCGCGAAGATTAAATGCTATCGAGGCCAGCGCCGGCGGGGTATTGAACACCGACTGGGAAAAAGCGGCGGGCCTGATATCGCCTTCTTCAACAAGCATCTTATTTATTTTGAACTGCTGGGTGATTTCTCCCCGAAAAGAGACAAAGGTCATTTTGACGTTTTCACCAAAGGGCATAATGTCGTGGATGACCTGAATGACCATCTTTGATATCTGACTGAGACGCCGCTTGAACATCATCACTTCCCTGGGGCCAAGGCCGAACCAGTCGGTAAAATTGAGACTTGGGCTTTCGCCGCTTATCGTGATCTTCCGTTTCCCTTCAGCCCATTCCTTCCATTCCGCGGGGGTTTCCACTCCCGGCGCCCAGGCAGCAAAATGGGAAACATACACCGTGTCTCTGGGGGGGGCAATTTCAGGGCTCATGATTTTTTTCTGAACCTGAGCAGGGAATAACTGTTGGAACCCAGATCGTGGTGGGCGGTCTTGAGTTCAAAGCCGGCTTTTTCTATGGCCCCGCAGAGTTCCCCAAAACGGTACATCTTGCTGACGCCGTTTGCCATGCAGGTAAAGTAGAGGGACGTGGCCTGCAATGAGTAGGCGGACGCCGCAAAACGCTGCATATCCCAAAGGGGTTCCAGCACCCAAATGTCCGCATCTGTGGTTACCGCCACGGCGATCTTGCCCAGGATGGCAGTTACCTGCTCCAGGGAAAAGCAGTCCAGAAACTGGCTCATCCATACCGCGTCGCCCCCGGCTGGAAAGGCGGTCTTTGTTTCCAGCACGTCGCAGGGAAGGGTGTTAATCCTGCCGGCGAATCCCGCTGCCCTGATGTTTAACTCCGCCGCCGCGGTTTGTCCCGGCAGATCAACAATGGTAAGTTCCACATCGCTGTTGTATGTGCAGCAGGCTATTGCCCATTTGGCGGTATTCCCGCCTATGTCAAACAGACGGCGGGGAGGGGAGGCAAACACAATAGGCAGGGCTTCGGGAAAGGCAATGTCCGAATAAAAATGATCAAAATCGAACCAGCTTTTTTTTACCTGTTCAGGAAGCGAGGAAAGGGCTTCGTATATGGTTTTCCATTGGTCCCCAAAAACGGAAAGTCCCCGGGGTTTTTCATTCCGTATCGATTCGGCAAGCGAAAAAGCGCCCTGATAACAGACATCATTAACAAAATTGAAATTGACCGCAGTCATGGCATCCTCAAGGAGGAACCAGCCGATCTTGCCCAGGACAAAACGCCCGTCAGTGCCGGTGTCGTCGGGACGCAGCTTGAGCACCCCCATGCCCAGGGCAATTTCGGCAAGAACCCCGGCGCCATAAACCGAAATCCCTGCTGCTTCCGCAATCTCATCCCTGTTCAAGCCGGTATCGCCTGAGTCGGAAATTTTTCGCAAAATGCCAAGCTCCAGCAGCGCCCGTACCGCCTGAAAGGTGAGGGGAGAAAAACTTATTTTTTGAGCTTCAAATTTGGCGTCTATGGCGGGGATTTTATCAGAAAAATAAGCGTCATGTTCCACTTGCGTTTCCTTGGCAGGGGTTGTATCTTTTTATATCTTATAGAAATTATATACGGATTGACACTATTTTGTCAAAGGGATTATACTTTAAAAAAACAAAGCGAGAATTATTCGATTCGGAGACTCAATGAGCAAGGATAATATTTTTTTAAAATTAAAGGAAGTATTGTTATCCGAATTTGAACTTGAAAGTGATGCGATAAGCCCCGGCAAGCGGCTCTACGATGATCTGGAACTGGACTCGCTGGACGCCGTTGATCTGGTAATCGCCCTAAAGGAACATATCCAGGGGAAAATCGATCCCGCCCTTTTCAAAAACGCCCGTACCGTGCAGGATGTGGTTGATATTCTCCACCCCCTCTGGAAAACGGAAGCGGCTAACTGAACAGCGCCTTTACTTCTTCCGCGCTTAATAAGCGGTAAACCGGTTCCGCCCCGCCTGAAAAATCAACCTGAAAATATTCTTCGTCATAAAACGAAAGTTTTGAATCCGTGCCGGGCTTGCACTCAAAGTACATGATTTCATTGAGCTTGAGGCCCTTGGCCCCGCATATCTGCTCAGCCAGATTTTTCCCTGCGGCAGTAACCGAGGTTCCCGGATTGTCCTGATACAGTTCGGTAACGATAACCACGGTTGTATCCCGCCGCAGGATTTTAAGGCCGCAGCACGAGGGCATATCCCACTGCCCTTTGAAATTGAAAATTTCATCGTAGTATTTTTCAGGTACTCTCATGAAACTTCGTTTCCTGTTTTGGCCCTCTTGCCACATCCTTGCCAAAGGATTTATGGATCAGCCGCCGGTTACGCGGCCGCCAGGTTCCGTCATCCATCTCGCGGCTGGCCACAGTATAGAGCAGGCGGAACATTTTTTCTTCCTGGGATTCATCCCGGTAAAAGGTCTGCCACGCATAATCGTAGAGTTCCTGCAGCCGTTCGGCGCTCATGTTTTTCGGGGTAAAGACCACCTGGCCCGCGTTGTAATGATCCCAGTCGTGATCAAAGATACGCCCCTGCCGGCTCATATCGTCCCAGGCCTTGGTGTGGGGGAAGGGAGTCATCACGGTAAATTCCGCAAGATCAAGATCGATCTCCAGCAGGAAATCGATCAGCGCCTTGATGTCGTCTTCGGTCTGGTTATCCAGCCCCAGCAAAATGGTTCCCTCTACGCCTATGCCGTGATCGTGGTAGCGTTTTACCCGTTCTTTGATATAGTCCGATGTATCGTACACCGCCTGATACACATACCAGGCCCCGGCCTGGGAGGCAAGATCCAGCACTGCCGGATCATCCTCTATGGTGTGGCTGATCCATTTTTTTTTCAGGGGAATCATCTCCCTGAAAAGTTCCATTTCCCATTCCTTATCCTGGGCCAGGGAATTGTCCACGATAAAGAGCCGGTTATTGTCTATGGACGCCAGTTCCTCTACAACTCGCTCCATAGTCCTGGGCCGGAAGGAACGTCCCCCCAGGTAGGAAACCGCGCAGGGATAACAGCTAAAACGGCAGCCCCGGGAGGCGTGAAAGAGGTCCACCATCTGAACCCCCTTGTGGTTGTACAGTTCCCGTTTGTACAGATCCCGCCGGGCTTTTCCCACGGACTCAATAGGCGGATGCTGCAGCATGAAGTTATACACCTTTTTAAGGCAGCCATTACGCCAGTCCGCAATAACCTGCTCCATCCGCGTTTCCGCCTCTCCCAAAAACACCGAATCCGCGTGTTCCATGGTTTCCTCGGCGTGGAGCATAGTCGCTATGCCGCCAAACATAACCTGTTTGCCCCGGCGCCGGTATTCATCGGCTATGGCCCATCCCCGTTTTACCTGGGTACTGAGCATCATGGAGATTGCCACCAGGCCGCAGTCCTCGTCAAAATCAATGGCCTCGACATTTTCATCGGTAAAGGAAATTTCCACATCAGCGGGCAAGGCGGCGGCAAATACCACCGGCCCATGGGGGGGCAAATTGAAAACAGTCTGCCCTGCGAGTTTATTCCATTTTGGATAGATCAGTTTTAGTTTCATTTCCCTACTTGCCTTCGAGCCACCACCTAACGAAAGAACCGTTTCCGCCTTTGGCTATATACTCATCAAAAAATATCTGGCGGGATTCTCTGGGAATATCCCTGTCGACAATCAACTGGGCAAGAAAAAACAGCCGGTCTTTCAAATCTTGCGCTTTGTCCCTTTCAGCCTGCGCTTTGTCCCTTTGGGCTTCTCTTTCAGCCTGTGCTCTTTCCCTTTCAGCCTGTGCTCTTTCCCTTTCAGCTTGTTCTTTGTCCCTTTCAGCTTGTTCTTTGTCCCTTTCAGCCTGCGCTTTGTCCCTTTCAGCCTGTTCTTTGTCCTTGTGCCGCTGGTAAAAGAACTGGACAACCGAGAAAACAGACCCAAACAGGCCCAGAGTGACACCGCATATAATACCAAAGTTTTCCATCACAATGCGCCTCCATTACGCTTTTTATGATAGTATACCATAAAAAAGGCGGGGTCGCAACGCGGAATCTTGACACCCCCCTAAATTTTCGTATACTATATTATATAATAAATAATCTACCCAAGGAACGTATCGGAATGGATGATTTAAAAAAGCAGATAAAAGAACTCATTATCAGCGCCCTGGAGCTTGAGGATATAAGGCCTGAAAATATCACGGACAGCGCGCCTATTTTTGGGGACGGCGAATTGTCGCTGGGGCTGGATTCAATCGATGCACTGGAGCTGGGGATTGCCCTGAAAAAGAAATTCGGCGTCAAGTTTTCATCGGAAAACGCTGATAACCGGAAGCATTTTGCCTCGGTAGACGCTTTGGCGGCCTATATTAGCGCCGAAACTGCCGGGAGTTGAGCATGACCAGGGATGATATTTTTGCGCGGCTAAAAGATATTCTTGCCTCTGAATTCGAGATAGATTCCGATGTTATAAAACCTGAAGCCAAACTGTACGAGGAACTTGACCTGGATTCCATAGACGCAGTGGATCTGATCGTCAAAATGAAGGAACATATTCCCGGAAAGATCGATCCGGCACTTTTTAAGACCGCCCGCACAGTACAGGATGTGGTGGAACTGCTCTATCCTTTGGTCCAGGCGGCTCCCTGACGGGGTCGCATTGTGAAAATACTCGTATACATACTTGCGGCTGTTTACCCTGTCCTGGTTTTCTGTTTTCTGGTGGTTCTCAAAATACCCCTGCGGTTTTTTTCGGTATTTATTGTCTTAATCGCCTGTGTTGTTTTTATTGGTGCGACTTCAAAAAAGAACCTGTTCCGTATTTTCAGTGCCGGCTTGCTGGGCGCGGTGGGCCTTGCCTGTTTTTTAAGTAACTCATCGTTTTTTTTGAAGCTCTACCCGGTACTGATGAACACGGTTATGCTGGGCGCTTTTGCCCTCACCCTGGTGGCGCCGCCGCCTATGATTTTCCGTTTCGCGGTTCTGGCGGATAAATCCATCAAGGGTTCGCTGGCCGAAAGCCGGGTGAAAAACTACTGCCGAAAAGTAACTCTGGTGTGGTGCGCCTTTTTCATCCTGAACGGCGGTATTGCCGCGTGGACGGTGTTTTCCGGCTCGGATGTGCTCTGGTCTATATATAACGGCGGCGTTTCGTATATACTGATAGGTATCCTGTTTGCCGGTGAATTTATTGTACGGAAAATGACCGATAAAAAAATGCCCAAAGCCATAGCGCTATCAAAGTTCAAGGCCGGTTCCCGTCCTATGGATCATATACTCTGCTATGAGCGTTCCTTTGGAGACGGGCTGTATAAAACCTGGGCGGATTTTCTTGCGGATACTGCCCGGCTGCGGCTGGTGATTCAAAACGACGGTTCCCCCAAATGGGTACTCCATGTTGAAGATTGCTGGTATTTTCTCTGCGCCTTTACCGCCCTGCTCCAGTGCGGCCGGGAGATACTTCTTACCGCCAATATTTCTCCCGCCTACATCGCGGAGATTCGCGGCGGGGGAGAAACCGCCTTCCTGACGGATCAAAAAATGAGTGAAGCCGAATCTGCCGGAAAGATCCTGTACATCCCGGATCTATGTCTGGAGTTTGCAAAGCAAACTCCAACGCACTCGAAGGATGCAATGCATCCTTCGAGTGCGACACCGCCCATTAATGCCGATGAGACGGCGATTATGATGTATACATCGGGAACCACGGGTAAGCCCAAGGTAGTACGGCAGCGGCTGACTGAATTTGAAACCGACAATTCGTTCATTCTTTCAAAATGGGGTGAGGAATGGCTTTCCCGGAAAGTCTGCGCCACTGTAAGCCAGCATCATATCTACGGTCTTCTTTTTGGCATACTCCTGCCCTTTACCGCCGGTGTTCCCTTCCGCCGCCGCCGTATTGAAGCCCCGGAGGAATTTGAAGCGCTTAAGGGCGAACCTCTTATGATCATCACGGTGCCCGCCTTTTTAAAGCGCGCGGTGGAGCTTAAAGCCGCTGACCAGAAAGGGGAAGCCCGCTATGATCTCAATAATCCCTGGGTCTATACATCAGGGGGCGTGCTTGCGCCGGATACGGCCGAAAAGACAAACCGGGCGTTCGGCTTCTGGCCGGTGGAAGTGTACGGCAGTACCGAGACCAGCGGCATTGCCTGGCGCCAGTCCCGGGACGGTCTTGAGTGGACTCCTTTTGACAATGCGGAAGTCAAATTGAACGATGAGGGCTGTCTGGTGATACGCTCCCCCTATATCAAGGACCCTGCGGGTTTTACCACCGGGGATCTGGCGGAGATATTCCCGGACGGACGCTTTCTGCTCAAGGGCAGGGCGGACTCCATTGTAAAAATTGAGGAGAAGCGGGTCTCCCTGCCTGAGGTGGAAGCCCGGCTGCTCCAGTCCGGCCTGGTTGCCGATGTATGCGTCATTGCCCTGTCTGACAGGCGGCAGTATCTGGCGGCGGCGCTGGTGTTGAATAACGCGGGAACGGAACAGTTCCGTGATTGCGAAAAAATTGAAACCAATACCTGGTTCCGGGAGTACCTTTCCCGCTTTTTTGAACCGGTGGTACTGCCGAAAAAATGGCGTTATGTGCAATCGCTTCCCCTTGATGCCCAGGGCAAAAAGAAAAAAACCGAAGTTGAAGCCCTTTTTGCCCCTGATGTGCTGGCATCCCGGCTCTTGTCCCCTGAGCGGGTGCTGGAGCAAAGCGAAACAAAAGTGACGCTGGAATTTTCAGTTCCCCCGGAAAGCGCCTACTTTGATGATCATTTTCCCATGCTCAAGGTGCTGCCGGCGGTAGCCCAGTTTGAACTGGCGGTACGTTTTGCCTGCCGCTATTTGGGAATTGCCCCGGGTGTGGAACGTGCCAAACGGCTGAAATTTTCCGCCCTGGTGCGTCCCGGCACCCCACTGCGTTTGGAGCTGGTCAAAGCCGCCGGTCTTATTAGTTTTACCCTCAGCAGCCCCGGCGGAAAGACGGTTTATTCTACCGGCAGTTTCAGCGTTGGGGATGGGGAGCAAGGGCAGGCATGAAAGCCGGGGCGAAACAGGGCGTCATCATTCCGGTTTACAACCACGGCAGGGCTGCCGGCGCGGTGGTGAAAAATCTCTGCGTCCTGGGTTTACCAATCATCATGGTTGATGATGGCAGCGACGGGGAAACCAAATTCCTCCTGGAAAATATTTACGCTGAGTTTCACCTAACGGTTCCGGTACGGCTGGAAAAAAACAGCGGAAAGGGCAGGGCGTTTTTTGCGGGTATTGAAAAAGCCCGCGAACTGGGGCTTACCCATGTATTGCAAATTGACGCTGACGGCCAGCATGACGCGAACCGCGCTGCTTTTTTTCTCTCCGAATCCGCCGCCCACCCTGACGCGGTGATATGCTCTTACCCCGAGTACGATGAATCGGCGCCTGCAAGCCGCAAACACGGCAGGAAGGTGGCCAATACCTGGGCGAAGATTGTTACCCTTTCCCCTGATATGAGCGAGGCCATGCTGGGCTTCAGGGTATACCCGGTGGAACCCGTGTACCGTCTGTATCAACATTCCCGCATCGATTCCCGCATGGGGTTTGATATTGATATTCTGGTACGCCTGTGCTGGAAAAACATCCCCCTGATTTTTCATCCGGTGCGGGTGGTGTACCCCGCTGACGGCATTTCCCATTTCAGAGTTGTGCGGGATAATATGCGCATAAGCTGGGTCTATACAAAGCTCTGCTGCGGTATGCTGCTCAGGCTGCCTGTGCTTTTGTGCCGCCTGGTCAAACGCCGCTGCAAACGGCGGGGAACCAAAACATGAGCGATTCCCACTGGTCAACACACAAGGAAGCAGCCGCCGGCTATTGGCACGTCAGGCTGATGCTGATCTTTTTCCGGATCCTGCCAATTATCTTTTTGCGGCTTATCGCCTTTCCGGTGGGCTTTTGTTATTTTCTCTTTTCAAAACGCACCCGCCATCAGTCCCGCTGTTATCTGCAACGTGTCGGGAAAAAACTCTCGCCCCTTCCGCACATACTCGCCTTTTCCCTTGCCCTGGTTGAGAAAGTTGAGGCATGGGGCGGCAGGGTATCTTTCAGGCGCATCCATTTTCAGGATGATGATATTGGCGATTTGATGAGCCGCCTGGAAAGAGGGGAGGGCGCTTTTCTTGTCAGTTCCCACCTGGGCAATATGGAATTTATCCGCGCTTTGGCGGGCTTTAACCAAACCGGAGTCTCCCGTGAAATTCCGGTAAACGCCATTGTGGATTTCACTGTAACCGCCCATTTTAACCGTATGCTGAACGAGCTTAATCCCCGGTCAGTAATGCGGCTTATAAACGCCAGGGACATGGGCCCGGAAACGATTATCCTGCTGCTGGAACGGCTTGCCGCCGGAGAACTGGTGGTAATCGCCGGGGACCGGACTTCCCCCAATGCGGAAAGCCGCACCCTGCCCCTTGCCTTTTTGGGCGATGAAGCGTTTTTTCCCTACGGCCCCTTTTTTCTTGCCGCACTCATGAAGGTTCCGGTCTATTCGGTTTTTGCCCTCCGTCAAAAAGATGTAAGCCTCTCCTCCCATTACACCATGCACATCCACAGGGCCCCTGTTTCATTTGATTGCACCCGGCACGAACGGGACAGCCGTATAGCGGAACTTGCCCGCTGGTTCGCGTCTCTCCTTGAGCGCTACTGTAAGGAGCACCCCTATCAGTGGTATAATTTTTATGACTTTTGGCATACGGCTGCCGCGCCGTCAGTACCTGCTGCGGCGGATGCCGGGGAGGAAATGTGCAAACAACCATAAGCGCAGAGATCGAATTCACCGTTGAATTTTACGATGTAGATTCTATGGAGATAGTCTACCATGGTAATTACATAAAATATTTTGAAAAAGCCCGCTGTGCCCTGCTTAATAAAATCGGTTACGACTACCTTGCCATGAAGGATTCAGGCTGGGCGTTTCCCGTAACGGGTATCTCCGCCAGGTACATCAGCTCCTTAAGTTTTCAGGACAGGGTACGGGCCAGGGCAATACTGACGGAATACGAAAACTGCATCAGGATAAAATACGAACTCTACAATGCAAAAACCGGGCAGCTCTGTACAAAGGGCGAGAGTACCCAGATGGCGATAGATATGGCCGCTGGGGAATCCCGCATTGTGTGCCCGGCAATTTTTACCGACAAGGTGGAGGCCCTGCTCCGGCAGGCTGACGAAGCGGCCAAATGAATACTGCCGTTATGCGAAACATTAAAACCGCTGTCTGCCTTTCCGTACTGTTTTCCGCGGCCCTGTCGAATCTGTATGCCCAGAATCCCGCCGTATTTGATCATCCCCTTTCCGCTGAAACCCTGCCGCGGTATACCGCCCTTTGCGCGGAACTCTCCAGCCACCCGGTGATCAAAGGCTCTTTTGAGCAGACCAAAACAATACGCCGCCTGAACCGTTCCCTGGTATCCAGGGGGGAGTTTCTGATTGCGGCGGAACATGGCATGGTATGGATAACCAGCGCCCCCTTTCCCTCCACAATGGCGGTGGGACGTGATTTTATTATTCAGTCCGTGCCGGGCGGGAGCAAAACCAAACTCGACGCCGGAGGTAACGAAACCTTTTTGAGTCTTGCCGATACCATCAGCGCTATATTTACCGGAAACGTGCAAAGACTCCGGGAACAATTTGACAATTATTTTACTGAGAGCCGGACTGCGGACGGTACGGTCTGGACTCTCGGCCTGGCGCCCAGGGAAAGCGCGGTCAGGCTTTTTGCGGAACGGATCATCCTCAGCGGCGGTGCAGGGGGAAAATCCGCCGCGATACGTTCCATCACTATTTATGAACGCGGCGGTGATAGCGTGAGTTACACCTTGTGGGATCACCGCTTTCCCGCCGCCCTGGAGGCAGATGAGCAAGCCTATTTTTCTCTGTAAAATCTGGCTCATTGTCCACGGCGGCCTGTTTGCGGCGTTGGGCCTGTCGGCGCTTCTAGGGGGGCCGGTCAGGATCAATACGAGTCTCATGGATATACTGCCCGCCGCACGGGGGCCTGAATCAAAAGCCGATGCCATTTTGGGAGAACGTAATTCCCGGCAGGTAATAATTTTGGCGGGGAGCGCGGATTTTGCCCAGGCAAAGGCGGGCGCCGGGGAATTGTATGCCGCCCTGGCTGGGACCGCTGCTGCTTCCGCAGCCTCCGCCGGAACTGCCTCAAATTTCGAGAGCCTCTCCCTGTGGACAGATGAAACCTATTTGTCCCGGTTCAGGGAATACCTGTACGATTACCGTTTTATGCTGCTGGATGGGGAAGCCAGGGAGCTGCTGGAAAACGGCGGAGCCCAATCGTTAGCTGCAAATGCCCTGGCATCGGTTTACGGGGTATTTACCCTGACCCCGCTGGATAATCTTGAAGGCGATCCATTCCTTCTTTCTGACCGGGAGATGAAGACGATCCTTGCCTCGTCCCTGTTGGCAAGCGGCAATTTGTCCCTGAAAGATGACGTGCTTGCCGCTCAGTACGAGGGAAACTGGTATGTGATGATGCGCGGCAGCCTTGCGCCCAAAGGGGCGGCTTTGACAAACAAGGAAAGCGCGGTGCAAAAAATCCATGCCCAGGCAGATAAAATCATGGCGGCAAATCCCGCAGTTCGTTTTTACTATTCCGGCGTACCCTTTCACAGCTATGCGAGTTCCTCTTCGGCGCAGCGGGAAATCTCTATTATTTCTACTGTCAGCCTGATCGCCGTGTTGCTTATGTTTCTGTATGTGTTTCGTTCCCCTGCGCCGGCGCTGGTTTCCCTTGCCGCCATAGGCTGTTCACTCCTTGCCGCAATGGGCGCGGCCCTGCTCGTTTTCCGGGAAGTTCACGTGCTGAGTTTTGTATTCGGCACTACCCTGATCGGTACCTGCGTGGATTATTCCATTCACTTTTTTATCCACCGGCAGGGACTCCCCTCTGCGCTAGACGGCGCCGGTATCCGCGCCCGGATATTCCGGGGAATAGCCATGAGTTTTGTTTCCACCGCTATCTGTTTTATCGCCCTCTTTTTCGCGCCCTTTGGCATTTTAAAACAATTCGCGGTATTCTCCCTTATGGGGCTCGTTAGTTCTTTCCTGTCCGTTATGTGCATTTATCCTTTTGTCTGGAACAAAAAAATCAAAGGCCCTTCTCCGGCCATGCCCCGGTTCCGCCTTCCGGTAAAAATAACGCAGGAAAAACAAAAGGCGGCGCGACTGGTTCTTCTTGCCGGTTCTTTGCTGGTTTTTTTGATTTTGCTTTTTATACACCGGGACAATGTCAGGGTGGAAAACAGACTCGGCGATCTGTACGCCATGCCGGAATCCCTTTTGGAATCCGAGATGATAAACGCCCGTGCGCTGAACTACGGCGCCCCTGGCTGGTACTTTATCGTGTCCGGTTCCAGTCCCGAGGCGCTTTTGCAGAACGAGGAAGACCTCCGCCTGGCCCTGGACAGCGAGATAGCCGGCTCAAATCTGGGCTCATATATGGCAGCGTCACTTTTTATCCCTTCCCAAAAGAAACAGGCCGCAAGTTACCGAGCCGCGGAAAAACTCCTTCCCCTTTTGGAAACCCAGTTTGAGAATCTCGGCTTTACCCAGGATGCCGCCGCAGCGTACCGCCTGGAATTTGCCGCCGCCGCCGAACAATACCTGCTTCCCGGCGGAAACAACTTTCCGGCGGAACTGACCGCGAATCTCTGGATTGGCAAGGCCAGGCAGGAGTATTACTCCTGTGTACTTCCCCTGCACCCCCGGGACGAGACGCCTTTTAGAAAAATCGCCGAAGACCGGGACGGTGTCTTTTTTGTCAATAAGGTGAAAGACATAGGCATTGCACTTGACCGCCTGACCAGGATCATGCTTATTCTGCTGCTCGCCGCGTTTGTTGTAATAGCGATAGTGGTGCGCTTTTTTTATTCATGGGGAAGGACCCTGCGTATCTGCGCCGTTCCCCTGCTGCTGATACTGGCGGTACTGGCAGTGCTCGCCTGCCTCAATATCTCTTTGGGCTTTTTTACTATGGTGGGCCTGCTTCTGGTATTTGGCCTGGGGCTGGACTATATTTTCTACAGCATTGAGGCTGAAAAAAACAGCGCCCGCGATTCCGGGCAAGCCCTTACGTCGCTGGCGATACTGCTTTCTTTTGCGACCACCGCCCTATCCTTTGGCGCCCTCGCCCTCAGCAGTTTTGCGCCTGTTCACATTTTTGGCATAACCGTATTTGCGGGACTCTGCGCCGCGTATATATCGGCAATGCTTTTGGCGGGATTGGGCGGGAAGGGGAGGGAGTAGGAGACGTTGTGTGCGTATACTGGGTTGGTCTACACCATTAAAACGGCGTAGACCAACACGATAGGCGACATTAAAACGTCGCCTGTTGTGCAGTGGGCCGTACTTTTATTTTAACAACTTTTCTTAATTCAGCAAAAACCTTTTTTGCCGGTTCTGTATTCCCTTCTTGTACATCCCTTTCCGCAATTTTTATAAGACTTAAAAGCGCAAAAGCATCTTGGGTTTCCTGATATGTTTCTATATCAACCAAAACCGCCCGTGCCTCACCATTTTGAGTAATAACAATAGGATTTTTCCTATCGTTCACATATTTCATCATTTCAGCCGCATTTGTTTTAATATATGAAATCGGTTTTATGTCATTTTTCAGGTTTATTGCCATAATAGTCCTCCTCGAAGCTTCGCTGGAAAAACCAGTATTTATATAATATCATATTAAGACTTATGTGGCAAGTCATTTTTTTTAATTTTTTCTATAAATTTTAGTCCCATTGCGCATAACAATCCTGTTATGTGCAGTTTGGACTTGCTTTACAATATTTTTTTATTCTTCATTTCACTTTTTTCGTACAATACTTCTGGATCTAAATCTATTCCGTTTGGCCATTCTATTGTATCATAAGAAATCTTTACTCTTTTAAAGAAATTTTCATCCTTTAATGTCTTAAATAATCCTGTATCCAAATAAGGTTTTACATCAAATATTTTTGTTTCATTATTCTCAAATGTGAGTTCCAGTTTATAATCGTGCAAAGGTTGAACTTTATTTACAGATAAATACATTTTTTATTTCCCTTTATTTTAATGGATCAATATTATACGGAAGCTCGCCATTTTGCGCTAACTCCCAATCGGCTAAAAGCTCATCTTTATGTAAAACTATCCATGCTGAAACCAATTTTTCTTTATCACGGGGAAGCTCCCCTTCTATCTTTTAACCAGATTTTATATCAAAAAGAGCTTTTTCATTTTGATAAATGGCATGAATATGGGGTGGATTATGTTCCTTCTTCCCCAAATACATTCTTATTAATATCCCAAAAAACAATGAAATCGTTGGCATAAATACAGTGTAACCCTTTTTTCAATTTTCTGCAAGTACTTTTCAACAGTACTTTTCAATAATTTATTTATATGTATGATTTTTTATACACTGAATTCAAGTCCAAATTGCACATAACATTCCGGTTGTATACGCCAAGCCCGCTACTGCGGGCGTAG
>BNVF01000044.1 GCA_025997895.1 Spirochaetia bacterium
CCCTGGCGCGTATTTCAGGCGGCGGCGCTTTGGAGATACGGCTGTATGTGGCGGAACGTTTTATCTCCAAGATGGCGATGAACCTGCCCTGCGAAATTACCCTTGACGCATGGCCCGGCGAAGTATTTCAGGGCAGTGTCAGTGAGGTTGCCCCCACAGTTGACCCCGCCTCGCGCACTATGGAGGTGCGGGTGAATGTGAACAATCAGGGCTCAAAGCTCAAGGCGGGAATGTTCGCCAAGGTGCGGATTATCACCGAGCGGAAAGAGAACATCGTGAAGATTCCCGCTTCGGCCATGTTGAACCGTTTTGGGGAACAGTATGTTTTTGCGGTTGACAAGACTGACCCCGCCTCTCCGGTGTCCCGGAAGAAAGTGGTAACGCCGGGGATACTCATCGATGGGGTGCTGGAAATTCAAAAGGGCCTGGCGGTGGATGAGGAAATTGTTGTCCGGGGCCAGACTCTGCTTGAAGATGGCTCAAAGATCAACGTTATCGAACGTTTTGCGCCCCTGAGCGCCAATTAAAGTGAGGAAAACATGAGTGTTGCCAAAGGTATTGTTTCACGTCCGACCACGATTCTTATCATTTTTGCCCTGCTTATCGGGCTGGGCTTTTTTGCCCTGGCGAATCTGCCTGTCGATCTTTACCCGGATATAAGTTTTCCGATGCTGGTTGTGTATACCTCGTACCCCGGCGCTGGCCCCGAGGAAATTGAGCGCTCGGTAACCCGTACTCTTGAGGCGGCGCTATCCGGCGTATCCAGCCTTGAAAAGGTTACGTCAACTTCGTCCAAGGGTTCCAGCATGGTGATCATGCAGTTTACCTACGGCTCTGACCTTTCCGATGCGTCCAACTCTATTCGGGACGCATTGGAACGCATCAGGAACTATATGCCAACCGGCGCGGATACGCCGCTGATTTTTAAATTTGATCCTTCGATGATTCCCATCATGGGCCTGATGGTAACGGGCAACCGCACGCCGGAGGAACTGCGGGAACTTGCCGAAGACACCCTTATCCCCCGGATTGAGCAGACGCCGGGCGTTGCCACCGCTTCGGTAAACGGCGGCAGGGAAAAAATTATCCGGGTGGAGATTCCCCAGAACCGGCTTGAAGCCTACGGCCTTACCGTTACCCAGATTCAGCAGATGTTGGCATCGCAGAATATGCAGACCGGCGCGGGGACCATCACCGAAGGCGGCCTGTCCTACATACTCACCACCATGGGCGAATACACCTCGCTGGATCAGATCAAAAATACGGTAATTTCCTACAAGGGCGGCGGCCTTGGGGCCTCCGGTTCCGTTGAAATGCCCCGGCAGGTATACCTGCGCGATTTGGCCGATGTGTTTGAAGGCTATCGCGATGAAACCAGCGCGGTTTTTGTAAACGGTGAATCTGCGGTAATGATGATGGTGCAGAAGCAGAGCGGGAAAAATTCTGTGCAGACTGCCAAGGATCTGCGTACGCGGCTTACTAAACTGTCCAAAGAGATTCCGCAAGATATAAAAATCACCGAGCTTTTCAACACCACCGACGTGATTGAAAATTCGCTTAACCAGGTAACGTCAACCGCCGTAAGCGGGGCGCTGCTTGCGGTATTGATACTCTTTATTTTCCTCCGTTCATTCAAGCCGACCATGATCATAGGGATCAGTATTCCTGTTTCAATCATCATCACCATGATGCTGATGTACTTTGCCGGGCTTACCCTGAACCTGATGACCATGGCGGGCCTGGTGCTGGGAATAGGAATGTTAGTCGATAACTCTATTGTCATTCTGGAAAATATTTACCATTACAGGGAAAAGGGTGCAAAACTTGGCACGGCCTCGGTTATCGGGACCTCGGAAATGATCGTCGCCATTGCGGCGTCCACCCTTACCACCCTCTGCGTATTCCTCCCCCTGGTGATGTTCCAGGGGCTGCTGGAAATGGCCGGAGAGCTTTTCGCGGGCCTGGCCTTTACCGTGGTTATCTCGCTGGCGATTTCTCTTGTTACCGCCATGTTCCTGGTACCGGTACTTTCAAGCCATTACCTGCCCCTGGTAACACGGAAGCAAAAGCCCCTGAAAGGCCTGTTGGCAAAAATTGACGCAGGCTTTGAGCGTTTCTTCTCCAGTCTGGACAACGGCTACCGCTGGGCGATAGACAAGGTTCTCAAACACAAAGCCATTGTTATCATTTCGCTGGTTCTTCTTCTGGTGGGAGCAATTTTTATGATCCCCGTGGTGGGTTGGGTGTTCATGCCCCAGCAGGATGATGATAACGTGAGCATTACCGCCACGCTTCCTATGGGTACGCCCCTGCCGGAAACCGAAGCGGTATTAAAACAATTCCAGATGATCGTTGAGCGGGAAGTGCAAGGTTATGACACACTGGTAATCAATGCCGGTGGCGGCGGTATGATGGGCATGGGGGGCAGCAGCAGCAATTCCGGCTCCCTGCGGATCAACCTTCCCAAGTTTAAAGACCGGATAGAATCCGCCAACGATATAAAAGAAAAAATGCGCACTCACTTCCGTGAATTCCCCGGCGTGTCTTTTAGTTTTGGCGGCGGCTTTGGCGGCGGCATGGGCAGCAGCAACCCGGTAGACATCATCCTGCGTACCGACGATCTTGAAAAGGGCAAGGCCCTGGGCGAAAAAATCATCGCCCTGCTTAAGGAGCGGCTGCCCGATGATGTTACCGAACCGAATATTGACCTGAAAGACGGCCTGCCCCAAATCGAGATAACAATTGACCGTGAGCGGATGTACGCCCTGGGCCTGAATGCCTACACCGTGGGCAACGAGATCAAGGCTGCGGTGGACGGTATTACCGCCACCAGGTACAAGAGCAGCGGCCACGATTACGATGTGATCCTGATCCTTGCCGAATCGGACCGCAGTACCCGTCCGGCTCTGGATCATATTTTCATAAATAGCCAGGTAGCGGGCAGGGTTCCCCTTTCCAGCTTTGCCTCATATGAAGAAGGCACCGGCCCCCTCACCATACGCCGTGAAAACCAGAGCCGCATTATCCATGTGACCGCCGGTGCAAAGCCGGGCGCGAAAATCAACGCCCTGCAGGGCAAGGTACAAGCGCTGATCACGGCGGAGATACCCGTGGAAGACGATGTGATTATCGAGTACGGCGGTGACAATGCGGAAATGATGAAAATGATGAGCCGCTTTTTATTGATCTGCATTGTGGCGGCCCTCCTGGTATTTGGGGTCATGGCGAGTCTCTTTGAATCGTTCCGGGATCCATTCATCGTCATCTTTACAATCCCGCTCTCGGTTATTGGCATTGTGGCGATCTACCTGATAACCGGCGACACCTTCAATGTACTTACCGCCGTCGGGCTGCTGGTGCTGATCGGCGTCATTGTGAACAACGGAATCGTACTGGTGGACTATACCAACCTGCTGCGCAAGCGGGGTTACTCTCTGCACGATGCCTGCGTTGAAGCCGCCGGTAATCGCCTGCGCCCAATTTTGATGACCACCCTCACCACGATCCTGGGCCTGCTGCCTATGGCGTTCTTCCCCGGCGAAGGATCCGAAATGGTAGCGCCCATTGGCAAGACAGTCCTGGGCGGCCTTTCCTTTGGCACCCTGATGACCCTCTTCCTGATGCCCACGGTGTACGCCATTATGAACAAGCACTCTGATGAGCGCGCAGCCAAAGCCGAAGCCCGCCGCGAAAGAATAGCTGCAGGGGAGGGACGCGGCAAAGAGAAAAAAATCCGGCGTGATGAAATAGCCGGCTCAAGCATCGCCCTAATCGCAGACCCGGAGGGGAAAATATGATCCGCATAGAAATAATCGCCAACCACTCGGTAGAGGAAAACGTCCTCGAAGCCCTTGCCAAAGAGCAAGTCGGCAAATACTACACCAAGTACCCCAACATTCTGGGGGTCGGTTCCGCCGGCCCCCGCATGGGGGACGCAATCTGGCCGGAGGAAAATTTCGCTATGGTCATCTGGTGCGAAGAAGAAGAAGCCCAGGGCATAGAACGGGCCATAGCGAAAGTAAAAGAGAAGTTTCCCGGGGAGGGGATAAAATTGTTTCGGTAATTACTTCAGTTCGCTGTCCATCTTGCTTTGCAGATTCTGCTGGATGTATTTGCGTATTCTTGTGCGCACATCAGGATCGATACGCTGGGTAAAAAGCAGCACATAGACTTTTGCGCTGCCGTCCATACGTGAGCCGAAGATGATCCCCTCAACCTTGAGGAGTATACTCCCGAGCTTAACCTGCACGTCTTTGAACAGGGCATTCTTGACCAGCTCAGGGTCTTGTTCAAAGCTGCAGGAAATGCCCACTACGCTGATGTCTTTGATGGCGCCATTTACAAAGGTGCCGTTCAGCGGCAAATTTATCGTGGTGTTGGTTTCGGTTTCGGTGGTCGCCCGGATGTACTTTCGCCGGCCCTTGGCGTCCACAACCTTGAGAATTTCCATGATCTGCATGATGGCTTTTTGAAGGTCAGACTTTAACACCGTGTAGCCGCAGGGAACCTGAACCGAGTTGATATATTTGCGCCTTAGTTCTTCGTTGTCATTCGCGGAAATAACGCCAATGGCAATATTTTGCAATTCCGGCTTTCCCATCACCCCACGAATCCATATCTCCCAGTCTTTTTCGGACATCTGTTCATCGATATCAGTAAAAACAATGGAATCAGGATATTTTCCCAATACCCGCTCCAGAGCGGTATGATTCTTGACAATGTAAACTTCAAATTCCTGCTGGGCAAGTTCCGCGACAATTTGATTCTGTACCACGGCAGTGGGATACAAAAAGAATATTTTTTTCCCCAGTATTTCTGATGGATTGTTGGCGTTACTCATATTCAAATAATAACGCCGAATAGGGAAACTAACAAGACTGGCTTCAAAACAAAGAGATTTAATGTCCCGAGCTTGTTACAGCATTGCCAACTGCACCACTATACCCACAGTCATGGGCAGGGCGAGATTGTCGTAATCGTCCAGGGGCAGGGCCTCTACAATCATGGCGGTGAAGGCAGCGATCAGGGCGACCCGTAGATTTTGAGATACGCCGTATGCGGCAATTAAGACCGCAAAAAAGCAGGCCAGTGAGCCTTCAATACTCTTACCGCAGAGGAAAGCAGGGCGCAGTCTGCCGAAAAATTTACCCACCAGGCTGGCGAAGCCATCGCCAAAAGCCAGGGCATAAATAGCGATTGCCGCCGCCGGGGAGGGGTACAGCAGCAGGGCAAGCAGGGCGCCCAGGCCCAGGGTAACCGGCCCCATCACAAAACGGCCAATATCCCGGGAACGGGATGCCATTTTGGTAAGGGAAGAGATCAGGGGAACCTGCACGCCAGAAAGCCGTAAATTTTCCATATAGGTATAGCCCAAAGTGCCGATCATAAGAAGGAACACGGTAAAAGGCCGACTCATGGAAGCCATAGAGGGGCTAAGGGCAATAAGAAAGTGGATTGATTTTCTGACCAGTTCAGTTTTAAGCTCTGATAGGGGAAAAACAGTAGAGTTTTGAATGGTCACTTTATTCATACCAAATCTCTAGCAATTTTCGTGCCAAGTGGCAAAAATGCCGAAAATTTCAATAATCGCGTTCTAATTCTTTGTAGTATATGGATTTATAAATGAAATAAAATTAGCCGCTGCTTCTATACATCAAAACTGTATACAAATTGATACGATTCTCATTCTGAAATTACTATGAACTGGTTTCAAAATAGGGAGATATGCCCGCGAATAAAAACCTCTTTTTCAAAAAATTTCTCCATATCACTAAAGCAAAACCGCATCTCCGCGCCATATATATAGCGGAGGCAAAAATGACAGACATCCAATTCCCGGATCCCCTCAGCGGCGCGGTAAACCGCCTGTTTGGACTTTCCTACCTTTTCCCTTACCAGCGCCTGGTGGTGGCAAATATCCTGGAGGCGGCTATAGCTGCGGGGATTCCTATTCATTGGCCGGACAACGGAAGCGGTGCGCCGGAAGCGCCATCGGCTCCAATTGAAGCCGCCGTTGAAACGCCGCCCGAGACTGAGGAGCCGGCAGCGGAGACGCCCTCTGACCGGGACTGCCTGGGCAGGCAGATTGTGATACTTCCCACCGGGGCGGGAAAGTCCCTGTGCTTTCAGTTACCTGCCATGCTCATGGAGGGGTCGACGCTGGTAATCTACCCCATACTGTCGCTGATGGCGGATCAGGAGCGGCGTCTGCGGGAACGGGGATTTTCGCCGGTTATACTGCGGGGAGGGCAGACCAAAGAGGAGCGGGATGCCATCTGGGAAAAATTGCGTTCAGGGCAGAGCAAGTTTATTATCGCCAATCCCGAGGTGCTGCTTACGCCCCAGGTGATGAGCCGGTTTGAAACCATAAAAGTTGTCCATATAGTAATTGATGAGGCGCATTGCGTCAGCGAGTGGGGCGAAAGCTTCAGACCCAGTTATCTTGAGATAAGCACTATTATAAAAACCATTAAATCGCCGCTGGTAACCGCTTTTACCGCAACCGCCAGTGCGCCGGTGCTGGAAAAAATTGGAAAATATATTTTTGGCGATACCGGGGCGCACCAGATAGTGGGAAATCCTGACCGCGCCAATATCACCTATACCGCGAAAGGCTGTATAGTCAGGGATTTGGCAGTTCGGGATCTGCTTGTCGCCAATGCCCGCCCGGCGATTGTGTTTTGTTCCTCAAGGCCGGGCACGGAGAATCTTGCCGCGTATCTGCGGAATGAGCTTGGGGAGATGGGAAAGACGTGGCATAACGAGATTCGTTTTTACCACGCCGGTTTAAGCAGGGAAGAGAAAGCCGATGTTGAAAAGTGGTTCATGAATAACTCAGAAGCAGTGTTATGTGCAACTTGTGCATACGGCATGGGCGTAGATAAGGCTGATGTGCGCACGGTGATACACCGGGATTGCGCGCCCTCGGTGGAAGCGTATCTGCAGGAAGCGGGCAGGGCAGGGCGGGACGGCGCTCAGTCGAAGGCGATACTTCTCTGGGGGCCCGATGACGAGACAAACCTGCGCAGGGCAAAGACCGAAGCGGACCGCAGGCGCCTTGAGGGTCTGCTGTCTTACGCAAGGGATACGGAGAAGTGCAGAAGGCAGGCGCTGCTTGAAATGCTTGATTACGATGCCAATGGCGAAAGCCCCGAGATCCTCTGCTGCGATGTCTGCGAAAATCAGGCAAGCGCCGGTCTGCGGGAAGAAGCGAGTCTTGTGGATTTTTTTCGTAAAAACAAAAGATGTTACACGATTAATGAGGCGGCACCCCTTCTGGCCGCAGCGGAAAATATCCGCTGGTCAGAAGAGGAAGCAAGGCAGGCTGTCGTTCATCTGGTGAAGACAGGGAAAATCAAAAAATCGCGTAACATCCTCTGGAAACATAAACTTACCATTGCCTAAAAACTGTACCCCAGGCCCACGAAGATTATATGGGGATCGGCCTTTATTATAAAGGTATCGCTTCCCAGGACGGCGCCGAAGAACAGATTATATTGATACCCGGCCTGGATGTATAATCCCGGGATCGCCGCTGTGGTAAACTGCAGCCCGGCCTTGAAGGGAATGCCAAGGTCAAAATCCTTGTTGCCCATCTCATATTGGTCCTTAAAAATTTTATCCTTTATCTGGAAGCCAAAACCGAGATTTCCGTAGGGAGTAAGGGCGACCGTTCCCATTTTTATGGGTATGTAGAGTCCGCTGTATCCATCAACCTGGAAGAAATCACTCCTGATATAGGTTCTCAAGCCATAACCCCACCATCCCCCTCTGAGGGTTATATCCGCGCCAAAAGCGGCTCCACGGTTTACAATAAAACCCATACCAGCCGTAAGTTGAATATCGGGATCTGTCCTCAGCCGCGCTTTATCGACCTTGGCTTTTTCCTTTTTAGTGATAAGGGTCTTGTCGCCGGCGGCAAAATCGCCAAAGGACCTTATCCGCCAGATGCCGTATTCATTGATCCATTCGGAGCTGATAGTCCCTTCGTTTACCTTGAAGGTGACGGTATAAGCGTCGCCATTGGGACTTACCGATTCAGTCGATATGGTGATTTTTCCCATTTTGGAACGGAGCGAGTTTTCTATGGTCCAGGCAACGGCGTAGCCCATCCCCCCTACCGGGGAGTAGCCAAAGGCGGTCACAATATCATCCGCTGTAGTCCGGGGCGCTTTTTCAAGCACTTCGGAAATGGCGAATTCGGCATTCTCAGCGGTACAGTTATTGGAAAGGAAATCCGCAATGTGGGGATAGACCGCCTTGTTGGCGCCAAGGCCCCCAATAAACGCTTCAATCCTGGCATCCAGCAGCGGACGTTCATCCCCGGTCCTTGCTTGCAGACTCGCGTCCAGGAAACTCTGTACCCGGGCAATGGGAATGGAATAATTGGCCGCCTGCCTGAAACGGGCGCTTAGGGTATTGATCCCCGCTACCGCATATCCGGTGGGAACCCCCTGGGTTTGAATTAAAAGGGGACCGCCTGAATTACCGGGATCAACCTGGGCGGTGTGCTGAATATAGGGGCCCAGCATTTTACTGCTGTCGTCGCTTTCGGGAAAACGCACTGAGGCATTGGATATCATGCCCCGCCCGAACTGCCAGATCATGGAAGTCCCCATGCCGGGAAATCCTGCTGAATATACATCGTCTCCTTCCTGCGCCTGGCGGGAAAGAAAGCTCAAGCCCTCTTTAAAGGGTTTTTACCCGCCCGCAAATGTGAGCAGGGCAATATCTAAATCTTCGTCAGCCGCAACAATGGTTAGTTCCGAGAATTTGGTTTTTTCCCCATCCTGCTTTTCAAATGTTACCGACAGGGTAGTAGCCTGGGAAATTACATGGTAGTTGGTGATGATGTAATTGCTGCCGTCGCCGGCTACATACACAAAACCGGTTCCCGAATCGCCTTTGAGATAATTGTCAATACTCCTGGCGGCGGAGCTGTTACCGCGTTTCTCAACCTGGCTTTTTAATTTCTCAAGAAAAGTGACAACATCAGGGTGAAAAGTCTGGCTTATCATGCCTACATAATCCCTGAGCGCCGAGGTTTGTCCGAAGCAAAGCCCGGCAGTAGTTATCAATACTATCCCGAATAGAATGCGTTTGTTCATAAAAACTCCTTAGTATAAAATAGCATAAATTAGAATAAATTACCATAATTATAAAAAAAAATATTATAAAAATGAGGAGAAAAAATATTATTGAAAAAAAATACTTTTTTTGTATAATATTATAAGAATGAGGAGAAAAATATGAAGAAAAAGATTATTGTTTCAAGTGTAATGATTTTAGGAGGAGTATTATGAAAGCAACGAAAAAATTGATATTGGTTTTATTGGCAGGAATTGTTATAGCGCTGGCTTCCTGTGCAGTAGCGCCAAAAACTTTTTTTAGTTTTGACGATTCGCTGCCGGAAAACCAGGCGAGCGCCTTTATCGTTCCGCTTGCCGATTTTACCATAACCAGCTATAATGGGATATTGGTAGAATGGAAGGGAAAAGGTGGAATTGTTTCTCTGAATTATTGTGAAATAACAATTCCGGCCGGCGAAACAGAATTGGTATTTAATATACATTACTCACGGGGTGATGGATATTCGAGATGGACAACAACAGGGAAAGATTTAGTATTATCATACAAAATTGAAGCCCAACAAAGATATTTATTGCATTACACCGGCGGTGAAAATATATTTATCTATACTATGGAACCTGATGAAAAAATAACAATGAGTGTTTTAAAGCGAGAACATGGTACCATTAAAATTGGCGATCTCTAAGCCAATTTTACCAATGTGAAAGTCTCTCGCAGGCTTCTTCCACATCGGCGCGGTGGCCAAAGGCGGAAAAGCGGATAAAGCTCTGCCCCGCCGGCCCAAAGCCCACACCCGGCGTAGTTACCACCTGGCACTTTTCGAGTATCTCTGAAAAAACTTCCCAACTGTCGCGACCGGGGAAATGGGCCCAGATGTAGGGCGAATTATCGCCGCCCACGCAGCTTATGTTCAGCTTTTGCAGGGCGCTTCTGATGAGTTTTGCGTTGCCCAGGTAGAAATCGGTAAGCGCCTGTATCTCCTTTAGCCCCTCCTCATCCAGCGCCGCAAGGCCCCCTGCCTGGGCAATATTGGAAGCGCCGTTGAAAATGGTGGTGCAGATACGGTTCCAGTCGGCGTTGATACTTTCGCCGGAAGCGTACTTAAGCGCCTTTGGAACCACCGACCAGCCCAGGCGCACTCCGGTAAAGCCTGCGGGCTTGGAGAATGAATTTACTTCAATGGCGCATAACGTAGCGCCTTCAATTTCGTAGATGCTTTTGGGCAGTGTCGGGTCGCGGATGTATTCGCTGTAGGCAGCGTCATAGATAATGACGGAGCCTTTTCTCCGCGCCGCTTCTACCAGTGCCGCAAGCTGCCCGCGATCCGCTACCGCGCCGGTGGGATTGTTGGGTGAACAGAAATAGACAAGGCCGTTTTCAGGCAGCAGGGAAAGATCCGGGAAGTAATTGTTTTCCGCGGTACAGGGCAGATAAATGATGCCCTTGTAGCCGGATTCCTCCCAGGCCCCACCGGCGCCGATAAGCACCGAGCCGTCCACATACACCGGGTACGAGGGGTCCTGCACCGCCGCTTTTGTCCCCGCGCCAAAGAGCAGCTGCAGCCTGCCTATGTCGCACTTTGCCCCATCGGAAATAAAAACCTCATCGGCGGCAACCATGCCCCTATACAGCACCGCTGCGATTTTCTCGCGCAGCGCCGTTAATCCCTGCTCGTCGCCGTAGCCTGAGTAGTTTTCCATCGCTGCCAGATCTTTCGCCCCGGCGACAAGGCCGCCGTCGATATGCGAAGGAATGGGCTCGGTAGTGTTGCCTATACCCAGGCTGATGATCTTCGCCCCGGGATGGGCAGCGGCAAACTCCCGCCGCCGCTTGCCGATCTCCGGGAACAGATAGCCGGCTTTGATATTTGCGATGCAGGGATTACGTTGTACCATATTTTACTCCTTAAAAAATCCGTGAGGCTAGTTAAAATGCTTTAACCCCGGCAAATCCAGGGTGGCGAAATAATCTTCCGCTGTTTCCGGGCGGCGTATCTGCACAATGGAACCATCCCGGCGCAGAAGCAGTTCG
Organism: Spirochaetia bacterium; assembly: GCA_025997895.1. Classification (GTDB taxonomy): domain Bacteria; phylum Spirochaetota; class Spirochaetia; order Treponematales; family Breznakiellaceae; genus WQXQ01. The sequence continues at coordinate 11,122 of BNVF01000044.1, forward strand.
CCGCAGCGGAACTTGCCGTTGTAGTTAAAACCCATAGCCCGGCCATGAGCGCCGGCATCGTGGATCACCACAAAGTCGCCGGCGGTGTTACCGTCTGCGGCCACGTCAATTTTTGGCAGCCGCCGCTGGACAGCGAACTTGTCGTTGTTTTCGCAGAGGCTTCCCACCACATCGTAGGTTTCAGCTAACGGGGCGTTTTCCTTGCCCGGTATGGTTATGTGATGATACGCGCCATACAGCGCCGGACGCATGAGGTCCGCCATGCAGGCGTCAAGGCCGATGTAATTTCGGTAAATTTCCTTTTTGTGGACAGCCCTTGCCACCAGCCAGCCGTAGGGACCGGTGATGACCCGCCCCCATTCGGTGCGTATACCCAGAGGGTCAAGACCGGCGGGCGTAACAATTTCGTCATAGGCTTTCTTGATCCCGGCGGCCAGCGTCTGATAGTCAACCGCTTCCTGATCCGGCCGGTAGGGAATACCCACGCCGCCGCCAAGGTTCACAAACTCAAGCCGCACCCCGGCCTTGTTTTTTATTTCAACCGTAAGCTCAAAAAGCATACGCGCGGTTTCAATGTGGTAGGGGATGGAAAGCTCGTTGGATGCCACCATAGTATGCAGCGCAAAGCGTTTGACGCCTTTTTCTTTAAGCAGGCTGAAGCCCCGGATGATCTGCTCCCGTGTAAGACCGTACTTTGCCTCCTCGGGCTTGCCGATGATGGCGTTGCCTTCTTTAAGGGGGCCGGGGTTGTAGCGGAAAGAAACCAGTTCCGGTAATCCTCGTTCCTGCGGAACGGCGGTCTTTTCCAGAAATTCGATGTGGGAAAAATCGTCCAGGTTGATCACCGCGCCCAGTTTGCGGGCGGCCTCGTATTCCCGTGCCGGAGTTTCGTTAGAGGTGAACATGGCGTCTTCACCCTCCATGCCCGCCATTTCAGCTAACAGCAGCTCGGTATGGCTGGAGCAGTCAGCGCCAAAACCCTCGGCGGCGAGTATCTTTAAAATATAGGGATTGGGCAGGGCCTTAACGGCAAAATGCTGCTTGTAGCCGGGAAAAACCGAAAAAGCCGCCTTGATCCGGCGGGCGTTTTCCACAATTCCCTTTTCATCGTACACATAAAACGGTGTTGGATAACGTTCCGCCAGTTTTTCAAGCTCAGCCTTGCTTAATGGAAAATGTTTTACGCTCATCCCAGATACCCCTTGTGCTTCAACAATTCCGCACTGAGTATACCGCCGCCCGCCGCGCCCCGCACTGTGTTATGCGAAAGAGCGGTAAAGCGGATGTCAAACACATTGCAGGGCCGCAGGCGGCCAATCACTACCGCCATAGCCTTGTCCGTATCACGATCTTTCCGGGGCTGGGGGCGATCATTTTCTTCTCTATAAATAATCGGCTGTTTAGGCGCCATGGGAAGATCTAACTCCTGGGGCAGGCTCCGGTACGTTGTCCAGATTTTGATAATCTCTTCCATAGAGGAGGGCTTCTTTGCGCCGAACTCCAGGCTGACGCAGGCGGTATGCCCGTCGGTTACAGGTACCCGGTTGCAGTGGGCGGAAATTTTCGGCAGCGCCGCATTCTGGAATACCCCATTCTCAATAGTTCCAAAAATTTTGAGGGGTTCCTTTTCGGACTTTTCCTCTTCGCCGCCTATGTAGGGAACGATGTTATCGATCATGTCCAGACTCGGCACGCCGGGATAACCCGCGCCGGAAACTGCCTGCAAAGTGGAAACGATAATACGCTCGGCGGTATAACCCGCCTTTGCCAGGGCGTGCACCGGCGCCATGTAACTCTGAATCGAGCAGTTGGGCTTTACCACGATAAAACCCCGATTCCAGCCGCGGGCTTTTTGCTGCGTCGGGATAATATCCGCATGCTGATGGTTCACCTCGGCAATGAGCATGGGCACATCAGGAGTCCAGCGGTGGGCCGAGGCGTTGGAAACTACCGGAATACCTGCGGCGGCGTAGGCTTCTTCAAGGGCGCGGGTCTCGTCCTTGCCCATTTCCAGCGCGGAAAATACAAAGGAACAATCCCCCCGCTTAAAAGCCGCAACAGCCCTGCTCACATCGTTGGCGTCTTCCACCATAATTTCTCCCACCGGTGGCGCGTATGTTTTTGCAAGCTGCCACCTTCCGGCAACCGCGTCTTTATATTTTTTTCCGGCGCTTCGGGGAGAAGCCGCCACATAGCGCACTTCAAACCAGGGATGATCATTGAGCAGGGCGATATAATTCTGCCCCACCATGCCGGTTGCGCCTAAAACACCGACGGAAATCTTTGCCATTGGTAACCTCTTACCGCAATACTAGCATAATTTGAGGAAGAGAAAAAAGCCCGTGCTTCAATACCAGATTGCCGGAGTCCGCGAATACTGGATAGTGGACCCGGAGACAAAATCAGTACAGGTTTGCATCCTCGAAAACGACCGTTATGTGATGTCCGTGTACGATGAAACCGAAACTGCCCCCGTCACCATACTGCAAGGCTGCGGGATCGATCTTCAGGCGGTTTTTACGGAGTAGGTGCGGGTACCAGTTTCAAAACGGTAATTTATTGAACAGTGTAGCATTCTCTTGCTCATCAAATCGGGGTGGGCGGGGCAGCGGGGCGCTGAAAGTGCCGGAGGAGTCCGCCTACGCAGCCTCCGCCCGGATGAGCGATTCATACTAATCATTGAGAGTTAAGATATTCAGAGCGGATATCATATTCAGGGAACCGGGCGGCAATGGAAACAGCCATGTTCAGCCCTGGCGGGCTGCGTTAGATCGCTGGTCTGCTCCAGCGGGGAGCGCCGGAAAACTTTCAGTGCCCCGCTGCCCCGCCCACCCCGATTTGCAGTTGCGGAATAGGTTACACTGTGCAATAAATCACCATTTCCCTTCGCAGAGAGGGAATGTGCCATTCACTACGAGCAAAAAATAGCCCACAAGCCCTCCCCACCGCTGCATTAGCGATTATTTCTTACTCGTGGCGGGCGACACATTCCACTTTGACGGAGTAAAACTCCCCATTCCCCCTCAGCGAGTGTAAATGGTAATTGGCTGTGGTATACATAAGCGGGCAAATGCAAGCGAAGGAGCCCTGAATCCCGGGGTGAATCGGAGCGCACCTCAAGAAAATGTTGAAAGGCGACTCGGGGCGGAAATCATCCCTTGAGCCGAGTTATTTTCGAGGTGAAAGGGGTGAGTTTCCGCCCCGAGTCGCCTTAACATATGTTCCAGTGCGCTCCGGAGACAAATCAGGATTCAGGGCTCCTTCGCTTGTGGTAGTACGATAACGTAACAGCGCGACAAATTACAATTTAATCTTTATCCCCAACCCTTCCATCGCCGTTTTCAGCACCGCCTCGCTTGCCGACGAGAGCTTTCCCAGGGGCAGCCGCGTGGGGCCGCCGGGAAGGCCAGCCCAGGTAACGGCTTGCTTGATGGGGATGGGGTTGGTTTCCACAAAGGCGGCTTTTACAAAGGGGAGCAGTTCGTAGTGGAGCTTGCGGGCTTCCTCAAACTTGCCCTCAAGGCAGGCTTTGGTCAGGGCTTTTATTTTTGCGGGTAACAGGTTGGAAATGACCGAAATAACGCCGTCACCGCCCAGGGCAGCCAGGGGCAGGGTAAAGGCGTCGTCCCCCGAAAGGACGTAAAACTCTCCGCCCCCGGCCTTGCGGGGTAGTGCGATCTCGCGTATCACGTCGCCCATCTGGTTGAGATCGCCTGATGCTTCCTTGACGCCCGCTATGCCGGGTATGTGCGCAATTTTTTCCATAAGCGGCGTGGGGATGTTGCGGCCGGTGCGTGACGCGATATTGTATATGATGATGGGAATGCCTACTTTGGCGGCGGCTTCAAAGTGGCGGATAAGGCCATCGTCGTTGGGTTTGTTATAATAGGGAGTTACTACCAGGGCGGCATCAGCGCCCAGGCGTTTGGCACGCTCGGTGTAGATGACCATGTGTTTGGTGTCATTGGAACCGGCGCCGATAATAACCGGCACCCGGCCCTTGGCTTCTTTTACGGCGATTTCAATCAGCTTGTCTTCTTCGTCCTCGTCCAGGGTGGGGGTTTCCCCGGTGGTTCCCAGCGGAACCAGGCCGTCTATGCCTTCCTCAATCTGAAAAGCAATGAGTCTGCGGAATCCTTCGTAATCAACTTCGCCAGATTCTTTCATTGGGGTGATGAGCGCCGTAAAAGCGCCGCGAAACTGTGTCATATAAACTCCTTTTTGCGGGGTTAAATCCCCAACAGATCCTTTAGCATTTCGTCAATCGTAAACACGCCCTGGCGTTTGCCGCCGGTGGTTAGCCATTGGGCGGCGCGGATTGCGCCGGAGGCAAAACTTTCACGGTTCCGGGCGTTATGTGTAATTTCGATAATGTCCGCAGGGGAATCAAATATCAGGCTGTGCCGGCCCGGCGCGGAACCTATCCGCAGGCTGGGGAAGTGCAGCTCGTCCGGCGCGGGTTTTCGGTTCAGGGTTTCCCAAACAACTTTCTTTTTCCGTTCAATACGGTCGAGCACGCCCTCCGCCAGGGTTTTTGCGGTTCCAGAAGGACTGTCCAGTTTCTTATTATGATGGGCCTCAAAGCCGCCCACATCAAATTCGGGGAAGGCGTCCACCAGCTTTGAGGCGTACCATGCGATACGGTAAAACAGATTCACCCCCATAGAAAAATTGGAAGACCAGATAAGGGAGCTTCCGGCTTTTTCTACCGCCTGCTTTACCTCGTCCAGATGATCATGCCAGCCGGTGGTTCCCACTACAGTGGGGATCTTGCGCTCAGCCAGCGCCTTGATATTCGCCACCGCTGTTGCGGGCTGGGTGAATTCAATCGCCGCATCGGCGTCATCAATATTTTTCGCTTCTTCAATACGTTTGTATACCCGGGTTCCCGGGAAAGCAGAAGATTCGAGTACAACGGGATCCACAATGGTAACGATATTATGCTTGCCGTCAATGGCGGCTTTTTCGATCATCTTTCCCATTTTTCCGTAGCCGATAATGGCAATATTCATGACTTGCTCCCTGGCGCCCTGCGGGACTGCCCCACCACTTTCTTATCTGCATTCAGAGTGTCAAAAAAATCCAGATGCAGGGCCTGTACCACTTCCGCCGCTTCACTGTCATCTACGATGAAACTTATATTCACCTTGCTGGCGCCCTGGGAAATCATCTGTACCGGTACGCCGATGAGCTGACAGGTTCTGAAAGCCCTGGCGAGTATTTCCGATGATCGCCTAACGTTGCCGATGATAGTTACAATGGCCTTTCCGGTTTTTATATCCACGCTGGCTATACGGGCAAGGTCTTTTTTCAGGCCCGCCAGATCGTAGGCCGCGTCCAGAGTGATGGAAATTGAAACCTCGCTGGTGGCTACCATGTCCACCGATATATTGTACCGTGCGAAAGTTGAAAAAACTTCCGCCAGAAAACCGTATTGGCCGAGCATACGGGTGGAAACGATGTCCACCAGAGTAACGTTGCGCCGTGAAGTGATAGCCCGCACCGGGACACTCCTTTTTTCAAAGGACGGGATAATCCTGGTGCCCGGCGCTTCTATGTTATACGAATTTTTTACCAGTACGGTTGTGCCGGTTTTCATGCAGGGCTGCATGGCCCTGGGGTGGAGCACCTGTGCGCCAAAGTAAGCCATCTCCGCCGCTTCCTCATAGGTAACAGTTTCCACGGGTTTTGCTTTTTTAACGATACGGGGATCGGCGGTGAGTATGCCGTCAACATCCTTCCAGACCTGAGCTTCCTCGGCCTTACAGGCTGCGGCGATCATGGTGGCGGAAAGATCCGAACCGCCCCTGCCCAGAGTGGTAATATTGCCCTGGGCGTCCCGGGCGATAAACCCGGTTACCACCGGCAGCACCCCGGCCTTGATCAGGGGGAGTATCTTCGCGGGGATCAGTTCCCAGCTCTCTTTGATGAGCTCGGCGGAACCGAAATTGGAATCCGAAATAAAACCCAGCTCCCATGCGTCAAAGGCTTTTGCATTAATGCCCTGTGACGCGAAATACGCCGCGGCGATCCGTACCGAAAGCCGCTCGCCAAAGGAAACAAGGTAATCCCTGGTTCGGGGGGTAAGCTCTTTGATGAGTGAAATGCCCGAGAGCAGACTCCGCAGCTCTTCCAGCATGGACTTGATATCTTTCTGCGCCGGCAGCTTCAGATTTTTTATCACCGTTAGGTGATGTTTTTCGATATGGTCAACTGAAACCTTCCCGTTGCGGAACGCCTCGTCACCTGCTTCAAGGAGATGATCGGTTGTGTCCCCCATAGCGGAGAGTACCAGCACCGGTTTCCGCTCAAGCTGGGTTTTTACAATGCTGGCCACATGGCGGAGCCGTTCAGCGTCGGCAACGGAGCTCCCCCCGAATTTCATCACTATCATGATCTTCAAGGTATCAAAAAATTCGTGTCTATGCAATAATTAGGTGTATATGATTGCCGAAAACGCGCTGGTTGCGTACAAAAACAGGCCCGCTCTGGTAAAAGAGAAGGCTGCTGATAAAATATTGATTGCTATTTTGGGCGGCGAGCAGCTCAAAGTCCGGGAGAAAGACATTGAGCCGGTGCACCCCGGCCCGGTCAGGGATTTCAGCGGTATTGAGGTGACCGGCGATATGGAAAATTCCGGTGCGGTGCGGGAAGCCTGGGAGCTGCTTGCGGGGCAGGGGCAGGTGTCCCTGCAAGAGCTGGCCGAGCTTGCCTTTGGTGAATACAGCCCCGCTGCCGCATGGGCCGCCTTTCGTCTGCTTTTGGACGGCCTTTACTTTACCGGAACCCCGAACGCCATCAGCCCCCGGCAGCGGGAGGACGTTGAAGCCGGGGAAAAGAAACGTGAGGAGAAGCAGCGGGAAACCGGTGAGCGGGATCGCTTTCTGGAGCGCCTGCGCAGCCGCCGCCTGGACTTGCCCCACGACGGAGGCGATGATGCCCGTTTTATGCAGGATGTTGAAGCTCTGGCTTACGGAAAATCTCCCAAGAGCCGCACCATGAAGGATATGGGTCTGAGCGAAACCCCTGAGGATGCCCACGCCCTGCTGCTCGATGCCGGTTTCTGGACAGTGCAGATCAACCCCCATCCGGCGCGCTTCGGCCTTTCCACAGTTTCCGCAAAGCACAACCCCGGCCCGCTGCCGGAGGAGGAGCGCCGGGATTTGACCCACATGGCGGCCTTTGCCATAGACAGCCCCTGGAGCAACGACCCCGACGACGCCGTTTCCATAGAGACCGGTGCGGGCAAGACCGTTCTCTATGTGCATGTAGCCGACCCCGCCGCCGTCATCGCCGCAGACAGTCCCGCAGAGCGGGAAGCCCGTGATCGGGGTGCCACCCTTTACCTTCCCGAAGGTTCTTCCCGTATGCTCGCCGACGAAGCCCTGCCCCTTTTTGCCCTGGGATTGTCGGAAAAGTCGCCGGCGCTCACGTTTAAAATTACCCTTGGCGAAGACGGCGAAATTGATGATACGGAAATTTTCCCCTCTGTGGTAAAAGTGCGGCGCCTGACTTATGAAGCGGCGGATACGCTGATGGACGGCGCCGGTAACGGCGACGACGGCGCCGGTAACGGCGACGACAGCGCCGGCAATGTGTCAGTAGCGAACGACAGCGCTGTGTTACGCGATCTTAACGCCCTGGCGGAGCGAAACTGCCGCCGCCGGACGAACGCCGGAGCGGTGAACATCGATCTGCCGGAGACCCACATCAGCATTGAAGACGGAACGGTGCGCATAACGCCAATTGTCCCATACCGCTCGGCCGGCCTGGTGCGGGAATGTATGCTCCTTGCCGGGGAAGGCGCCGGCATTTGGGCTGCCGGCAGGCGGGGGCAGCAAGCGGGGACTATCCTGCCGTTCCCCTACGTTGGCCAGGAAACAGGGGACATACCGAATGATGTCCTCCCCGGCATGGCGGGCTTTTACCAGCTCCGCCGCTGTATGCGTCCCAGGGCGCTTTCCACAAAGCCCAGCCGCCACTGGGGCCTGGGCATGGACACCTACACCCAGGTTACCAGCCCCCTGCGCCGTTATACCGATCTTTTGGCCCATTTGCAGATACGCGCCCTGCTTCGCCAAGAAGCAGGACTGCTTCGTCAAGAAGCAGGGCTCCCTGGCGGCAGGGAACCACTCTCGACGGACGAAGTCTCGGCCCGGCTGGGGGCAGGGGAGGCTGCCGCCGCCGCAGTTGTGCAGGCCGAGCGGGCATCCCGAACCCACTGGATCATGGTCTACCTGACGGACAAAAAGGATTCGGTTTGGGATGCGGTTGCTCTGGAAAAAAAGGGAAACCGCTGGGCGCTGATGATCCCTGCCCTGGCCCTGGAAACCCAGGTTCCGCTGCGGAAAGATATTGCACCTAACGATGAAGTCAAGCTTGTTTTGAAATCGGTGAATATTCCCAGAGGCGAGGCGGTATTTGTCGCACAGGAGTGAGACTCAGACTCTACTCCTTTCCCCCAAACTTCCACGCCGCCCCTGCATGAAACTGAAACAGCGCCGAATCCCTGGCGGGGCTTTTCATGGGCTGCTCCGCCCAGGAGAAGACCGGCATTTCCAGGCCCAGGATCAGTTTGAGCGGGGTGGAAACCTGCCAGGTTCCCTCAAAGCCAAGGTACAGGGATTTTAACTCATCGGTTTCGGTTTTGTCGGCAGAGCCGGGTGTGTATGAACGTTTGAGACTTTCGTAACCCATGTCAACGCGGATCGTGTAGGGAACGTTTTTGCTGAATACGTCGGCGCTGAACTGATAGCGGATAAGTTCGTCCCGCACCAGCAGCGTTTCGTGTATCCGTTTGGTGAAACTTTTGGCGTTGATTGATAAAACGGGGATCACGTTGGGCAGCCAGAAGCCCAGGGAGACTTCGCCGGCGCTTTGGGTATAATCGCCGGGGAAACTGGTTTGGGAGCCAAGGGTGGATGAACCGCTGATGGTGCCGAAGATAATTCCCGGATATTCAAGCCGCAGGGCGCCTGTTATGCCGGCATTTAGGGGCTGTTCGGGGGTGTTAAAGGCGCCGAAAAATGGCCCAACTGAAAAAATTAAATGATCCAGATTGAGTCCCACCGTACCCAGTATTCTGCTGCGCAGCACCGCATCATGCTCAAAGCCGATGCTAAAATTGATCATATCCGAGTATTTGCCTTTCAGGCTGATGTGTCCCAGGGCAAAATAATTCGGCGCGAATTGGCGATTGTCCAGGGCTTGTTCAGATTCGGGATCAAAAGCCATGTTTCCTGCGCCGGCCACGGCTTCAAGCTCAAGGGCGTGAAGCGAAATATTGACACATAACAAGAGAATAACCATTTCCAATAAAAATATTCGTATTTGTTTCATATCAATATGCCGTCTTTATTCCTGCGAAAATATCAAACATTTTATCCTTATTATCCGCCAAAGGATCTATTCTGAATTTGAAATTCCATTCAAGCCCGTTGCTGAAAAAACCAATAAAGGGACTCAGTTTTAAATTCATGTCATTGATCGCATCCGCCTTAATACCAAGGGTGGTCTCAAAACCCCATTTGAATCGTGATTCCGGCAGATCGCCGCATAACAGCTTGAGATTCACATCAACTCTGTTTCGTTCATTTTCTTCCTTGATGTGAAGATAGATTAGAGGATGATAAAACAAGGTGGTATATAGCGAGATGTACCCAAAGTGAATCCTCGGCTCAAACAGCACATACAGGTTGCTGATGCCGAATTCATCGTTCTGGCTCCAGCCGGGAATCCCAAGCTGCAGCAGGAATTCGGTCCCCTTTCCGGAATCGAAAAACGCGAGTATACCGCCCCGAATCTCAACATCCGTATCTTTTGCACCGGTCAGGCCCGAAAAGACTTCCATCTTTAAGCGTTCATGGTTGAAAAGAAAACGAAAGTCCCCTGAATAGCGGATTTTTTCTGACATAAGACCCTGCCCGTATAAAACCGGAAAGTCCTGGTACACATAGAGTATGGGGATGTAGTTTTTTGATTTGGTGAGGGCAAATGAAAGGCCTGTTCCCTGCACCGAATGAAGGCCATTGTAACGACGGTAGGGATTATTTCCAATTCCATCGGGAAAATAATAAAAGCCGGTAAAATCGGTACCAATGTTTGCACCGTAACGGCTGGCGAATTCCTCGCCGGAACAGAATGGATCGGTAATACCCACGAAATACGAAAGCTCCAGGGGCAGATTGAATAAATCCCGTGCCGTAGCCTTGGCAACCCGGAAGGAAAGCACCGCCTGGTTATTGTAACGGTCCGCCAGCTCGTTGTACTCGTCTGGGCCAACCGAAGCGCCCGGCGAAAGGGGCTCTACGGCGAAATTCCGGTAGGCAAAGGCTTTTCCCAAATTTGCCGCCTCAAATGAAAGTCCCAGAAGTATGCCGAATTTATAGCCGCCGTTCAGGGCTATGTCCAGGGCAGCCATAGAAGAAAGGGCAAATTCCCCGTCATCAATGGCTCCATAGGTGGCCATTTCCAGCCGGGGAACGGTAATTTCAGCCCCCAAAAGAGCCAAAGCCGGAAAAAATAGCAGAATCAGGCAAAATAAACCAAATTTTTTGCGTATCATATCCTTTTATTCTACTATGTCGTATGAATAATTACAAATGAAAAAAACTACAGCTCGCGCTGTTTTGGCGATCAAATACTTGACTTTAGGCCGTTTGTATAAGATATTTACTATATATGAGTGACTATCTTGATCCCAATAATGAGGAACTGCTCAAGGACTTTTTCAGTGAAGCCCAGATGCAGGTGGATACTCTTGAACAGAATATCCTGGTCCTTGAAAACGAGGGCGCCAACAAAGACGCGGTGGACGAGATTTTCCGGGCGGCTCATACCCTAAAGGGCGGGTCCGCAACCGTGGAAATGATGGAACTTTCCCACTTCACGCACCTTGTGGAGGATGTGCTTGATGCCATCCGTTCGGATCAACTGGCGGTCAACGAGGACGTGGTGGATACCCTGCTTTCGGCTATTGATGTGATCAAGGCCATGCTGGAGCAGCGGATGAATGGCGCGGTCTATCAGGAAGACACTTCCCAAATTGAGGCCAAACTTTCAGCGTTGCTCCCCGAAGGCTCAAGCCGTAAAAAAGGCAAGGCGCCTGCCAAACCTGCCGCTGCCCCTGCGGCTCCTCCTCCCGCAGCCAAACCCGCTGCTACAAGCGGTTCGGGCCTTACCGAAGCCGAACTCGCGGAACTCAAGGAATCTGTTGACGGCGGTATGCCGATTTTCCGGGTTGTGGTCAAGTTTGATGAAAGCAGCCTGATGAATACCGTGGGCGGTATCCAGATATACGCTGTTCTTAAAAATGGCGGCACTGTACTCAAAACCGTGCCCGATTTTGAACAGCTCTACGAGGACAACTTTTTCCCCACAGTGGAATATTACGTTGCCTCTCAGAAAAAGCCTGATGACATCAAGAAATCCGTCATCCTGCCCGATGTGTCCCTTGATGCTGAAGTCACCGATATTTCCGCCATAACTCCAGCGGCAGCTCCTGCCCCTGCAGCAGCAGCGGCTCCAGCAGCCCCTGCAGCGGCGGCGGCGCCCGCTCCGGCAGCAGCGCCTGCGGCAGTCCCGGCAGCAAGTGCAGCGCCTGCTCCCAAAGCATCCGCCGGGGCTGGTGCGGAAGACGCAAAAAAAGCCGGCAAGGAAGCGGGCTCCATTTTACGGGTCGACTCCAAACGTATCGACGATCTGCTCAACCTGGTTTCCGAAACGGTCATCACCAAGGCGACCTTCAACCAGATCAGCAACCAGTTCAGCGATCTGCTGAATCAGTTACACGAGATCGAAACCCAGTACCGGGAAAAAATAAAAGACCTCTTCGACAGTCTCCCGGATATACTTGAAAGTATTCAGGGCGGAAAATCCGTCAAAGATGTGCGCAAGGAGATCAACGAAAACTACGGGGACATCTTCTCTATATTCGATGGCTTTGAAGCGTCAGTTAAAACCAATGTGGGCAAATTCCGCTCCACTTCCCAGAACCTGGGCCGTATCACCGGTGAGCTGCAGGAAGGGGTCATGCGTATCCGCATGGTGCCCATCAGCCAGATATTCAGCCGATTCCCCCGGCTGGTGCGGGACCTTTCCAAGAGTCTCAACAAAAAAATCAACCTGGTTATCGAAGGCGAGGACACCGAACTGGACAAGTCGGTTATTGAGGACCTCCTTGATCCAATCATGCACTCGGTGCGGAACTCCATCGATCACGGCATTGAATCTCAGGAAGAACGCAGGGCCGTCGGCAAGCCCGAGGATGGCATGGTGCTGCTTAAGGCCGCCAACGAAGGCAACATGATCGTCATCGAAATTGCCGATGACGGCAAAGGTATTGATGTTGAGTCGGTTAAGGCAAAAGCGGTGGAGCGGGGACTCATCAGTCCCAACAAAATACTTACCGATGTAGAAGCCTTCAATCTGATCTTTGAGCCTGGCTTCTCCACTGCCAAACAGATAACCAGTATTTCAGGCCGCGGCGTGGGCCTTGACGTGGTGCGGCGCTCCATAGACAAACTCAACGGAACTGTAACGGTAACTTCCGAAAAGGGGAAAGGCACCAAATTTATCATCAAATTGCCCCTTACTCTGGCGATTATTCAGGGGCTGCTCGTGCGGGTGGGCCAGGAAATCTACTCCATTCCCATCACATCGGTTATCGAGAGTCTGCGGATCAAACCCGAAGAGATCAAAAAGATTGACAACTACGAAGTTTTCAATATCCGCAACGACGTCATTTCGCTGCTTCGCCTGAACCGGCTCTTTGGCATCAAGACCGAGGAGCAGCAGGACTACAACTTCATCGTTATTGTGGGCTCCGCAGAAAAGAAAATGGGCTTCATGGTGGACAGTCTCATTGGTGAGGAAGATGTGGTAATCAAACCCCTGCGGGATCAGTTTACCAATTCCCCGGGCATTGCCGGGGCTTCAATACTGGGGGATGGTTCGGTTTCCCTCATTATCGATGTCAGCCAGCTTCTGGAATTGGGGCTGAAAAAGGAAATGGAGCAGCGCCGAATCCGCGAAGCTTCAACACGGTAGGAATATAATGGCAGCAATAGTAAAAGATCTGGCCCAGGTAAACGCCGAACTGCAACAGCAGAAAGAGCGGGTCGAAAGTGTCGATTTCAAAATGGTTACCTTTTCTCTGGCAGGAAAGGACTACGGCGTGGACATTATGAATGTCAAGGAAATCGCCAAGGCCGACAAATTTACATTCGTGCCTAACGCCGCTTCCTTTGTGCGAGGCGTGTATAATCTGCGGGGAGATATTATTCCCATCATCGATCTGAGGACTTTCTTTCACCTGCCGCAAGACAAAAAACTTGACGGTCAGGAGAATATGCTGATCCTCCACATCAACGATCAGGTCTACGGAACCATTGTTGACAAGATCGACAAGGTGGTGGGAATCAACCACGAACAGATACAGCCCCCGCACCCGATTTTCGGCGATATCAATATCAAGTTTATCAGCGGTGTGGTGGAGAAGCAGGGCGATCTGTACATCATTCTGGATGTGGTGCGAATCTTTACCATACACGAGGAAGATAAAGGCAAGCGGGGCGGTGTTACGGATTCCGGCGACTTTTTTGTGCCGCCCCCGCCCCCTCCCCAGCCCGATCAGGCTCAGGAACAGCGGGCGGCCGCTGATACCGCCGTTGGTTTTATCAAGGAAAGCCTTGCCGCTCTCAAGCGTTTTACCGTTTCCCAGGTGAACGACAGCTGGCTGCACAGGCGTTTTGCTGAATGGAGCATAGGCCGTTCCGGGGAGGATCTCCAGCTTAAAGGCGCCTCTGATGCGGACGAATTCCTTAACAATTTCGGTTCACCCTGTACCGGCGTGTTTTGGGACGACAATTACGCCGCTGCGGTAAAAGCCGCCCTGCCTGATCTGAGCTCCAACAATGTCCAGGTTTGGAACATAGGCTGCGGCAAGGGCTATGAAACTTTCTCATTTGCCTGTATACTGAAAAGCAGATATCCTGATGGGCATATCAAGATATGGGCCAATGACAGTGATATTATGGCCATATCCCAGGCGCCGAACATGGTATTCGACCTGGAGGAAGTTCCCGAGTATTGCCGGGCCTTTATGGCAAAAGGCAAAACAGGGTACTCTTTTAATCAGGTTATCAAGGATTCGATAGTTTTCGAATACCATGATATACTGAACGAAAATCCTCTGCCGGAATTGGATATTATTCTGGCCCGGGATATACTTTCGTTCCTTTCGGTGCAGGATCAAATGAAGATCATTGCCGGTTTTTCGGAAAGGCTGAAAAGCAGGGCTGTGGTTCTTCTGGGACGAAACGAGGAACTTTCCGGAGACGGCTGGCGTGCAATAGCCAACGATCCGGTTTCAGCGTATTTGTATAATGCTTAAAATCAGAAAAGGAGTGTGCTATGAGAGTTGAATATATCAACCCCTTTGTTGAATCCGCTTTTACCATTCTTAAGGAAGTATTGAATTCCGATGTCAAGCGGGGCGAGATTTACCTCAAACCAACCACCATGTCCATTATGGGCGTTGCTGCAATGGTTGGTTTGGCAGGCGATGTGGAAGGCCGGGTTCTTTTTGATATGACCAAAGAGACGGCCCTTTCCGTTGCCGGTGCCATGAACCAGGAAGAATTCACCACCTTTGACGAGATGGCCAAGGCCACCATTCAGGAACTTGCCAATATGATCACCGCCCATGCGGTTTCCAAGCTCCATGATTTGGGTTTCAAGTTTGACCTTACCCCGCCTGCCCTCTTTACCGGCGAGAACATGGAAGTATCCACCAACCTCGGCGAAGTGGAAGCCCTCATCGTTCCCATGGAAATGGGCCCCGGCGGCAAAATGGGCAAGATCGAAGTAAACGTCGCTATCCGTGAACGGATTAAATAGCTTTGTGATGAGAAGCGGCGCACTGGACCAGCTAAAGCTGGTCCGCCTTTACGGGGTACAGTAGCGTTTGTGGCGCCTGGCCCTGGGAAATTTAGGGAATTAACACGGCTTAACGCCGTGCGGTTAGTGGGGCGGTTAGCTCAGTTGGTTAGAGCATCAGTATGACACGCTGAGGGTCACAAGTTCGATTCTTGTATCGCCCAATCAATAACCCCGCCCTAAAGGGCGGGGTATTAAACCCCTCAACACGAATAAAAGGAATTAAACTGGTATGACCACCAAGGAGAGAGAAGTTGTTCCCGGCCTTACCTCCGCTGATGTCAAGGAAATCGCGGATCAGGTTTTCAGCCGGACCGACGGAAATCATCCCCAATTACGTCAGGCGGAAAATGGGTTTCTGGATATTCTGCAAAACGGGAAAGCGGACATCAGTTCATCCCCGGCCTTTGTTAAGAAGGTAACGCTGTAGGTCCCATGCAAAGACGAAATAAGGAGCTTACATATACTCGTATTCCTTATGATGATATTGAGAAAGTACTGCGACTCTTTGAAAAAAGATTCTATGCGTTTTTAACCCTCAAGGGCTTTCCGCCTGATACAGAGAGTCTTGTCTCATTTTTTACCCTCATAGATATTATTGTCCGCGTTGATAAACGAAAGGGGCCTATTATCAATGTTTTCATAACATGGAAATAAATGAATGCAAGGAAGCGGCCTTGTACGCCTATTGGATTTTGAAATTGAGACCATTTGTCATAACTGACAAGAAGTACAAAAACAACTCCGACGCCTGTAATATAAACGAGTCATTTGCCATACACTTTATCGGGCTCTTTTTAGAATCAACGGGCAGAATAAAACGAACCGGGAATATCAAGGATTCATATCTTAAATTTTTAGAATATTCTTTCCGGTTCCGTAATTTCAGCATAGATTCCTTTATTGTTTTGATTGAATCAATTACCACTGAAACGCTGGAAAAAGAGTATCCTAATCTTTTTGATCAACCCTAATCTCGCCGCATTTCCTTCTAAAAACGGGTAACGGAGCAGAGTGCCGCTTCCTGGCTCGTGTTCTTTTATCGGCGGCGGTAGTAAAATATACTGAAAAATATCTAAGAGGAAAAAGACATGGAAGGGATAAAAGTTAGAGCCATTGAAGAAGGTATACCATATCAGACCCTGGTTTCCAGTATCATTCACAAGTACCTATCCGGTAAATTGGTTGAAAATTATACTTTTAAATGAAATTACATCCCTCCCGCCGCCTTGCCCACGGGCTTTTGCTCCTCTACGAAGACCGGGATATTCTGGTGGTTGATAAGCCTGCGGGGCTGCTCGTGTTTGCAAAATCGGAGGAAGTTAAACGGAAACTTATGGGCTCCTGGGATGAGGCGGTGACACTTCGGCGTTACACGGCGCTGGCGGAAGGGGTCATGGCGGAAAACGAGGGGATCATCGACGCGCCTTTGGGGGAAGACCGGGGCGGCCGCATGGTGGTGCGGGAAGACGGCGTGCGGTAACAGTTTTTTCCTTGCGGAAAAACTCCTTTGGAAAAACCTAAAGCGGTTGCTTGAAGCGGCGCTGACGCTCATCTAAAGATGGGCTTACATTACTGGGGTACAGCAGCATTTGTGGCGCCTGGCCCTGTGAATTTTTGTGAATTAACCGGCTTAACGCCGTGCGGTAACAGTTTTCCCTGTGGGAAAACCTGAAGCGGTTGCTTGAAGCGGCGCACTAGGCCAGCTAAAGCTGGCCCGCTTTAGGGGGTACGGCAGCATTTGTGGCGCCTGGCCCTGTGGAATTTTTGGAATTAACACCGCTTAAACGCGGTGCGGTTAGTGGGGCGGTTAGCTCAGTTGGTTAGAGCATCAGTATGACACGCTGAGGGTCACAAGTTCGATTCTTGTATCGCCCACTTATTTTAGTGACTCGCTTTTAGCGATTCGCTAAAGCGAAAAGCCTCCTGTTTAGGGGGCTTTTTTTATGCTCGGTTTTTCAAATTTGGCTTACATAGGGGCACGGAGGGAAGAGGAAGAATTATTAACTGCAGAGAGTTGAACCGAATGTTCAACAGAGTATAGGGTAGATTTTTTGGTCTTTCCTATACTCTGCGTATTCTTCACTCTTTATTACTTACAGGGTATCAATCGTGCCGTTGCCGGAAACGTTCCACGTTCCGCTAATGCCTGGCTGGATGCCGGTGTTTGCGGTATTGATTTTTACGCCCAGGTCGAATTTGTCTGTTGGCGCGTCGCTGGTGAAAGCGCTCGCTGCCGAGCCGTTCCAACTGCGGAGTAATGGGTTGGCAGGCCCCCATGTGCTGGGAAGATCAATCAGACCCACGGTGGACTCGCTCAGGGTTCCCTGTATGCAGAGGGGATACGATGAGCCGCTCAGATAGATGCTGTTCCGGTCATCGGCGGTGGCAGTGTATGCGCCGCCGGTTCTCGGCGTTACCTTGGCGCTTCCAGTAAGGATAAAGGAGCTGCTGCCCAAAAAGACACCGCTGCCTGTGCCGTAGGTGGCAAACTCAAGTTTATTGTTTTTGATTTCCCCGCCGCTCATGGTGAAGGTTGCGCTATTGGCGTCTATGAATACCCCGCCGCCCCTTGCATGGGCACCCCCTTTGGCAAGGTTGCCGGATATTTCGCCGCCGCTCATGGTGAAGGTTGAAGCGTTTCCTAGTTCTACCCCACCACCTCTGCCGTAGCTACTGGTTGATTCGGCGCTGTTGTTGGCAATTTTCGCGTTGCCCGAAAGGGTAATATTCGCATATTGCGCAAAGATCCCGCCGCCCTGTGCATCCCCGCTTGTTATTTGGTGATTGTCGCTTATCTCCGCATTTTCGTCCAGCGTGAGGGTTACT
>BNVF01000045.1 GCA_025997895.1 Spirochaetia bacterium
GGCGGCAATGGAAACAGCTAAGGTTCAGCCTGCGGCTGCGTTGGATCGCTGGTCTGCTCCGGCGGAGAGCGCCGGAAAACTTTCAGTGCCCCGCTGCCCCGCCCACCCCGATTTGCAGTTGTGGTTTGGTTACACTGTTCAATAAATCACCATTTCCTTTGAAGAGAGGGAATGCGCTATTCACCATGGGCAAAAAATAGCTCGCAAGCCCTCCCCGCTGCTGCATTAGCGATTATTTCTTACTCGTGGCGGGCGACACATTCCACCCCTACGGAGTAAAACTCCCCATTCCTCCCCTGCGAAGGGAAATGGTAATTGGCTGCTGTATACATAACCGGGCAAATGCAAGCGAAGGAGCCCTGAATCCCGGGGTGAATCGGGAGCGCACTTTGAAAAAATGTTAAAGGGCGGTCTGGGGTGAAAATCACCTCTTGAACCGAGTTATTCCCGAGGTGAAAGGGGTGAGTTTCCGCCCCAGACCGCCAAGTAAATTTTCCGTGCGCTCCCGGGGACAAATCAGGATTCAGGGCTCCTTCGCTTGTGGTAGTACGATAACGTAACAACGCGACAAATTACAATTTGGCGATATAGCCGGGTACTTGCGGTTAATCACCTTTGTGGTTAAATTTTCAATAAGAAACACAAGCCGGGAAAAGGATAGCCATGAGCAGAATCGCCGTAGTAGACGATGAAAAAAATATCCGCGAGGTGATACGCATAGCCCTGGAAAAAGAATTCCACGAGGCCGATGAATACGGCGACGGCCTTGCCGCCTGGGAAGCTTTTCAGAGCCGCGCCCCGGTAAACTCCTCAGGCGATCGCAATCCGCCGGATCTCATCGTCCTGGATATAGTTATGCCCAGAATGGACGGCATTGAGCTCTGCCGCAGAGTGCGGTCCTTACCCTGGGGTGCCAGGACGCCGATTATTTTTCTGTCTTCCCGGGACGAGGAAATTGATAAAGTGCTGGGTCTTGAATCAGGCGGCGATGATTATGTAAGCAAGCCTTTCAGCCTGCGGGAACTCATGGCCCGAATCAGGGCCGGACTGCGGCGCAAAGAGGCGTCTGAATCATGCGTTTTTGCGCATGACTTCGCTATTGTACATGACGGCTCTGTTGCACATAACGGATCGGAAACAGCGGCAGACGGGGCGGCTGCCGGCGGGACGGTTCATAGCGGCGATGGCGTCATACGCCGGGGTGATCTCCTGTTAGACGAAAACCGATGCGCCGCTTACTGGAAAAGCAAACCCATTGAGCTTACCGTTACCGAATTCCGCATTGTCCAAACCCTGATCTCCTTTCCGGGTTTCATCAAAACCAGAGAACAGCTCATGGCCGCCGCCTTCCCTGAAGATAACTTCCCCAACGACAAAGCCGCGGACAGCCATATCAAACGCATCAGGCGGAAGTTTCTGGAGTTGGATAGCGGCTTTGTCGAACTGGAAGCGGTCTACGGCCTGGGCTACCGCTGGAAGGAGTCGGCGTGACCAACCCCCTGCGAAGCCTTTCGGCGCGGCTGCTCCTTTTTAATATCCTCATTCTCTTTTTGCCCCTTGGCAGCCTGCTGTTATTGGACACCTACGAAAACCAGCTCCTCGCCTCCCAGGAAAATTCGATGATCCAGCAGGGACGTTTACTCAGCTCCGCACTTTCGGGCCTGGCGGAGCCGGAAGCAGAAGTGCAGGCAGCCGCAGAGACAACCGATGCCCTTAGCGCCGAAGCATTGCGCATACTGGAAAATTTAAAAGCCCGGGTAGACTCCCGGCTGCGGGTGGTGGACCGGCAGGGAAGGCTTTTGGCGGACTCGGCGCGGCTTTTCCCGCCTGAGACGGTTGAAGTTCAGGAACAAGACCCATACCGGACTGCCAAAGCGCGGCTGTCATCGGTGGACGCCAGCGATAATTTTCTGTACCGTGCCGCAGTGTATCCCATCAATCTGATCAAAAAAATGTTCTTCCCCCCTCAGGCAAATTATTCAGGCGCCGAATATTATTCCGGCAGCCAGGTACTTATGGGGCCCGAAATTGAAGCCGCCCTTGAAGGCCGTTACGGCGCGGCCACCCGCCTTTCAACCGGCGGCCAGGTGTCGGTTACCCTCTACTCTGCCATTCCCATTGAAGGAAAAAATCCCGGCGACATAAGCGGCGCGGTGCTGGTCTCCCGCTCTTCTTTCGGCATACTCCTCAACCTTTACCGCCTGCGTCTGGACATTATCAAAATATTTTTCTTTTCTATTGTTATTTCACTGGCCCTGTCCCTTGGCCTTTCCCTCACTATTACCTTTCCCATTAAAAAACTGAAAAACGAGGCGGAACGGGTTTTGGACAAGTCCGGCCGCTTTAGGGAACATTTCCGGGGACTCAAACGCAAAGACGAAATCGGCGACCTTTCCCGCAGCCTCTCAAGGCTCTCCCAAAAACTGGAAAAGCGCATCGCCTTTATCGACGCCTTCACTTCGGATCTGCTCCACGAGTTAAAAAACCCTATGGCCGCCATCCGCGCCCAGACAGAACTTGCCATCGCCGCCGCCGCAAAAGAACCGAAACTCCTGGAAGGCATACGCCAGGAAGAAGGCCGCATGGAGCGGCTCCTCGCCCGGCTGCGGGAACTCTCCCGCATTGACAATACCCTTGAGCGTGAAGAAACCGTAACGGTAAATCTTGGCGAGTTTCTCCCCGCCTTTGCCGAGAACCGTTCCCTGCGGGACACTGGGGGGCTGCGGATTGTGTATGAGACGGCGCAGCAGGGGGAAAATACCGCCGGGTCTCCCACCCAAGCCCTGGTGCGGGTCAATACCGACCGGCTCATGCAGGCTTTGAGCAACCCCCTGGATAACGCCGTCTCCTTTTCGCCGCCCGGCGGAACTATCCGTCTCCGGCTTTACCGGGCCGAAAGCGGAAACAGCGCGGTCTTTCGTCATGAATGGCGCATAACGATAGATGATGATGGACCGGGCATACGGGAAGGAAGTGCAGAGCGCTGTTTTGACCGTTTTTATTCAGAGCGGGCTGAATCGGAAAAAGAAAACCACTCCGGCCTGGGGCTTGCCATAGTCAAAGCTATTGCGGAGGGCTATGGCGGAAACTGCAAACTGGAAAACCGGCTTAATAACGAAGGCGTTGCGACGGGCTGCCGTTTTACGCTGATGCTGCCGGAAGCGGAGTAATGAAAAAACCCTAAATATATTGTAAAAAAACAGTTGCTAAAATTCCCAAAAAAAGTTTATAATGGAGTTAACATAGAAATTCCAAAGGGGGATATTAATGGCGACCACAAGTAAAACTGCTAAATCAACTACAGCGAAAAAACCCGCTGCCAAGAAGGCAGCCCCGGCAAAGAAACCGGCTGCGAAAAAACCCGCTGCCAAGAAGACGGCTCCGGCAAAGAAACCGGCTGCGAAAAAACCTGCTGCAAAGAAGGCGGCTCCGGCAAAGAAACCGGCAGTTAAAAAACCTGCTGCCAAAAAGGCGGCTCCGGCGAAGAAACCGGCAGTTAAAAAACCTGCTGCAAAGAAGGCGGCTCCGGCAAAGAAACCAGCTGCGGCTGTAAAAAAGCCGGCAGCGATAAAGAAAGCCGCTGCCCCAAAAGCGGCCAAAACCGAAGATGTTTCCGGCGGCGTAAAATTCCTCAACCTGTTTGACGCCTACGCCCAGGGAAAACTACCCAAAGATCAGGGGTACATCATTTCCTCGTTTTTAAGGGAAGGTACTGCCTATTCGATCTATGAAGTCGTGTCTTATTCTGCGGTAAAAGAAATCCATGTTCTCGAAAACGGCCTGGAATTTATTTCCAACGGAAAAAAACTGCACATCCTGGTTGAGCCGCCCACCTATCCGCTCAAGGGAACCGAACCTTACCTCAGGCGGGACGGCGAGAGTATCCCCAAACGGGTCAATGAGCTTGAAATCTACAAAGACGCGAAGATGAACACCATCATGATATCCAAAGAGCCAAATGAGTCCCACGGCTCCTTCACCGTCCTCAGGCCAATGGGCATCAATTTCGCCCTGGTGTTCTATAACCAGTCCGATATCTACGTTAACCTGGCGTCTTTCTTTGAGCGTTTCTTCAACCAGCAGCTCAAAGTACCCCAGAGTAACGCCAGAGAAGCCGGCAGGAAAATAGCCGAGACTGTTGAAAAAACCATGTCATTTAAAGGCGAGTACGAATAAAAAGTTCAAAGCACATAAAACGAAGCCGGCAGATCGCTCAAAGCGTCCGCCGGCTTTTTTTTAAATCAAAACCGAAGAAGAAAAACCGCAAAGGCGCCGAAGGCGCGCAAAGGAAGGAAAGAGAGAAAAGAATAAACCGCAGAGTACGCTGAGAACGCAGAGTTTTAGTCTGAATTCTTGGTTTCCCTCTGCGTGCTCTGCGGTTAAAAATTCTTCTTTCTTACTACTTTCCGTCCTTTTCCAATTCTGCCTGGGCCACGGCCAAAAGCGCGATGGGCACCGAGTAGGGAGAACATGACACGTAATTGAGTCCCGCGTCCATGCAGAAACGCACGTTGGCGGGGTTAGCGCCGTGCTCGCCGCAGAGACCGCAAACCAGGTCAGGCCGGGTAAGCCGCCCCCGGTCAGTTGCCAGGGCGATAAGTTCCTTTACCCGCCCGTCCAGGGTGCTAAAGGGGTTGCCCTGGATAAGGTCGAACAGGGTGTAGTCGGGCATAAAGGCGGTAAAGTCATCCCGGGAAATACCAAGGGTGGTCTGAGTCAGGTCGTTGGTACCAAAGCTGAAGAATCGTCCGTACTTGGCGATTTCTCCGGCGCCCAGGGCCGCCGCAGGCAGCTCTATCATGGTGCCGATCTGGTACTCCACCTCTTTGGCCTTTTTCTCTTTCCGCAGGGTTTCTTCAATGTCCACAATGCCGATGTAACTTGAGCCTTCGATCTTTTTACCGTAGGCGATGAGCTTGAGCTCCGAGGCGTTCATCACAATGGGAACCATGATCTCCGGCCGGGCGTCGATTTTTTCGGCACGGAGTTTGTAGGCGGCTTCGAAAATAGCCTTAACCTGCATGGCGTAGATCTCAGGATAGGAGACGGCGATGCGGCAGCCACGGTGGCCCAGCATGGGGTTGAACTCGTGGAGGGCATCGATCTGGGCCTGAATTTCCGCTTTGGAGGGCTTGGTCTTTTTGTTCTTTGCTACATGGGCGATATAGGCCGCAAGCTCGTCATCATTATGGGGCATGAACTCGTGGAGCGGCGAATCCAGCAGGCGGATGGTTACTTCCTTACCGGCCATCACTTTCATAATGCCGTAGAAGTCATCACGCTGCATAACCTGGAGCTTGTCCAGGGCCTTTTGCCGCTCTTTGGGATTATCCGAAAGCAGCATTTCCCGGAACACGTTGATCCGCTCCGCCTTGAAGAACATATGCTCGGTACGGCACAGCCCTACCCCCTCCGCGCCAAAGCTCAATGCCAGGGCGGCGTCCCGGGGTGTGTCGGCGTTACAGCGCACATGAAACTTTTTAAGGAAGCCCTTGGAAAGGTCGATAAAGTCCAAAAGCCCGGACTCTTTGGGATCCGGCTCGATAAGCTCGGCGGTTCCCTTGTAGACCATGGATTCCCCATAAAAGGGAACATTGATAGTAATGTAGTCGCCTTCGGAAAAACCGAAATCGCCCATAGTAGCCTTGTTTCCCTTTATCTTGAGTATGGGCGCTACCAGGGACACTTTTCCGTACTGGCGTGCCACAACCGAGGCATGGGCTGAATAGCCGCCCTCGGCGGTCAAAACGCCGGTACTCACCTCTATGGCCTTAACGTCCTCGGCAAACGACGATTCCAGCACCAGGATAAAGCGCTCGTCCTGGCCTTTCTGGTGGGCGATTTTCTTGGCTTCAAGCAGCCCGTCGGTACTGAAATAGACCCGGCCTATTGCCGCGCCCGGCGCACCGGCTATGCCGCCTTTCCAGGATTTCAGCCCCTTCACGCTGGGCGGGTTGATAATAGGGTGCAGAATTTCATTCAGACGCAGGGGCTCAATAGCCTTAACCACGGTGGCAGGGGCAATAATCTTCCGCTTGGCCAAATCCAGCAGGAGTTTGATGTCCGCCTGGGTGGATTTCTGATCGATAAGGCGCTGCTCAATAAGCCACAGTTTTCCGTTTTCAACGGTAAAACGTATCTGGCGAATTTCCTTGAATTTATCTTCCAGCGTCCAGGCAATTTTCTCAAGTTGCTTGAGGTGGGTGGCGTCGATTTTGTTGATCTCCTGACCCGAAGCGCCGGTCTCGTTGAACTTGCCCCGAAAAAAATGCCCCTGGAGTTTTTTATCACCGGTTACGACGTTCCGGCTGAAGAAGTCGCCGGAACAGGAGTCCTTGCCGTAGTTTCCGTATACCATAGGCGCGATGAGGATTGCCGTGTCACGGTCATTCTGATCATCCATCTGGAGCATTTTGGATATTTCGCTTACCGTAATGAGGATCTGACTTTCGGCGTCGTCAAAAAATCCCTGAGGGAAGAATTTGGCGTACTCGTCCATGTAGTCCCCGGGACTTTTGTCAATGGCGATGACCTCTTCCTTTTTGTGCAATTCGTTGGATGGTCCGGTAATGCCCAGCATATTGCCCAGGCGTTTCAACTGGGCGGCTATTTCTTCCTGCTCTTTGGGTTTGGCTTCCAGCTCTTTAATGCGCTCCTCGATCTTGAGCATACCCCTGACAAGGAACAATACCTCGTGGGCGGCAAAATCCTCCCCGACCCATTTGGCAAAGCCTTCGATAGTAGGCTTCACCAGGCCGAAGTTATGCAGCGCAGGGTAGGTAGTAATAGCCAGGTTTGAGGAGATGACCACCTTGAGCAGCATAGGGTTTTCCGGGTCGCCATAGGTTTTGCCCACCAATTCGGCGCATTTTCCCAAAAGGGCAACAACGTCTTTTTTGATCGCCTTGGCATCTATCTCGGAAGCGATCTCCGTATCCAAAATAACGCCGGGGAGAATGGGAAAACCAAGCTCGGCAAATTCATTGGCCTGCCGCCCGCGTATACCCAAAAGCTCAGGAGCAACTTTCTTGGGGATAACATCTTTCTGACTGAAAAAATGTATTCTACTGTCCATATTTCTGTCCTTTAGAATAACTTCAATACGTTATTGACCGGTCCGCGGAGGAAGGCCTCAAACTGATGACTCGCCCCTTGGGCAAGATACCGCTGCAATTTCGCCACGTCCTGGATTTCATTCCCGGCTACGGCAAACTCAATGGCACTGCCATGCTTGACCTTGCCCCACTTAAAAAGGGAATTGATATCAAGGATACGCTCGCCATCGTAGTAAATAAACACTTCCAGCGCAGGGTGTTTGGCCTTGTAACTGGCTACAATACGCTTCCATGCCTCCACATTTCCGTTGTGGAAGAGCTCGTTCTGCACCACCACCGCGTAACGGGGGGTCATTTTTGCCGGCCCCTTGGCGGCCGGAACCGACGCAGCCGAGGCGGTTACCACCGGAGCGGCGACCCGGTGCGCTTCCGGGCCTGCCTTGGGCTTGGGCATCTTTGCCTTTTTCGGCGCCGCGCCATTGCGCGATTTTGCTTTTACAGGAGTGTCTTCCGCGTTGCCCTTCGCTTTGGAGAGCTTGCGTACCGTAAAATTCCCTTTCAATAAACCGGCCGGGGCTTTGACCTTGGCACCCTGAAAAAGATTCAGCGCCAGTTCCGCCGCCTGCTGGCAGCTTGCATCGGAACCTTTGCCAAGTTTGCCGGCATAGATTACCATAAGCTCCCGTTTCCGCAGCTGGCCGAAACCGGCAAGCTCCTCGGCCATTTTGGGATTGGCAATCAACAGCCCAAGCTCGGGATGATGATAGGCGGCGATAAGATCAACGCCTTTCCATGTTTCAAATTCCGGGGCCAGCGCGGAAGGATCATCAACCACCGAGGCCAGATTGGACGAAACCGTCCGGTATCCCAGCTTGTCAACCAGCAGCATACGCAAAAACATTGCTATCCGGTCGCCTGACAGTTCCTCGTCCCCCAATTCAAAAAGAACGTCTCCCAGATTGCTCGCCCCCAGCTCCTCGGAAATACCTATAGTTTTCTTGATTTGCCGTACAGCGGAGTTAAACCCGGAACGTGTAGAAAGCACTTCAAGATTTGATGTGTCATTTGCCATAAAAAATACCTCCCTTAGAAAAACGCCCCCGGAAAACCACAGTGGCTCGGGGGCGTCCTTTGAACATGGCGTTCCGCCTTAGCGACCCGCCGTAATTACATTTCAGTCAGTCCGGAGTCACGAGCCGGCTTCCGGCCTTTTCTGCCGGGTTTACTGGCCTTGGCGTCTACAATACCAGGCTTCCTGCCCCGCTTGGGAGCATCAAGCGCCTTGGGTGCGGAAACGCTGGCCGGGCTCTGAACCACTGCCAGTTCCGTAGAGTGTTCCTCGGCCACGCTGAAAGACTGGTTGATATCTTCGCGGACAGTGGAGCGCCGGCGGCTGAAGGAAGCGAAAGCCGCATCCTGGAATCCCTTGGATACGCCGTGGAGGAACTCGTTAAGTACGTTCGCCATAGCATCCAGGGTGGCCTTTTTCCGTTTGATGGAAGTAATATCCACGTCAAGAAGTATACCAGGCTGGAGGTGGTAGGGATTGATCATGTAATCAAACTTGAAGTATTCCCTCTCCAGGAAGTCAAGACGATCTTCCATAACCCGCCGCTCAATGGGGTACAGGTAATCGTACATCTTCTTCATTCTGTTCCGCATCAGGATAATACGCTGGCGGATCCGGTCTTTTTCGTAAATGTAGGTACGATTGGATTTTTCAACTTCGGTCTCGGCAGCACGGACAAAGGAAATCTCGTCCCAAACCTTGGCGATGTCTTCGTACAGGGGCTCGCCGGTCTTGTCTTTGATGACTTTTTTGACCCGGTTCTTGTTCTTTCTGGCAAGATCCTCAAAATCATTGACCCGGAAGGCGGACTTGGAATCCTGATAGATAACTTCCAGGATATCCCAAAGGTGCTGCACTTCGGTTTCAAAGCTCTTCATCTGTACATCATAAGCCTTGCGGTCTTCGATGAGCTGGGCATTGTCGAAATAGCGCAGTTTGATAGAATAGCGCTCGTCCGGCAGATTGGCCACATCGGTGTCCTCGTATTCGCGGATGATAATTTCCCGGCCGTTCTTGAGGTTTTCGATGTACTGATAACCCATCTTGGAGGTATCAAGAATCGAGGTGATGGAGTTAATGGCGGTGTTAAAGCCACGGTTGCGGATATTCTCGATGTCGACGATCTTTTTGATATTCTCGCGGACATTGAGGGCATCAAAGGTTTCAGGATCGATTTCCGCGCGGAGATCGTTGATCCGTTCCATGATGGTCTTGGCGACGACACTGTAGCGCTTGGACTTGGGTTCATCAGCGTTATCGTCGGTGTAGTTCTCTACCCGGTTCATTTTGGTAAAGAGAATCTCGCTGTCAGAGAGTTCTTCCTCACCCTGGTCGATCCGCTGATCTTTGACCTTCTCGATTTCTTTGTCGAGGGTATCAATGATGTGCTTGGAGAGCAGATCCTTGATGAGGTATTCAACGGTTACCTGATAATGGAAGATCGGACTGATGAGCTCGGAGTCCAGAATATTGACCGAAAGTTTTACATCGGTAACGGTCTTGGGCTTTATCAGGTTATCTTTGAATGCACACTTGACAATAGAATAGGCATTCTCGCCACGGACAAAGGCACCGGTGTCGGTCTTCTGCCGCAGTATGCTGTTGGTGTGGGTTTCCAGTTCGTTCACGCCGCGCTGGATATGTCCCTGCAGGTGACCGTACATGTTGACCATGGATTTTTCAACTTCGCCGGTGTTGAACTTGTCGGCGCCGCCAACGGCATCCAGAAGATCGGCGATCTCTTTCGGCGTATAGCGGTTCAGGACCTTGGTCTCTTCTTTGTCGATGAAGTTCCTGACTTTCTTTACCATTTCATCTTCACTCGTTACCATATAACGGTTGAACATGTTCTGGTAATTCTGGTTGAAGTAATTGTACAGCTTTTCTTTCAAACCACCCATTACATCCAGACGTTCAAGAACGTCTTTGGGCAATTTCGCGGTAAGGTGGTGGATAACCTTATTGGTTTCCTCTTCCAGCAGCTGATTGACTTCAATCTGTTGGTCCCTGTATTCCTGCGCTAATGAATTCCGGGATCCTACGGCACTCGGTTTCTCCGGATGAAATACATTCGGACTCTTGGGCAGATCAATCGCACCCATATTACACTCCTTCTAAATTTGGTTTTTCTACAAAAACATTTTATTCTATTCTATCAATATTTTACTGCAAATGTAAAGCCCTTTTTTCAAAAAGAACAAAAAAAGATGTAGATTATTATTTAAAACTATGATAAAATGATAATATGAAAGTAAACATGACCGGGAAGATAATCTTTGTGGTGTTTTTAGCCGGATTCCTGGGGTTTTCACCCCTGTACGGAGCGGATGTGCGAAATACTCACATTGACATTAATCTGATTATTGACGGTTCCGCTGCCCTTGAGGGAGTTATGAGTGAGGTTACGGCCTGGATCTCAGGCAGCCTGGTGGATCAACTGCTGTTGCCCGGTGATCGCATCACTATCTGGAGCGCCGGCGGAACCGCAAAAGTGATATACTCCGAAACTCTGCAAAATGATGCAGCCAGGGAAACGGTCAAAAAGGCCCTGCAAAGTCTTTCCGCCAGCGGAAGCGCCGCCGATTTTTCCGGCGCTTTGCGGGAAGCCGCCGCCCGGCGCCCCATAGGGGATATCAGTTACACCCTGCTTGTCAGCGCTTCTTCAGCGGCCCTCTCCCCCACCCTGCTGGGCCCCCAGTCCAATTTAATGCGTTTCTCCCGAATAGAGGAATTCCGGGGCTGGCGGGCTTTGGTGATTGGCTTGAATCTCGATTCAAAAGTAAAGCGCGCCGCTGCGGATTATTTTAGGAGTTAATCCCTTATTCCTTAAATGAGCGTATGTTAGAAAAAGTTTTGGCGTTTATAGACAGGCATGAATCGTTTATCCTCACTACCCACGATCCGGCAGACGCGGACGGTTTGGGGGCGGAGCTGGTATTTGCCTGTATTCTGAAAAGCCGTGGCAAGACTTTCAGCATTATCAATGCTTCGCCAGTGCCGGCGCTGTTTCAATTTATGGACAGTGAAGGGCGTATTGAGCAATGGGACGCCGCAAAACACGGCGATCTTCCCGGGCGGTCGGCGCTTATCATTGTGGATACTTCAGATGAATACATCATTGGCTGCATGAGGGATCTCATTGACAAGGTGCGGGAAACTCTGGTTATTGATCACCACGAGCCCAAGCCCTTTGCCACCCTTTCGGGCATTATTGAGTCTGGCGCGGGTTCCACCTGCGAACTGATAGTGGAGATCGCCGCCCTGGCGGGTGTGGAAATTGATCACTACACGGCGCTGGCGGCTTATACGGGCATTGTGTACGATACGGGATTTTTCGCCTATTCCAAGACCAGCCTGCAAACTTTCAAATCCGCCCTCAAGGTGCTTGAACAGGGGGTGGAGCCGCATCATGTCTACCAGCAGCTCATGGAAAACGCTACCACCGGAGCGCTGCTGCTGCAAAAGCAGGTACTCTCCACTTTAGAACTGCACGCCGGCGGCAGGGTGGCGGTACAGGTGCTGCGCAAGGAAGATCTGGAAGTTACCGGCGCTCACTTTGAAGACGCCGAATCTTTTATCAATATACCTCTCAGGGTAAAAGATGTGGAAGTTTCCATATTAGTGAAGGAAACTACAGAAGGAAAGATTCGTTGTTCCCTGCGCTCCAAGGGCAAGGTGAATGTCTCTAAAATTGCCCAGACCTTTGGAGGCGGTGGGCATGTAAGCGCCGCAGGTTTCAGGAGCATCCTGGGTGTGGAGGATACCCTGCGCGTGGCGCTGGAAACGGTGGAAGCCCAGTTGGACAAACTATGAACAAAAGAGCATTTCTGGGTTTTGCCATCACTATTTTGACCGTTTGCGCCGCAGTTATTGTGTTTTTGGCCGCGGGCCTGTGGGGGCGTTTTTTCGATTCCCGGGACCAGCAGCCGCGCCGTACCAGGATTATTATCCCCAGGGAAACCGGCGGCAGCGGGGATTCCGCCGCTGCTGAGCAAATGGCCTGGGAAGACAGCCTTAACACCAAACTTGCCCTGGAAGATGGGGAAATTGTTGTCTCGGTGTTAACCCAGGACTTTGATGCGGATCCCGCCGAGGAACAGATAGTGGCCTACCGCAATTTATTGGAGATAGAAAGCCCGGTATACATCACCTACATCAAATACGATGAAAAGAGCAGGGAATACAAACGTCTGTGGAGCATCTCCACCGCTGCGACGCGGCCGGGAACCATCTCGCTCTATACCCAGGATCTTATCGGCGACCGTAACAGTTGCGTCATCCTTACCGGCATGAACAGCCAGGGCGAGCACACCATGACCATCTTCAGGCGGAATCCCCAGGTCCCGGCAACAACGCCCTTTGTGAAAATCACCGAACTGCGCATAGACGGCTCCATCACAGTACAGGAATCCGAACGCTCCCAGGCATATCAGCAGGGCATCGCACGGGACAAAAGTTTTACTATCGCCGCGTACAGCCACGACTCCGCATCCGTCAATATACTGGATCAACTGGAAACAACCTATGCCTTTAACCCGGCAAAAGGCCTGTACGAGCAGAGCAAGGTAACGCGAATTCCGGGCTCCCAGATTGAACAGCGTAAATTACGGGAACTGTTAAGCGGCGCGCCTGGCGTCTTTGAGAGCTTCATTAACGAGCTTTGGTATTATGTAAGTCCCCAGGGGACTCTGGACAACCGGCAGTACATCTATTTTGATCCTGCCGCCAGGGAGATCATCTTTTTTGGCGATGAAACCCAGCAGATTTTCAACTGGCAACATTCCACCCCCACCCGCTACGGTCTTTATATTTCCAGCCAGAATATTTCGATAACCACCTTGCGGCGCTTTCTGGATATTGAACTTGAATCCCTGGACAGCATACGTCTGCGGGTCTTTGAGGACGTTCGCCTGAAAATAGCCGTCAGCGCTTCCTGGGACGGCTCCTACCGCCGGGCCGGCGCCCAGCTTGCCCGTCAATCCGAACCTTCTATTAAACCCAACATTGACGCCCTCTATGACAGTGCCTGGGGGCGGCTTCATTTTTATCCCTCAGGCGAATATGATCTTAGCTCCGGCGGTCTGGTGCGCAAGGGCCACTATGTCTTCTTCCGGGTAAATGGCCAGGAGCTCCTGGAACTCCGCCCCGAAACAGGCGAAACCCATAACGCTCTTAAGAGCGACGCTCCCAAGAGCGACGCTTCCAGGGGCGACGCTCCCCGGAACGCAAGGAACGACAATGCCGATGATTCCCGCATGGTGTACCGCGTTGACGCGGCCCATAACGCCGGCGCCGCCAATGTAAGTCTTTCCCGTGTACGGCTGGGAGCCACAGGGATACAGGATTTGCATGAAGGAGTGGTGGTGTTAACCCGGGCTGAAGGGTAGACTGTTTTTTATGTCTGCGTGCCTATAATAACGCCCGGCAGAAGGATAGACCAGATTTTGATAGCCACCGTAGACGGTATGTTTTCTCCGACGCTCTGGAGGGTCTTAGTATATGGGGGTCGGGGTACATTTCCATATTCATCGCGATGCTTTCTTCTCAAAGTGGGAAAACTCCATACTGAAACTTGCCCGCCCCTGGCTCACGCTGCGGAGCGCGGTCATAAAGCCGAACATTTTTTCCATAGGCGCCTGGGCTTTAATTTCGTCGAATTCAGCCTTGGAGTTCATGCTGAGAACCTGGCCACCGCGCTGGGTTACCAGGCTCATCACTTCGCCGACGAATTCGTGGGGGCCCGAGAGGTCTACCGCCATGATGGGCTCAAGCAGTATGGGCGCGGCATTGCGGCAGGCTTCGTCAAAGGCCATGCTGGCGCAGGCTTCAAAGGCGAATTCGGTGCCGGTTAGTTCCGAGTAGTGAACATCGGTAACGGTCACCAGAATGTCGATGCAGGGATAACCCATGACTATACCGGAGGCGAAGGCGCCGTTAATGCCCCGCTCCACGGCGTCGAAGATTTCTTCGGGGATCCTGGCATCGCTTCTTTCAGAAGCGCCGCTTCTTTCAGAAGCGATGCCTCTTCCAGAGGAGTGGTGTTTGACGGCGCAGATGTACTTGTTGCCGTCGCCGCGCTGGGCCGGTTCCACCCGCAGGGTAAGGCCGGCGGCGTTTTCCTTGCCGGCAATGACCCGGGAAAAGTTTTCGCTGCGCTCCCCCACCCTGCTGATCGATTCACGGTAGGTAACCTGGGGGTTCCCCACTTTCGCGCTCACGTTGAACTCTTTAAGTATGCGCGTAACAAGCACGTCCAGGTGCAGCTCGCCCATGCCGGAAATGATGAGCTGGCCGGTTTCATCGTTTTCCCTGGTGGTAAAGGTAGGATCCTCTTTGGAAAGTATGGCGAGTATGTCTTTGAGTTTTTCCTGCTCGGAAATGGTTTTTGGCTCAATGGAAACCGAAATGACCGGCTCGGGGAACTGCATCTTTTCCAGCACTACCGGCCAGCCCTCGCTGCCTATGGTGTCGCCGGTCTGGGCCAGCTTCATCCCGATAATCACGCCAATGTCGCCGGCGCTCAATTCATCCAGGGGCTCGGACTTGTTGGAATGCATACGGAGTATACGGTTTGCCCGTTCCCGCTTTCGCTTCCCCACGTTGAACACCGCAGTGCCGGGTTTGAGAACCCCTGAATACATTCTGACATAACAGAGACTCCCCGCTTCGCGGTCGTTTTGAATCTTAAAGACCAGTCCCGAAGGCTGGCCTTTGGGATCGCAGGGTATGCTGATGTCTTCTTCTTTTTTGAGGTGATGACCCACGGCGGGCAGGGTTTCGTCAGGCGCAGGGAGATAATCCACTACCGCATCAATGAGGGGCTGTACGCCCATGTTACGGCGGGAAGCGCCGGCGAGCATGGGGAGTATTTCCCGCTTCAGCACGGCCTTGCGCAGTTCTTTGCGTATCAGGATAGGGTCCAGTTCTTCGCCGGCAAGGTATTTTTCGGTTATGGCGTCTGAAACACTGGACAGGGCGTCGATGAGTTTTTCCCGCCACTGGCGCGCCGCCGCTTCACGCTCCGCCGCAATCGGGGACAGACTCACATTTTCGCCCTCGTTTCCTTCCCAGCGTATCTCCCGCATTTCAATCAGATCGATAACGCCCTCAAAGCCGCTTTCTTTTCCAATGGGTATCTGCAACGCAACCGTATTCGCCCCCAGCTTGGCGCGGACATCTTCAAGGACAAAATAAAAATCCGCACCCACCCGGTCCATTTTGTTTACATAGCCCACGCAGGGCACATGGTAGTGCGCCGCCTGCCGCCACACAGTTTCAGTCTGGGGCTCCACGCCGCGGACCGCGTCAAAAATTGCAACCGCCCCGTCCAGCACCCGCAGGGAACGCTCCACCTCGGCGGTAAAATCAACATGTCCCGGCGTATCGATGATATTGATCTGGTGATCCTTCCAGAAAGTGGTGGTGGCAGCGCTCTGGATGGTAATACCCCGCTGCTGCTCCTGCTCCATCCAGTCCATAATCGCTTCACCGTCGTCAACCTCACCAATCCGGTGACTCTTGCCGGTGTAAAAGAGGATACGCTCGGTTGTGGTAGTTTTACCGGCATCAATGTGGGCCATGATACCGATATTGCGCATGGCTTTTAGCATTTTCCTATTGTACAGAATAACGCCCAAAAAGGCAACGCTCATTTTTATTGCTGTTTTTCTTGCCAAAAAAGGCAAATGAGTATATTATAAACTATGAGCAAGAATCTATCTTATGTAATAGTAACCCCCTATACCATTGCGAAAAGCAGAACCGGCGGTGTCCTTTCCCGGCTGCTTTCCCGTACGGATCTTGAGCTTGTAGGTGCCCAGATGTTCGCCCCTGATGAAGCTTTTGTCAAAGAATATGCCGCCAGTATACGGCGGAGGGCGCCCCAAAATCAGCTTATGCTGATCGCCGATTATGTGGAGCAGAATATCGCCCCTTCAGGCGGCAGGCCCCACCGCTCGCTGTTGCTGCTGTTCCGGGGGGAGAATCCCTGCGAAAAACTCCTTGCAACCTGCGGCCATATCTACACCCAGCACGTGGAAGTAGACGCCCTGTCCGGCGAAACCATCCGCGACACCTACGCGGACCTGATCGTTTCCAAAGACAACCCCGATGAAGTGAGTTATTTTGAGCCTGCGGTATTAACGCCCCGGCATCAGGACGAGGCGGACAGCGATCTTAAGCTGCTGGCCCGTTTTCTTGAAGGCAAGGAAAATATTGTTCAGAATGTTACCTATCCTGATCCTGCAAAGATTGAACAGACTCTGGTGATCATAAAGCCCGATAACTGGACGCACAATTCCTCCCGGCCCGGCACCATTATCGATATGTTTTCCCGCACCGGGTTACGTGTCATCGGCATCAAGGTTCACCGTTTTTCCCTGGCGGAGGCCCTGGATTTTTACGGCCCCGTAGAAGCGGTACTCAAAGACAAGCTGGCCCCCAGCTTCGGCAAGCGGGCCAAGGAGCTTTTGGAAAAAGAATTCAACTTTACCCTGAACGATGAAGCGGCCAAGCTCCTTACCGGCAGTTTCGGAATCGAATGTGCCAGGGATCAGTTTGCCCAGATCGTGGAGTTCATGTCAGGCAAGCGTCCCGGCAGCTGTTCGGCTGAGGAGCTCAAAAAGCCCGGCGATGTAAAGTGTATGATCCTCATTTATGAAGGCGAAAATGCGGTCAAAAAAATCCGGGATGTGCTGGGTCCTACGGATCCTCTCAAAGCGCCAGAAGGCACCGTGCGCCGGGAATTCGGCAGTAACGTAATGGTGAACACCGCCCATGCATCGGACTCATGTGAAAGTTATGAGCGGGAAAGGACCATTGTAAAAACCGGCGAAAATGCATTGGTGTCGACTATCAGAGAGTATTTGCCAATAGGGAGTAGGGAGTAAGTGAACCGCCCCTGCGAAACTCGCAGAGGCGGCTCAAGGAAATCGAAACCTATTTTTAAATGTATTTAAAATATTACCTCTATTTATAGTGCTTTCAATGAGCTTCTTTAGATTTTGTGGAGTTTTTTACAAAAAAGAGAGTTCTTTCTGGCCTGTGCCCATTCTGGCCTATACCCGGGAACTTGACAAAAAATGCCAATATGTCAATACTGCTTGTAGTTTTAAATTAAGGAGGACAAAATGAAAGAACCTAGAATTAAGAGCTGGTGGCTTATCCGCCTGGCCCTGGCCATTGTAGGCAAGAAAGGGCTTAGAGAACTGAAAAAAGCCTCCAAACACGGCAAAGCGACATCTGCGGAGACTCTGCGCCGTGTGCTGACCATATCCAAAGACACTGTCTATGGCAAGGAACACCATTTTGAGGAGATACTCACGGCACAAACGCCGGATGAGCTGTTCAGTCTGTACCAGAAAAATATTCCGATAAACGATTACGAAGATTTGCGTCCCTATGTGGATCGGCACAAGAACGGCGAAGCAGACGTGCTCTTTCCTGGTAAGCCCAAAATGTACGCCACTACCAGCGGTACCACCAGGGAGCCCAAGTGGATTCCCGTCACCAATCAGTACTACCAGGAAGTATACCAAAAGATGAACCAGACCTGGCTCTACACCCTCATCAGGAACAAGCCCTCAGTGTTCTATGGCCCCGGCGTTTCCATCGTGGGTAAGGCCATTGAGGGGGCCGCGCCGGACGGTACGGTCTATGGTTCCATTTCCGGCATCTCCCAGCGGGACATCCCTGAGTTTTTAAAAGTAATCCACACCGCGCCGGCGGACGTGTTCCACATCGCCGATTACAAAGCCCGGTACTACGCCATTATGCGTATGGGTATTGAGCGGGACGCCCGTCTCATCATCACCGCCAACCCCAGCACCGTGGTAGAAATGCAGAACAACGCCAATGAATTCTATGATGATTATTGCGATGATATTGAACACGGCACGGTGAGCAAAAAATTCCCCATACCGGATGAGATACGCGCCACCCTGGAAGCCTATACCAAGCCCAACCCGGCCCGTGCGACCGAACTGCGGAAGCTCAAGGAGCGCTACGGTACGGTATTGCCCAAACACTACTGGCCCAATATGCAGGTAGTCAATATCTGGTTTTGCGGCAATACCCGGGTCTACTTTGAAAAGATACGGGATTCTTTCCCGCCGGACTGCGTGTTCCACGAATTCGGCTACTTCTCCACCGAGTGCCGGGCAGGGATTGTGCTCAAGAGCAATACCCAGGATACAGTGGTTTTTGGCCACAAGATCTACTTTGAATTCATCCATGAATCGGAACTTGATAATCCCAACCCAAAGATTTACCAGATCCACGAGGTAAAGGAAGGCCAGCGCTACTGTATGCTGGTTACCACTTCTTCGGGGCTGTACCGTTACAACATGAACGATCTGCTGGAGGTCACCGGCTCCTACAATGAATTCCCCACCATCAAATTCATCCAGAAGGTGAACGGGACTATCAATCTGACCGGGGAAAAACTCCACGAGCGGCAGTTTATCGAAGCTGTCCACGAGGTAGAAAAAAAGACCGGCAAAATCGCCCCCTTCTTTGTGGGCTTTGCGGATCCGCAAAAATCAAACTACAAGTTCTACTTTGAATTCGCCGATCAGGATATTTCCGTTACCGAGGCTCAGGAGTTTACCTCCTATCTGGACAGTTGCCTGCAGGACTACAACCCCGAGTACCGGGAGAAACGATCCAGCAACCGCGTCAAGGAGCCTGAGACCGCGCTGTTGGTTCCCCAGTCTTTTGAAAAGTTCAAGGCACGCTGTATAGACTTGGGCTATCGTGACGGGCAGTTCAAATTGAATCTGCTCATGCAGGATGAAAAACGACACGCCATGTTCAAAGAGCTGGTTAAGTGAGGGATATTGATTACCCCCCCCCCCCACACACATGGTATACATAAGTGACTCCGTTAATGCGGAAAATAAAATCCCCGAATTGCTCCGCAATATCCGGGGAATCATCTTGGACTTTGATGGTACCCTTTTTGACAACTCACTAATTCCCTTTTGGGTAATAGCCGCAAATCCGCTGGATATTATCCGGGTATGGCGGGAGCGGCTGGTCCGCAAACGCTTTACAGGCCGCGATTTTTCCACGCCGGAAAAATATTACCGGGCTTTTTTTGCCGCTATGGGTACGGTCTGCCACAGGCCTGCGGATGTTATGCGTAACTGGTACTTTCATCGTTATATGCCACGGATGATCCGGGTATTGAAAAAGCATTATGTTCCGCGGCCCGGCGTAAAGGAGTTCTTTAGCCGCCTGGAATCCCCGGCCTGCCCCTGGGGCCTTTCTGCGAATTTCCCCCAAATCGCCGTATATTCTGATTATCCTTTTTTGCGGGAACGTTTCGCGTCCCTGGGTATCACCGCCGGCTCCAGGATCCGTCTCTACGGCCCGGAATCCTTCGGCGCCCAGAAGCCCGCCCCCCGTCCCTTCCGCCGCATTGCCGAAGACCTGGGCGCCCGTCCCGATGAGGTGCTTGTCATAGGCGACCGGGAAGAAACCGACGGCCTGGGGGCATTTAACGCCGGTATGCGCTTTTTCTGTCTCAAAACCGGCAGGCAGCGCTACTTCCGGCTCGACCCCTACCGCCGCCATCCTTCAACAGACGAACAGCAGCCGGGCCCTTCACTGCTCATGTACGCAGGCGCCTGGAATGAATTGACTGAGCTTTTTACCCGCTATTACCGCAGCTAGTCGCCCTCGGCGGGATAGGGGTTATTGCGAATCCCCGCCAGGCGCACCATCGCCTCATGACACTCTTTCCGCAGTTTCAGTACCGCTTCCTTGCGGGGAATGGCAGGGTCGGGCAGCAGGGGCTCGCCGATACGCAGGGTAACCATAGGGAGCTTTTGCTTCCGCAGCAGGTTGATCAGGGTATAGGGGAAGTGCGGCTTGCGGTAGGAAATCGCCATTGGAATAACCGGCAAGTTGTAACGGTAGGCCATAGTGAAGATACCTTTTTTGAAGGGCCTGATAGGCTGGAAAAAATACCACAAAGCGGTTTCGGGGAATCCGTGCATCCACTTCTTTTTTGCATGGAGCTCGTCAAAGGCATCGTTAAAACAGCGCATACTATGAATATCCTCGGGAATGGGTATACCCCCGGCATAACGGATAAAATTTACGTCAGAGCCCATAAGATTTTCTTTCCAGGCGGGGAAGTGGAGCAGGCGGTAACGGATCGCCTGGAGCACAAAGAGGAAATCCCACCGGTGTACATGGTTTGAAATCGTCATGGCCCCGTTTTTCAAAAGCTTACGGTGTTTGCGGAGTATATTTCTCCCTTCAATTTTAAGGCCGAAACGCAAGGGGCTGATAAAAAACACCAGGGTGAAGATGCCCAGGTGCATAAACCCCCGCATGAATCTGAACTTGAAGGATTTATCCAGGTAGGGATAATTTTTATCCACCGTAATCTCGCGGAGTTTTATCGGTTCCTCAATGTGCTTATCGGGAACAGAAGGATAGACTAGGCCAAGTGCGGGCGTGTATGGTTCCATCAGAAAAACCTCGTTAAATAAGTTGAAAGCGCAGGGATATATGTTACCAGCAGTACCACCGCAAGCTGTATAACAAGGAAGGGTAGCACGTAACGGCACACTTCCATAAACGGCTTTTTAAAGCGGTAACTTGCAAGAAAAAGATTAAGCCCCACCGGCGGCGTAAGGAAGCCCACTTCAAGGTTGATGATAAAGATAACTCCCAGATGCACCGGGTTAATGCCGTAGACCTCGCCCAGCGGGGCAACCAGGGGCAGCACCACCAGAATTGCGGAGAAAATATCCATCAGACAGCCCACTACCAGCAGGGCCAGGTTGAGGAGCAGCAGGAACAGATACTTGGATTGCACCGCGCCCTGCATCCAGCGGGCCAGATTTTCCGGTATCTGGGTGTCCACAATAGCGTAAGACAGGGCCTTTGCCACGGCAATGATGGAAAGCACGCCGCCTATAATGGGCAGGGCCTTGAAAAAGACTTTGGGGATTTCGGCGAATTTGATGTCCCTGTGGATCAGCACCTCAACAATGAACACATAGATCACCGATATGGCGCCGATCTCGATGAGCGAAAAGATGCCCGAAAAATAACCGGCAATAAGAAAAAGGGGAAGGAGAATCTCAAGCGCCGATTCTTTGAGCGAGGATAGGGCCTTTCCAAAGCGGAAGGGTTCCACCGGAATTTTTATCTTTACGGAAGCGACAATCCCGATGGCGATCATGGCGATAACCAGTATGATACCGGGGATCAGCGCCCCCAGGAACATGTGGATAATATTGGTTCTGATAGTAGCGCCGGCGAGTATGATGGGGAGACTTGGCGGAAAGAGCAGGCCAATACTGCCCGCCGAGGTAAGGAGACCGATGGAAAAGCGCTCCGGGTAGGAGGATTTTTCAGTAAGTACCGTAAAGAGAATGCCCCCCAGGGCAAGAATCGTAACCCCTGAAGCGCCGGTAAAAGAGGTGAAGAATGCACAGATGATCACTGTGGCAATGATCATGCCCCCCGGAATCCAGCTAAAAAGGCTGCGGAAAGTGTGCACCAGCCGTTCTCCGGCGCGGCTCTCGGAAAGGAAAAAACCCGCCAGGGTGAACAATGGGATGGCGATGATGCTGGTATCTGTCAGGGCGGAGAAGATCGAATTGGCGACCGCCTCGGACTCGCCGCCGCCTGACTGTATAACCACCAGGGCAATGCCGGCTATCACCGTAAAGATAGGAGCGCCCATGAGGGCCGCAGCCACAAGCAGGATAATGATCGGAAGCTCAAACTGATACAGCAGCGCGGAAAAATGATCGATTATGTCCAGGACAGATTCCGGCATGTCAAAGCCCCAGATGAGTTTTGCTATTACCGGCAGGGAAGCGACGCTCCCCAAAACCAGCACCAGCAGGGGCAGGATACGGCCCTTTCCCTTCAGCGGCAGCAGCCGGGCAAAGCGCAGGGCCATCACCGCGTAACCCAGGGGCAAAGCCAGGGCAAAGAACAGAATGGGGATAAAACCGATCATCTGCGGCCGCAGCCCGATCTTGATAAACGAGACCGAAGACCAGGCGATAATAGTACAGATAAAGATCGCGATACAGCCGGTAATTACGGCAAAAATATGCCGCGCCTTTTCGTTCTTCACATACTGAATCAGCGCAACCGAAAGGTGTTCCCCGGTTTTGGCGGTGAACATACCGGAAAAAAGCCCCAGCATCAGGAGTATGTGAATCATTAACCCGGTTGAGGCCGGGACTCCGGTACCAAAGAGCCTGGCAAAGGCTTCCGCCGCGGCGATGATGGCGAGGAACACCAGCGCGGCAATGCAGATGCCTTTTTCAAGGACATCAAGTACCAGGGCAGGGGAAAATTTCTTTTGTTCCATTAGCGGCGCCTGTTCCGGTAATCCCGCAGAATAGTTTCAATGCGCGTATAAATACCGCGGTCAAACACCGTGCCGACAAGAGTAGGCATAGCCCGGCCCATTTCGTCGTACCAGAGCTGTTCCTGGGCAGGGCTTAACTGGTTCACCTTGAGACCGTAATTCCCCATAGTTTTTATCATGTCCTCTTCCAGGCTCCGTATGGAAACATCCAGCTCCGATTCCAAACGCTGGGTTGCCGTAATAAGCTGGCTCT
The DNA here is from genome assembly GCA_025997895.1 of Spirochaetia bacterium. Classification (GTDB taxonomy): domain Bacteria; phylum Spirochaetota; class Spirochaetia; order Treponematales; family Breznakiellaceae; genus WQXQ01. The sequence goes on from BNVF01000045.1 coordinate 22,725, forward strand.
TGTATTTTTCGGGAACAGAACGCCATGCCCGCTGGTTAAAGATGATCCCCCCCATAAAGGGGGCAATGTTGATGGACGCCATATTTTTGGCAAGACCGAAGATCTGGAGACCGCCCACCGCGATGGGGCTCTCGTAGACCGCGTCCACCATGCCGCCGTTCAGGGCGATAAGGATATCGTTACGCGCAACAGGTATCATCTGAAAGCCCATAGTTTTAAAAGCCTGGTTAAATTCCGCCTGCTCGCCGTTGGTTCCCAGCCTCTGGCGTTTCAGGTCCGCAGGCGTAAAAACCGGCGCTTTGGAAAATATTTTGACCCACCCCACCCGTGCCCAGGCAAGGGTAAAAAATCCCTTGGAGTTAATCTTTGCTTCCAGTTCAGGTTTCAGCCCGGAGAGAACCAGGTCAAGCTCGTCATCATCCCTGATCAGGAGGGGACAGCTCAGGGTCATGATCTCCGGAATAATTTCGTATAAACCAAAAGTGGAAAGCACCGCTGCCTGTATCTGGTTTACCTTGAGGTTCCGCACTACTGCCTCTTCGCTGCCTGCAATTCCGTTATGGTAGATTATGAGCTCTATTTCCCCATTGGTGATCCGCCTCCATTCGGAGGCAATCTCATTCAGGTACTGGCCCCAGGGAGTATTTTCCGGTACCGGAGAAGCCATCTTCATGGTTATCTTCCGCTGTGCAAAAAGGCCGCCTGTTACCAGAAAAACAAACAAGGCTGCAAAAATTATTTTCTTCATCAGCAAACTCCGTTCTTTAAAGAATATCACTTCAAAAAAATCTCGTCAGGTATGTGGACAGCCAGGGCAGGTATGTTACCAGAAGCACCACCACAAGCTGAATGATAAGGAAGGGAAACACATAACGGCAAATTTCCACAAAGGGTTTTTTAAAACGATAGGAAGCCAAAAAGAGATTGAGCCCCACCGGCGGCGTAAGGAAGCCCAGTTCAAGATTGGTGATAAAAATAATCCCCAGATGCACCGGATCAATACCGTATGCCTGGCTCAGGGGAAGGATCAGGGGCAGCACAATAAGAATGGCGGAGAAGATGTCCATAAGGCAGCCCACCACCAGGAGGGCCAGATTGAGGATCAGGAGGAAAACAAATTTTGAGGAAATGGCGTCCTGCATCCACCTGGCAAGATTCGCCGGCGCCTGGGTATCAACGATATAATACGAAAGGGCCCTGGACAGGGCCAGTATGGAAAGCACGCCGCCTATAATGGGAATGGCCTTTATAAACACTTGCTTTATTTCGGTGAATTTAATGTCACGGTGGATCAATACTTCAACAATAAAAATATAGAGCGCCCCGGCGCCGCCTATCTCCACCAGCGAGAGCAGCCCGGTGAAGTAACTCGAAATCAGAAGCACCGGCAGCAGAATCTCAAAGGCCGATTCTTTTAAAGCCGACAGCGCTTTGCGCCCCTCAAATTTTTCCACCGGAATCTTGATCCGTATCGAGGCGATAATACCGAAAATAATCATCGCCGCTATCAGAATAAGGCCGGGAATTATGCCGCCCAGAAACAGATGAAAAATATTAGTCTGGATAGTGGCACCTATGAGAATCAGGGGAAGGCTGGGCGGAAAGAGCAACCCAATGCTTCCCACCGATGTTAAAAGGCCGATGGAAAATTTCTTGGGGTACTTTATATGATCCGAAAGTATGGTAAAAAGAATGCCCCCCAGGGCAAGGATCGTAACCCCCGACGCGCCGGTAAAGGAAGTAAAGAACGCGCAGATGATCACCGTGGCAATGATCATGCCCCCCGGAATCCAGCTAAAGAGACTGCGGAACATATGTACCAGCCGCTCACCGGCCTTGCTTTCTGAAAGAAAAAAACCCACCATGGTAAAGAGGGGAATGGCGATGATATTGTTACTGGTCAGTGAGGAATAAATATCCGCAGTTACCGAGTCCATCTCGCCGCCGGCGGCGAATAACAGGAGCAGCGCCAGGCCTCCCATTATCACAAAGAGCGGGGTTCCTCCTATAGCCGCCAGGAGCAGAAGGACAGTCAGCGGAATTTTGCTGTAATAGGCAATTGTGTAAAAAGCTTCGCAGGCATCAAAGACCGCATCGGGCAGATCAAAGCCCCAGATAAATTTAGCAATTACCGGAAACGAAGCCGCCGTTCCCAGGAGTATGGTCAGGATGGGAAAGAGGAGCTTCCATCCGGCAAGGCCGGTTCTGCGGGCAAAACGGATTGCGATAACGCCGTAGCCGATGGGAAGAATCAGGGCGAAAACCCGGTCAGGTATAAAGCCGATGATCCTCCCCTGGAGCCCGATTTTGATAAAAGAAAAGGAACTCCAGGCGATAACCGTGGCCACAAAGGCGGAGATAAGGTTGGTCAGTATCTTCAGCCGCTGTTTAACCGTGTCGCCTGAAAAATTCTGCACCAGCGCTATGGAAAGGTGATCGTTATTTCTGGTGGTGATCATCCCCGCCAAAAGGCCTGACAGGAGGAGCAAATGGGTCATAAATCCCGATGACGCGGGCACTCCGGTTCTGAAAAAAATACGGGCAACCGCTTCCGCTACCGGAAGCAGAGCCATAAGTGATATTGAGATAATGCACAGAACTTCTTCCAGTTGATACAGAAAAGATTTTAACCGGGAGATTGGGCTCCCTTGGGAGATTAGGCTCCCCTGGAAGAGTGTTCCCTGCCCGTCCGCCATGTTCAGCGTCCCCTCGCCGCAGCCGCCCGGTATTCCAACAGGATGGCATTTATCTTCCGGTAGAATTCCCTGTTAAAGATGGGTCCAACCAGGCTGTTCTCGTATTTGGCGGTGTCAGTATACCATTCCTGCATCTGCTGGGGGCTGGGCTGGTTGGTTACCAGGCCGTATTTTGACATAGTGGAAATCGCCTCGACTTCAAGACTGGCGATGGAGTTTTCAATATCGGTTTCCATCTGTTTACAGATCGCCATCAACCGGCTTTTGTACTTGTCAGGAATTCTGCGCCATGCGGTATTGTTCATCAAAATGCCGCCCATAAAAGGGGCAACATTCACAGACAGCATATTTTTTGCGATACCGAAAATCTGATACCCCGCCACCGCTACCGGACTTTGATACACCGCGTCGATCATACCGCCATTAAGGCCTACCAGAATATCGTTCAGGTAGGTCGGAACCATCTGATACCCCATGGTTTTAAAAGCCTGGAGCATTTCAAGTTCATCAGGGCTGGTACCCAGTTTCTGCCTTTTTAGATCAGAAGGCGTTAGAACCGGCGATCTGGAAAAGACTTTAATCCATCCTGCCCGGGCCCAGGCCAGGGTAACAAAACCGCCCTGCTGAATTTTAGTTTCCAGTTCGGGTTTGATTCTGCTCAGAACCGCATCCAACTCGGCATCATCCCGAATCAAAAAAGGATAACTCACGGTCATTACCTCAGACGCGACCGAATTGAGTCCTATACTGGTAAAGATAGCCGCCTGGATCTGGTTGAGGTTCAGCTTGCGCAGCACCTCCGCCTCGTCTCCGGCGACCCCGTTATGGTACACAATCAGCTCTACCTCGCCGTTAGTCGCTTCCGACCACTGGGTAGCCAGGCGGTTAATGGCCGCGCCCCAGGGGGTGTTTTCAGGAACCAGGGAAGCAAGTTTGATGGTTATCTTCCGCTGTGCAAAGAGGGGAGAGACGGAAAAGATCAGCGCCAGTACCAACACAAAATGAAGGACGACTCGCCGTTTTTGCATATAACGCTCCTGCTTAATAATCTTCGTCCCAGTCATCACCGGTATCTAAATTGATGAAGAACAGGGCCGCTGAGTCCAAAAGATACCGCGCCTTCCGCTGGGAAATAATATTGACCAGCCGGTTGGAGGGATCCTCATCGGGATCGATGGCCAGCGCGGTATCCAGACATGCTTTAAAGGTATCATAATCCTGGGCGGGGATCGAGACCGCCTGGGCGTAGGAAACATAGGGGCCGGCCGAAAGGCCCCTGGATTTTTCCAGCGCCCGCCGGTAATGGGTCTCCACTTTGGACTTGTCACCCCCCATAGATTCCGGCACCGAGGCATGAAAGAGAACGAAGAATTCGTCCAGGGCGCCGTTGTTAAAATCCGGGTCCAATTCATAGGCCCTGGTAACCAGGGCAAGAAATTCCTGCACCCGTACTCCCAGGTCCATGTCAAAAGGATTCAGGGAAAAGGCCGAAAGCCCCCCTGCCGCGGACCAGTACAGGCTGGGCACATCGTTTTTTTTCATCTTTGCCAGCAATTGGGGCAGTGTCCCGTTCTGATGAGCGGCGCCAAACCCGGGATACTTGAGCTCCATGCCCCGGTACAGCAGATTCAGCCCCCGCAGGTAGAACTTTTTGGCCCGTTCCAGGGCGGCCTGGCGCTGGGCGAACTGGTTCCGGGGCAGCAGTTCTGCGGGCCCCTGTACAAAAGCGTTGCCGTACATTACAAAAAGCGAGCCGGTGGTAAGGATCAGCCCCTGATGCTTGGGATTGGCCTGCAGCAGGGATTCATACATTTTGATTGCAAAGGGAATAGCGTCCCCCACGAGCTCCGGGTCAGAATCCCCGGTAAATACATCGGAACTCCCCTCGCCGGTGAGGGCGTTGGAAACGGCGTTCATCGCCATTTTATTAATAGAACAGGCCGAACTGAGCAGGCAAAAAACAAGCATCGTACCGAAAGCACGCGCATGCAGGAACAGGATACGGTTTTTCATCGTTTCACCCCCTGCCCTAATTGTACCATAAGACCACTGTTTTGCAACAGCCGATCAGAGACGCCTACAGTTATTCTCATTTTTAACCACGGATCACACGGACTTTTGCTTTGATTTCTTGCCTTTTTATCCGTGTTGTTAGCGCGGATGCCTTGGGCAGTTCATCCTATCAACTTATGAAGAAATTTTCGAAACAGCTTTTCGTCTTTTGACAGAACGCCAAAAAATTCATCGTCTATCTTTTCAACGATTGGCAACGCCCGTTTGATTGCTTTCTGTCCTTTTTCCAGGAGCCATACGGCATTTGCTCTTGTATCGTTCGGATTTGCCGCCCGTTTCAGGAACCCCTTTTCTTCCAGGCCCCGAATGATTTGTGAAACAGACATAACATCCATATCCGCCATCTTTGCGATATTTACCTGTGTCACATATTCGTCGGACTGGCACAGAAAATTCAGCACCGTCATAACCACGAATTGCGGGTGAGTTATACCAACTTCCCGCAATTCGTTTTTTATTGTGGAGTGCCATTTGTTGTACACACGGATAAAAACCAACCCTGTTGAAGAGTCGGAATCCTTTTTGAATTTATCCGATGGAAATTCCACCTATTTCTCAACCTCTCTCTTGATTTTTAAAGCCGCGCCGGGTACATCAGAGAACACGCCGCTAAGAAAGCCAAGGTCATCTTCGCCGGGATTCTCTTTTGCCAGACGAACGCTGTGCCGGATATAGGTCTTGCCGTTTTCCCGCAGTATTTTATGCCCAAAATAAAGGCTCCCCATTCCGGGAACGTCCGTCCTGTCACAGTAAGAAGCGTTTGGGGCAACTTCTGTTAAGGTAAACGGCATATCGGGCATATCTTTCAGTTTCATACTGCCCGTTGTGCCGGTCTTGACCTCGCCATCGAAAACTATGTTTTCCAAATCATCTTCCCAGACATAGCGTTTTGCGGGGTCGGCGTAATAAGGCCAAATTTTCTCCGCAGGGGCGTTCACTT
>BNVF01000046.1 GCA_025997895.1 Spirochaetia bacterium
TGCAAATCGGGGTGGGCGGGGCAGCGGGGCACTGAAAGTTTTCCGGCGCTCTCCGCCGGAGCAGACCAGCGATCCAACGCAGCCGCAGGCTGAACCTTAGCTGTTTCCATTGCCGCCCGGTTCCCTGAATATGATATCCGCTCTGAATACCTTAACTCGCAATGATTAGAATAAATCGCTCATCCGGGCGGAGGCTGCGTAGGCGGACTCCCCCGACACTTTCAGTGCCCCGCTGCCCCGCCCATCCCGATTTGATGAGCGAGAGAATGTTACACAGTTCGACAAATTACCATTTAATGCCTGAATCTTGCCATTTTTCAGCCCCTTTTCCGCCCGGTGTGTATCCGCTAATGGAAGTGTAATCCAAATGCAAGTGAAAAGGAGAAAATTATGGCAGGTTTAAAACAATTTACCGGGACAAGTGGATTCAAGGCCGCTATGCTGGGCATGGTAATTCTGTTGCTGCTGATTCCGGTGGCGATGATCAGGAACATCATTCGTGAGCGGGCAGTGCTGGCCGAGGGCGCCGAGGAGGAGATCATGCGGGCATGGGGGGATGAATTTCTTATCCTGGGGCCGGTGCTGCAGATTCCCCTGGTTGAGTATGAGGAAATCAAAACCAAAAATGACAAGGGTGAGGAGAAAATTGAGGTTTGGCAGCATACTGCTCTGTACCGGTTTGCCCCGGAACAGTTGAGCGCCGATGTGGTTCTTAAGACGGAGATCAAAAAGCGCGGAATCTTTTCGGTGCCGCTCTATGGCGGCCAGATTCATTTGAGCGGAACTTTCGCCACTGAAAAAATCGGCGCCGGCCTTGAACCGAATCAGAAACTGTTCCCGGAACGGGCTGAACTGGTTATCGCCCTTTCCGGCCAGCGGGGCATACGGGGCGTTTCCAGTGCGGAGTGGAACGGCGGCAATTTTGAATTTCTTTCCGGCAGCCAGGGGTTTTCACTGCGGAGTTATGGCCAGGGGGGAATCCACAGTCCGGTGAATATCGCTGCGGGCAAGGCAAATACCTTTGATATACGCATGGATATTCAGGGCGGTAAATCATTGCGTATGATTCCCCTGGGCGGGGATACGGATCTTTTTATAAAGGCCGACTGGAACGCCCCTTCTTTTAAGGGCGCCTATCTTCCTATCGAAAAATCCATTGATGAAAAAGGTTTTGAGGCCCGGTGGCAGATCAGCCATTTGAGCAGGAACATTCCTTCGTCATGGATCGAGATGGACGGGATTGTATCCGAATTGGCCGAAGCGAGGTTCGGCGTGGATTTTTTCAAGGTGCTGGACCATTACGACCTCAATACGCGGGCAGTGAAATACGCCCTGCTTTTCTTAATCGTACCCTTTTTGAGTCTTTTCCTTATTGAAAATATTCTGCGGAAGAAAGACCGACAGGGAGCCGAGGGTTTAGCGCCGATGGGTATTCACCCGGTTCAATATTTGCTGGCAGGTATTGGAAACGTGGTGTTCTATTTGCTCCTCCTTGCCTTCTCGGAACACATCTCTTTTCACGCCGCGTACTGGATCGCCGCGCCGGCGGTGATCATCATGACCGGCCTGTATTCCCGTACCCTGCTGGGCGCATGGAGCCGGAGTCTGCTTATGGCGATGATCATGCTCCTCTGTTATGCCTTTCTCTACTTTACGCTCCAGTCCGAAGACTGGGCCTTGCTCATTGGCGCATTGGGCTGCTTTGTAATTATTGCAGCGGTGATGTTCTTTACCCGGCGGCTTAACTGGTACGGCGCCAAGGAAGACACAGCGACTGAGATGAGTTAAAATAAAAGGGTGAGTAACACTTTACTACTTGCTATAGACATTGGAACTTCAAGCTTTAAGTCGGCGCTCTGGGACCTGGACGGAAACCGTATCGCATTTGCCGCCGTGTCTCTTGCCATGAGCGGGGACGATGGCGGCAGGCACGAAGCGGAAAGCGCCCAGTGGCTGCGCGCCTTTGAGGAATGCTGCCGCAGACTGGACTCCCCGGCATCCGCCGGCAGGGCAGGCGCTTTGGCCGCAGTGAAGATCATCGTAATCAGCGGGAATGGCCCAAGTCTGACGCCGGTGCTCGCTGAGCCGTCCCTTGGCGCCGGGGGTCTCTGTCTGTCTGCCGCTCCTGCCCGGCTCTGGCTGGACCGGCGGGCAACAGCGGCGGCAGCGGAAGTTTCCGCGCTCATGGGCGCTTATGTGGATCCCTGTTTTTATCTTCCAAAGGCCCTGGGTATCAAGAATGACGAGAGCGAACTGTATGAACGGACAAAGTTTTTTCTGGGCTGTCCTGAATACCTTGCCTGCGCCCTCACCGGAGAGGCACGGACGGTGTTTCCCTCCGAGGGATTTGACCGCTGGTTCTGGAATGCGGAAATTCTTGAAAAGTTGAAACTGAACGCTGAAAAATTTCCTCCTTTTATCAGACCCGGCGATATATACGGAACTATTATTCCATCCGTAGCGGCTCGCCTTGGATTTGCACATAACGTTCCGGTAGCAGCCGGCGGCCCCGATTTTTTTGCGGCAATACTCGGCGCGGGAGTAATCAGCCCCGGCCAGGTCTGTGATCGCGCAGGCACTTCCGAGGGAATAAACGTTTGTACCGAAAAACAGATTATCGATGGGCGGCTCATGTCCTATGGCCACCCGGTACAGCCTTTCTGGAACCTTTCAGGTATTATCTCTACTACCGGCAAGGCTGTTGAATGGGGCAGGGGGCTTTTGGGTATTGAAAGCTACGCGGATTTTTACGCCCTTGCGGAAACTGCCGAAGCCGGCGCCGGCGGCCTGGTGTTTTTGCCCTACCTTGCGGGCGAACGCGCCCCTGTTTGGGACCCGGCGGCGCGGGGCGTGCTGCGGGGCTTGGGTCTCTCGTCAGGCCGCGCCGAATTTGCCCGCTCCGTGCTTGAGGGTATCTGCTTCGCTATCCGCGACGTGATCACTGTAATGGAAGAAACCGGCGCCGCTGTTGGAGAGCTGCGCATCGCAGGACGCGCCGGCGCGGATGAAAACGGTATCTTTAATCAAATAAAAGCGGACATTACCGGAAAGGAAGTGCTGGTGATGGCGCAAAAGGAAGCAGAACTTGCGGGGCTTGCCATTATCGGCGCTTGCGCTTTGGGCAGCTATGCTTCCTTTGCGGAAGCCGCCGCCGCTCTGGTGCGCGTTGAAAAGCGCCTGGAGCCGGATGCAAAAAAGGCGGCGCTGTATGAGGGGCTTTTTCAGAAGTACCGGGAAACGTATACTGTTCCCAGGAGATGATCATGAAAAAAACAATCGCGGTTTTTTTGCTGGTATGTGCAGCGCTTGTTGTGGGATGCAAGGCCAGAGATTCAAAAGCTGTTACAGCAGACAGGCAGTTTTCAGTGCTGGTATTTATTACCGGAGTGGTAGCGGGGAGTCCGCCCTATGAGCTGCTGGCGGCGGGGGCACAGGATTTTGCCGATGCCAACAGTACTGTAACGATAAAGATATATGAGGCGGGATTTAATCAGGCCGAGTGGGAGGAGCAGCTTACATCGCTCGTGGCGGACGGGGAATACGATCTGGTGCTCGGTTCCAATCCCTCGCTGCCGGAGATTTGCGCCAGTGTGGGAAAGAAATTTCCCAATCAGCAATTCATCATTACCGACGCCTGGCTTGAGGGTAATCCCCGGATAAGCACCTATCTGTATAATCAGTACGAACAGTCCCTGTATTTGGGGTATCTTGCGGGGCTGGTTACGGTGAGCAAAATGCCCCACGCCAACGCCGCGCGGCGTATTGGTTTTATTGCCGCTCAGGAATATCCCCTGCTTTCCCGGCACATAGTGCCTGGTTTTCTTGAGGGGGCCCGGCGGGTCGATCCAGGGATAGAACTTGACTTCCGGGTAATTGGCAACTGGTTTGATGCGAACAAGGCGGCAGAACTCGCTTCCAGCATGATAGACGCCGGGGTTGACGTATTTGCTTCCATTGCGGGCGGCGCGGCCCAGGGGATGATAAAAACCGCGAAGGAGCGGGGCGCGTATGTAGTGTCGTATAACACCAACGAGTACCAACAGGCGCCGGGGATTATTGTGGGCTGCGGCCTTATGGAGCAGAAAAAACTGGTGATGGAGATTCTTGGCGATGCCCTTGCCGGATCGATTCAATACGGCTCGTCCCGGACCGTAGGCGCGAAAGAGGGTTACCTCAATTTTATCGCCGACGATCCAGGCTACCGCGATTTTCTACCGGCTGATATTCAGGAAAAGTTCAACGCCTTTATGAACGATATACGCGCCGGCAAAGTGGACTATACGGTTCCGCCCCTTTGAGCATAGGCGGCCTGAAAGACATGGCGAATAACGGTGGGTACGCTGCAGAGCTGCGATACGCTGCGGAGCTGCGATACGCTGCGGAGCTGCGATACGCTGCGGAGCTGCGTAATATTACCAAGGTGTATCCCGGCAGCGAAAAAAAGGCCAATCACGATATTAGCCTGGGACTGCGCAAGGGGGAAATTCTCTGCGTTGCCGGTGAGAACGGCGCGGGAAAAACCACGCTGATGAAGATACTCTCCGGCCTTGAGACCCCCAGCTCAGGCGAAATATATATCAACGGCACACAGGCCCATATTGATTCAGCCCTGGCGGCCAAAAAATTGGGAATAGGCATGGTGCATCAACACTTCATGCTTTTTCCCGAATACACGGTGGCGGAAAACATAGTGATGGGTATTGAGCCCCGCAAATGGGGTCTTTTTTGCGATACCCCAAAGGCAGAGGCCGCCGCCGCAGAGGTGATCCGTTCCCACCACTTTTCAATAGAGCCCCACCGCCTTGTGCAAAGCCTGAGCGTGGGCGAAATGCAGCAGGTGGAGATATGCCGCATACTCTACCGCAGCGCGGATATCATTATTCTGGATGAGCCCAGTTCGGTACTCACCGCGCAGGAAACTGCCTCGCTTTTTAAAACCTTCAAGGCCCTGGCCGCCTCAGGCAAATCGCTGATCCTCATCACCCATAAATTGAAAGAGATCAAACTGGTCTCTGACCGGGTGGCTGTGCTGCGGCAGGGGAAGCTGGCAGGTATACACGATACGGCGGATATTGACGAGTTTGCGATTTCCCGGATGATGATAGGGGCGGAGCACACGGAAAATCTTACCCGGAATCCCAAAAGTGCAGCCTTTGGGCAAGGCACGGAGCTTTCTATCGGAAATACTGCAAGTGCCGAACCGGTAATTGCCTTTGACAGCGTAACGGTACTGCGGCGGGGACAGGAGCGGCCATTGCTTGAGAGCCTTTCCTTCACGGTGCAAGCCGGTGAGATTCTGGGCTTTGCCGGCGTTGGAGGGAACGGGCTTGGGGTGCTGGAGGCGGTGCTGGGGGGCTTTCTCCATCCCGCTTCGGGAAGAATTCTGCACCGGGGCCGGGATATTTCGCGGCTTAATATACGCAGGCTGCGCAACCAGGGGCTTGCGTATGTGCCGGCGGACCGGCTGCGGGTTGGCAGCGCCCTGGGGGCCACGGTGGACGAGAACATACTGATAGACCGCCGCCGGGAATTTACCCGCATGGGCTTTCTTGACAAAAAGGCGATCAGGGATTTTTCCAGGGAGCTTGTCAGGCGTTACAGGATCGCAGGAACAGGCGCCGCTGCAATCAATTCCCCTGGCGCAGGCGGCATGGAAAAGGCGGCCATGCTTTCGGGTGGTAATTTACAGAAGCTGATTCTGGCCAGGGAAATTGATCAGTTCAGGGATTATATGGTGTTTTCAGAGCCCACCTGGGGTTTGGACCTTGCCGCCGGTGATTTTGTCTGGGGTGAAATTGCCGCCCTCAGGGAAAAGGGCGCGGCGGTTATTCTTATCTCTACCAACCTTGATGAGATACTTGCCCTTGCGGATAGAATAATAGTGATGTACCGGGGAAAGGCAGCCGGCGAGTTCAGGAATTCTGGCGGGGACCCGTCCATAAAAGAAACAATAGGCGCGTGTATGCAGGGATTGTCGCATAACGGAGCGGGGCGGGAATGAAAGCGCTTCGTCCGGGGATAGCGGCTTCCGGCGCCGTGATGGTTATTCCCCTCATCGCCTTGCTGGTTCTGGCTGTTCTCGCCTTTCTGCTCAGTAAGACCCCGGGACGGACTCTGTTCTTTTTCTTCTGCGGCCCGTTCCGCAATGTGTACAGCTTTGGCAATATGCTCAACAGCGCCATTCCCCTCATCCTGGGCGCGCTGGGGGTGTCCATCGCCATGAAGACCGGCAGTCTTAACCTGGGAGGGGAGGGGCAGATCTACTCCGGCGCTTTTGTGGCTACCATAACCGCGCTTGCGCTTGCTTCCCTTGGGCCCTTTGGCGCCCTTGTCGCCATACTTGCCGGGGCTTTTTTCGCCGGTACAATGGCGGCCTTTTCCGGCATTTGCAAGGCACGGTGGAACACCAGCGAGCTTATCACCACCTTTCTCCTTTCCAACGCCCTGGTGCTCATTGTCAATTACCTCGTAAACGGCCCCTTCCTCGATCCTGAAACCAATCTGCAGTCCACGCGGAAAATCGCCGCCGGTCTCAGGCTACCGCTTATACTGCCGCCATCCAATTTAAGCGCCGCCCTGTTCATCGCCCTTGCGGCGGTTTTGGCGGCGCAGGTCTTTCTTGGTAAAACAAAGCGGGGCTATGAGTTCAGAATGGCGGGTATCAATGAAATATTTGCACGTTACGGCGGCATTAACACAAAGCTCAACACAGTGCTGGCTATGTTTTTAAGCGGCGCCCTGTACGGCCTTGCCGGCGGCCTTGCCGTATTCGGCGCCTATTACGGCACAGTGAAGGAATTCTGCACCGGGGCCGGGATATTTCGCGGCTTAATATACGCAGGCTGCGCAACCAGGGGCTTGCGTATGTGCCGGCGGACCGGCTGCGGGTTGGCAGCGCCCTGGGGGCCACGGTGGACGAGAACATACTGATAGACCGCCGCCGGGAATTTACCCGCATGGGCTTTCTTGACAAAAAGGCGATCAGGGATTTTTCCAGGGAGCTTGTCAGGCGTTACAGGATCGCAGGAACAGGCGCCGCTGCAATCAATTCCCCTGGCGCAGGCGGCATGGAAAAGGCGGCCATGCTTTCGGGTGGTAATTTACAGAAGCTGATTCTGGCCAGGGAAATTGATCAGTTCAGGGATTATATGGTGTTTTCAGAGCCCACCTGGGGTTTGGACCTTGCCGCCGGTGATTTTGTCTGGGGTGAAATTGCCGCCCTCAGGGAAAAGGGCGCGGCGGTTATTCTTATCTCTACCAACCTTGATGAGATACTTGCCCTTGCGGATAGAATAATAGTGATGTACCGGGGAAAGGCAGCCGGCGAGTTCAGGAATTCTGGCGGGGACCCGTCCATAAAAGAAACAATAGGCGCGTGTATGCAGGGATTGTCGCATAACGGAGCGGGGCGGGAATGAAAGCGCTTCGTCCGGGGATAGCGGCTTCCGGCGCCGTGATGGTTATTCCCCTCATCGCCTTGCTGGTTCTGGCTGTTCTCGCCTTTCTGCTCAGTAAGACCCCGGGACGGACTCTGTTCTTTTTCTTCTGCGGCCCGTTCCGCAATGTGTACAGCTTTGGCAATATGCTCAACAGCGCCATTCCCCTCATCCTGGGCGCGCTGGGGGTGTCCATCGCCATGAAGACCGGCCGTCTTAACCTGGGAGGGGAGGGGCAGATCTACTCCGGCGCTTTTGTGGCTACCATAACCGCGCTTGCGCTTGCTTCCCTTGGGCCCTTTGGCGCCCTTGTCGCCATACTTGCCGGGGCTTTTTTCGCCGGTACAATGGCGGCCTTTTCCGGCATTTGCAAGGCACGGTGGAACACCAGCGAGCTTATCACCACCTTTCTCCTTTCCAACGCCCTGGTGCTCATTGTCAATTACCTCGTAAACGGCCCCTTCCTCGATCCTGAAACCAATCTGCAGTCCACGCGGAAAATCGCCGCCGGTCTCAGGCTACCGCTTATACTGCCGCCATCCAATTTAAGCGCCGCCCTGTTCATCGCCCTTGCGGCGGTTTTGGCGGCGCAGGTCTTTCTTGGTAAAACAAAGCGGGGCTATGAGTTCAGAATGGCGGGTATCAATGAAATATTTGCACGTTACGGCGGCATTAACACAAAGCTCAACACAGTGCTGGCTATGTTTTTAAGCGGCGCCCTGTACGGCCTTGCCGGCGGCCTTGCCGTATTCGGCGCCTATTACGGCACAGTGAAGGAATTCTCCGCCGGCCTTGGCTGGAACGGACTCGCGGCGGCGCTTATCGCCCGGTTTTACCCGCCGGCGGTGATTCCCTCAGCTCTGTTTCTTGCCTGGATCTCAGCAGGTGCGCGTATTGCCATGCAGAACTCGGATATCACTTTTGAGGTTGCTTCCATTGCCCAGTCGGTGATCTTCTTTCTGGCGACCAGCGTGAGCCTTCGTGAGCTTTTCAGGCGGAGGGGACGTCGGTGAAAGATTTTTTGCCGGTGCTGCGGGGCGCAACTATGATCATGACGCCGCTGCTCTTTGCCGCCACAGGCGGTCTCTTTTGCGAACTTGCAGGGATGCTCAATATCGCCCTTGAGGGCCTGCTTTTGGCGGGGGCTTTCTCCGCAGTGGCGGCGTTTTACTACACCGGCAGCCTTACGGCGGCTCTTGCGGCGGCTGTCATGGTTTCGGTTTTTTTGGCTTTCATTCTCGCCTTTACCACCCTGACCCTGCGCTCCAATGTATTTATCACCGGCCTTGCGGCAAACCTCCTGGCCTCAGGCGGCGCCATTGTGCTCTCCCATTATCTTTTTGACACCCGGGGTGTAGTGGCGTTACGCGACATTCCATATCTGCCCGGTATAGCAGGCTACAGTATCTATATGTACGCAAGCTGGCTTCTGGTCATTATTTCCGCTCTTGTCATATATAAAACGCCTTTCGGCTACCGCCTGCGGGCCTGCGGCAAACACGCCGAGGCGCTGAGTTCGCTGGGTCTCAGGCCGGACGTCTACCGCCTTGCCGCCTTTCTAATCTCCGGCTTTTGCTGCGGCATAGGCGGCTCTTTCCTCAGTCTCAACCTGGGCGCCTTTGTTCCCAATATGTCCGCAGGCAAAGGCTGGATTGCCCTGGTGGTGATCTTCCTGGGCGGCAGAAAACCCCAAGGGCTGGTAATCGCGGCTTTTGTATTCGGCCTTGCCGAAGCCTTCTCAAATTACGCCCAGGGGCAGTTGAATGTTCCTGCGGATTTTATTCTTGCCATTCCCTACATATTTACCTTGCTGGTGATGATTGCCGTGTCGGCCGCAAAGCCGCCTATTTTTGGGTAAGGTTATTAACCGGAAAACCTTCAGGCAGATTCATGCCCGCCGGGTACTGCATGAACTGTTCGCAGCGGTTAAAGTATAAGAGCGCGGTTCCGTCACTGGGATTGCCTTCAAGGATAGCGGTAAATGCGTTCTTTCCGCCGGCAAAGTCCTTTTGCTCGTACATGGCAATAGCATCTTCCCATTGAGCAGTCATTTTGATAAGGGAATCGCCTGAGTTCTCGGGCAGATCCAGCAGCTCAAAGAGCCGTATGGGGGTTTTGATGCCCACCAGCCGGACACGGTCAAGGGGACGGAACACAAAAAGGTCGCCTATCTGTTTCCTGGTAAATTCGCTGATTATGATCCCGCCGGTGCAGTACTGCTTATTGGCGCCCTCAAGCCGGGCGGCTATATTAACCGCGTTTCCCATTATCGTATAATTCTTTCCTCACCCATCACAAAAAAATTGGTAAAGTAGAGGAATGAAAAAAACAGCGCGGTTACCAGTGCGGCAAGGAGGGATACTTTTCGAATGTTCATGGGAGTATTTTTAAATAGGAAAGGGTAAGGGGCAAGGTGTCGCGGCAGGCCCTGCCCCATTGCCGCTTAACTGTACAAATGCTCCAGCCCGTGCAGCAGCTGCATTGCTTGTTCCTTGCAGCCGCCGCATACGGTGCCTATCTTGGTGGCTTGCTGCAACGCTTCCCAGGTGTGTGCGCCATTGCGATAGGCAGCTTCAATGTCTTTGTCGGTAATGCCCAGGCAGTGGCAGATTTCAGTGGCCGCTTCCTTAAGCATACCCGTACGGCCGGTTTTGGCGAGGTAGTCGTCAATGGCGGAGCGCAGGGCCTTGTCACCTAACACCGAACAGTGTATCTTGTTGACAGGCAGGCCCCCCAGCTTTTCGACCAGGTCTTCGGGTTTTATCTGGTAGGCCTGCTCAATGGGCATACCCTTGATGATCTCAGAAAGCATACTGGTGGAGGCGATGGCGCTGGCGCAGCCGTAGGTTTTCCAGCGTACATCGGTGATGACGTCGTCTTTTATCTGCAAAAGCATCAGCATCTGATCCCCGCACTTGATATTCCCGGTCTGCCCCCTGGCGTCGGCGGCGAAACTGGATTCGTCCTCCAGAAGCACGTTCCGGGGATTTGTAAAATGTTCTTTAACCGTATCTGAATAAAGCCAGTCTGACATAAAAACTCCTTCCCGCGTGAGCGGATCATAAACTGGACATTGCCCGAAGGCGGGCGATGATGGGGGGCAGAGTCCCGATAATGTAGTCGATGTCCTCTGCGGTGATTCCCCATCCCAAGCTGAAACGTATGGAGCCGTGGGCCAGCTCCGGCCCTACCCCGATTGCCAGCAGCACATGGGAGGGCTCAAGGCTTCCCGACGCGCAGGCCGAGCCAGTGGATGCCTCGATACCCTTGATGTCCATTGAGAGAAGTATAGCTTCGCCCTCGGCACCGGGGAAAGAAACGTTTAATGTATTGGGAAGCACATCTATCGGGTGGCCGTTGATTTTAATGTTGGGAATTGCCGCCGTCAGCCCGTCCCGCAGCCGGTTACGGAGGGCGGAAATCTCCCTGCCGTATTTTTCAAGTTCCCCGGCGGCAATGGCGGCTGCCTTGCCCAAGCCCAGTATGCCGAGGTTGTTGTAGGTACCTGCCCGGAGACCGTCTTCCTGATGCCCGCCGTGGATGAGCGGGAACAGGGGCGCGCCTTTTTTGATATAGAGACCGCCAGTTCCCTTGGGGCCGTATATCTTGTGAGCCGACATGGTAAGGTAATCGACCCCCAGGTCTTCCACATTGAGGGGTATCTTTCCCACCGCCTGCACCGCGTCGGTATGCATCCATGCCCCTGCGGCCTTGGCCAGCGCGGTGATCGTTTTTATGTCCTGCACAGTGCCAATCTCGTTGTTAGCCGCCATGATCGAAACCAAAAGGGTCTTGTCGCTCAAGGCCTTTTTCAGTTCATCAATTTTAATCTTGCCGTACTCGTCCACCGAAAGAAACGTTACCTTAAAGCCCAGGCTTTGCAGGTACAGGGCTGAATTGAGCACGCAGGGATGTTCAATAGCGGTGATGATAAACTCATTGCGGCCGGAAGGGAGCGGGGAACCGTCGGGATTCGAGGCAAGGCTGCGCATGGTCTGAAACACCGTATTGTTGGACTCCGAGCCGCCGGAAGTGAAAACCACGGTACCCGCCGCCGCACCCAGGAGTTTTTCCACCGCGTTCCGCGCCTGCTCAACCCTGGCATGGGCAAGCCGCCCCGATGCGTGCATACTGGAAGCGTTTCCGTACACTTCCATATCCGCTATCATCGCGGCCTTTACCTCCGGCTTGAGCGGGGTGGTGGCGTTATAATCAATATAAACCCGCCTCGTCTCAGGCGCTTTTGTGTTATTATCCGGCATTGGTATCTACCTCTTATACTATAATCATATCAAAATCAGTCAGGAAAAGCAATTCCTAGTGCTCCGATGTTACTGGCTCATAAAACATATCAATATAAGAATCGGCCGTTTTTTCGGAAAATTATTAAATTGACCGGGTGAAGGTTTTTTCCTATACTTTATATAGTGAGAGGACTTTAGCTGAAGTCGCTGGGAAGTAAGCCCGGAAAATAAGCCAAAAAGGAGATATTTCTTCGTGCTATTGGTTGAAGAACTGAATAAAATCTTTCAACGGAAATTTTCAGGCCGGGTAAAGGCTGTTGAGCGGGACGGTTGCCTTGTCCTTGAGGGGGAACTGGATCACTGGGAAGACAAGGTGCGTGCCGGGGCTTTGGCCGCAAAAAAAGCGCGCAAGCATCTCCGCGAAAAGGTGCCGCCCGGTAAAACACCCTTTGACGGTATAAGACACCAGGGCGGTGTATTAAACGACATCATCTGTACTACCGCGTCATTTGAGGCTATGTCGCTGCCCCCCGTTCAGGACAAAGCGCTTGATGGCCAAAAACCCGACGTGCTTATTATCGGCGGGGGAATTTCAGGCTGCACCATTGCCCGTTTTCTTTCCCGGTACAATCTTGACATCATCCTTGTTGAAAAAGAACACGACCTTGCCATGCATGCCTCAAGCCGCAACGACGGCATGGTGCATCCCGGCGCGGATCTGAAAAAGGGTTCGTTCAAGTATTACTACAACCACCGGGGCAATAATATGTACCCCGATCTTTGCCGGGAACTGGGTGTGCCTTTTGAATACTGCGGGCAGCTTCTCTGTTTTGATAACATATGGATGAAACTGCTGCTCTGCTTTACGCTGCCTTACTGGAAATGGCTGGGGGTTCCCGCAAGGGTCCTTGGCAAGAAGGAGCTGCGGCGGCTTGAGCCGGGTCTCCACAAGGGGCTTTGCACGGCGCTCTCCTTCCCCAAAACAGGGATTGTGTGCCCCTATAATTTGACCATTGCCTGCGCGGAAAACGCAGCGGAAAACGGCGCACGGATAAGCCTTGACACGGCGGTGCTGGCCATGGAAACCGATGTCAGTAATACTGACAGTAATACGGCGATTCCTGCGTCGAAACGCATTGTCAAAGTTGTTACCAACCGGGGCACGCTCTACCCGAAGATCGTGGTGAACGCCGCCGGGGTTTTTGCCGAAGACATTGCAAAGATGGCGGGTGACCGTTTCTATTCGATACACCCCCGCAAGGGAACCAATTCCATACTCGATAAAAAAACCATCGGCAAAGTGCTTAACACCATTGCCGCCCGTTACAGTGGGGACTACAGCGAAGCCCATTCCAAGGGCGGCGGCATAGTGCGTACGATACACGGGAATATCCTTGTCGGCCCGGATGCCCACGAAACCCCCGAAAGGGAAAACTTTGCAACCGAAGTGTCCTCTATCGAAAAGAGCTTTAAAAAATTCCGGGACACAAGCCCGGGTCTCAGCGCCGCCGATATTATCACTTATTTTACCGGAATACGGGCGCCCACCTACGAAGAAGACTTTGTGGTCTGCAAGGGAAGGCGGACAGGCAACCTTATCCACGCGGCGGGCATTCAGTCGCCGGGACTCACCGCCGCTCCTGCCATTGCCGAAGATGTGGCCCGCTTTGCGGTTGAACTGCTGGAAACAGCCGATGGTAAAGTCTCGCCCCGGGCGGCGTACAATCCTATCCGCAAACCCATTCCCCATCTTGCCGCCATGAGCGACGCGGAACGGGATGCCCTGATAAAAGCGAATCCCGACTACGGCCTGATCCTCTGCCGCTGCGAGGAGGTAAGCCGGGGAGAGATTATTGATGCGATCAATAGACCTGTACCCTGCGACACGGTGGACGGTGTAAAACGCCGGGTGCGTCCCGGCATGGGCCGCTGCCAGGGAGGTTTCTGCGGCCCCCTGGTACTGCGTCTCATTGCCGGGGAAAAGAAAATTCCCCTGCATGAAGTTTTGAAAAGCGGGTATGATTCTGCCGTCCTCATCGGAGAAACCAAAGCATGAGCGATACATTTGATGTGGCTGTAATCGGCGCGGGGCCTGCCGGCCTTGCGGCGGCTATTGCAGCGGAAAAAGCCGGGGCTTCGGTACTCCTGCTGGAACGGGAAGGACGGCCGGGGGGTATACTCAAGCAGTGCATCCACGACGGCTTTGGCCTTCTCCGCTTTGGGGAAAAATTATCCGGGCCTGAGTACGCCCATCGTTTTATCAAGGAGCTTCCGCAAACAAAGGTAACCCTTGCGTTGAATACGTTTGTCACCAAGGCCGCCGCGGCCCCTGCCGGTTTTACGCTGAATCTGGTTGGCAGGGAAGGTGTAGGCCGTGTAACCGTAAAAGCACTTGTCCTTGCCACAGGATGCAGGGAACGGACCGCCCGGCAAATCGCCATACACGGAACCCGTCCCGCCGGGGTGCTCACTGCGGGAACCGCCCAGTACTATGTCAACATTCTGGGGCAGCTTCCCTGCCGCCGCTGCGTGATCCTGGGCTCCGGGGACATCGGCCTTATCATGGCGCGGCGGCTGACCCTTGAAGGCGCGGAAGTACTCGGCGTCTACGAGGCAAAGAGCAGCCCCTCGGGACTTTCGCGTAACATCGCCCAGTGCCTGAACGATTTTGATATTCCCCTGCATACCAGCGCCACCGTCACCAAAGTTTTCGGCAGGCGGCGGCTTGAAGCGGTGGAGGTTGCGGATGTTGACGAAAAAATGCGGCCCATCGCGGGAACGGAGCGGCGCATAGCCTGTGACGGTCTTATCCTATCGGTTGGACTAATCCCCGAAAACGAGCTTGCCGAAAGCCTGGGCGTGCCTCTGGACGGCGCCACCAAGGGCCCCGTGACAGATCAAAATTTCCAGACACTTGCGCCGGGCATCTTCTGCTGCGGGAACGCCTTGCAGGTGAACGACCTGGTGGACTATGTTTCCGAAAGCGGCGAAACGGCGGGGCAACAGGCCGCCCTGCACGCGCTTAACGGCGGGAAGGACGGGCGGCGCTTTGCCGAAATCACGGCAAGCAGGGATTTCCTTTCCCTTGTTCCCCAGCGTATTGACATGGATACTATTGAGGAAGAGACCACCGTCTTCTTTCGTTCCCGGGAGGAACGGGAAAACGTCAGGGTGCGGGTCCTCGCAGGGGAAAGGGAAATTTTCCGTAAGGATTACCGGCATCTGCGGCCGCCTGAAATGGAGAAAATAGGCATTACATTAAAAAGTTGTAGTACTGGTGAGAAAATTCATTTTGTGATGGAGGCAGCGAAGCTTTAATGAGGGAAATACTTTGTATAGTCTGCCCCAACGGCTGCAGGATGAGTGTTGATGAGGCTGCGCCTAAGGGCGAACTGCTGGTAAGCGGGAACCTCTGCAAGCGGGGAAAAGATTTTGCCGAAAAGGAGATCAAAAATCCCGTCCGCACGGTTACCAGCACGGTACGCACCATATTCCCCTCCGCGCCGGTGCTTCCGGTCCGTACTTCGGCGGAAATTCCCAAGGAGAAAATTTTTGATCTGATGCGTTTTCTGGGCGGCATCTGCCTGGACAAACCGCTTGAAACCGGCGAAATTGTAGCGCATAACGTATTGGGCCTTGACTGCGATATTATCGCCACCGGTAGTATTCCAAAGGAAATTGAATATGAGTGAAGCGTTGGTTCTCTCATTCGATCTGGGCACCCAGAGTCTTCGTTCCATGTTGATCAATACAAAGGGCGAGATCCTTTTTAAAGTGCAGAAGACCTACGAAAAACCCTACTATTCAGCACAGCCCGGCTGGGCAGAACAGAAACCGGAATTATATTGGAATACTCTCTGCGAAGCTTCGCTGCAATTAAAGGAAAAAGCGGGAAACCGGTGGGATGAGATCATTGCGGTCACCCTGTCAACTATACGGGATACCTGCATCTGCCTGGACAAAAACAACGAGCCCCTGCGGGACATCATACTCTGGCTTGATGAACGCCGCGCTGAAAAACTCCCCCCCCTGCCGGGTCTCTTTGGCCCCCTCTTCAAAATTGCCGGCCTGGCGGAAAGGATCAACCACCAAAGGAGCATCTCCCACTGCAACTGGATTATGCGTAACGAAGAAGCCATCTGGGACAAGACCGCAAAGTTCGCCTTTGTTTCAAGCTGGCTTAACTGCAAACTCTGCGGGGAACTTGCCGATTCTCCGGCCTCAATGATAGGCCACATCCCCTACGATTCAAAACAACGCCGCTGGATGGACAGGAAAAACCCTGTGCGCATGGTGTTTGACATTCCCGAAGAAAAACTCGTCACCCTGATCGAAGCGGGCGGCGTACTCGGCAAAATCAGTGCGAAAGCTGCGGAGGAAACGGGGATCAGGGCGGGCCTTCCCCTTATTTCCACGGGAAGCGACAAGGGCTGCGAGACCCTGGGGCTTTCCTGCCTGGAAGAGGGAAAGGCAAGCCTCAGCTTCGGTACCACTGCGACGGTGCAGCTTTCATCACAAAAATACTTTGAACCCCAGCCCTTCATGCCTGCATACACGGCAGTGGTTCCCGGTTACTTCAACCCCGAAATAGAAATCTACCGGGGGTACTGGCTGCTCTCCTGGTTCAAAAAGGAATTCGCGGCAAAGGAAACCCAGGATGCGGAGAAATTGGGCATAAGCGCGGAAAAACTGCTCAATCAGCGGCTTAAAGAACTAAAACCCGGCTGCGACGGCCTTATTCTTCAACCCTACTTTACGCCGGGGGTCACCATGCCCTACGCCAAGGGGGCGGTCATCGGTTTTTCTGATGTGCATACCCGCATACACCTGTACCGGGCGATCATCGAAGGGATAAACTTTGCCCTTATGGAAGGGATGCGGACCATGGAAAAACGGGGCGGGATCAAAGTAAAGGAGATATATGTGGCAGGCGGCGGCAGCCAAAGCAGCGAGATCTGCGGAATCACCGCGTCCATGTTCGGCCTGCCGGTGTACCGCACCCAGACCCACGAGACTACCGGCGTGGGCGCCGCCATAGCCGCATTTACCGGGACGGGGGTTTTCAAAAGCTGGGAAGAGGCCGTCGCGGAGATGGTACACATTAAAGACGAATTTCTTCCCAACAAGGAAGATCATGGGATTTACGAAGAATTGTACAATAACATTTTTGTTAAGATGTTTGACAAACTTTCTCCTTTTTACCGGGAGATACAAAAAATAATATAACGGAGGATAACATGGCAAAGTATAAAGATTTTGAACCAAATTGGTATCAGGGGAAGATCCCCGCGGATTCCTGGCGTTCCGTTTTCAAATGGGGGGCGAACGAAAAAATCAAAGCCCCACGGGAGAATCTGTTCAAACTGGTGCGGGATCAGTTTGGCCTTAGTAATGATGAGTTTAAGCAATACACCGAAGACCTGGGGTTAGAGCCGGTAAAGTTCGATATCCCCATCGGTTTAAGCGAGGCCGCGCTTGAAAAATTCCGGGCCATTGTCGGCAAAGAGTATGTCCGCACCGACGATTACGCCCGTTTTTCCGTAGCCTACGGAAAAACCATGTACGACCTTATGCGTTCAAGGCACAAGATAGCGGAAAACCTCCCCGATGCGGTTTTATATCCTGACAGCAAGGAACAGGTAGAACAGATTGTCGCCTTCTGTACGGAAGAAAAGATACCCCTTTACGTGTACGGTGGCGGCTCCTCGGTAACACGGGGCGTTGAGTGCGTCAAAGGCGGGGTGTCTCTGGACATGCGGCTCCGTTTTAACAAGGTGATCGAATTTAACGAGAAGGATCAGTGTATCACCGTGGAGGCGGGGATGAGCGGCCCCGCGCTTGAAGAAAACTTAAATGACGCAATCCGCCGTTTTGGCGCAAAGCGGGCCTATACCTGCGGCCACTTCCCCCAGAGCTTTGAATATTCCTCCGTGGGCGGCTGGGTGGTTACCCACGGCGCGGGGCAGAATTCAACCTACTACGGCTGTATTCAGGATATAGTGCTGGGACAGGATTATGCGACACCGGCGGGAATCATCCATACCGACCGCTATCCCCGCAAGGCCACCGGTCCTGACCTGGGGCAGATCATGATGGGCGGCGAAGGCGCCTTCGGCGTATTGACCCATGTGACACTCAGAGTGTTCCGCCATATGCCGGAAACGATCAAACGTTATTCGTATATGTTTAAGGATTGGGAAACAGGACAGGCCGCCGCCCGGGAGATTATGCAGAGCGAGGCGGGGAACCCCTCGGTGTTCCGCCTTTCCGACCCCGAGGAAACAGGAATCATGCTCCACATGTACGGCGTAATGGACAGCCCCCTGCGGCACCTGTTCAGCCTTAAAGGTTTTAAGGCGGGCGAGATGTGTCTCTTCCTCGGCTTCACCAACGGCGAGAAAGGCTTTTCCAAAAACTGCGCCCGGAATGTGGCGCGGGTGGCAAAACGCTTTGGGGGGCTTTGGCTTTCCGGCGCGGTTTGTAAAGGCTGGGAACACGGCCGCTTCAGCGACCCCTACCTCCGTGACACCTTGCAGGATTTTTCTGTGGTGATGGATACCATGGAGTGCAGCGTTAACTGGAGCAATATGTCGCAGGTGCACCGCGATGTGCGGGCCCATGTCAAAAGCAGGCCCAACACCATCTGCATGACCCACATGAGCCACGTCTATCCCCAGGGGGCGAACCTCTACTGGATATTTATCACCCGTATGAGCGACCCGGAGGAATTCAAAAAATTCCACGCAGGCATTCTGGACGCCATCCAGAAATCCGGCGCGGCAATGAGCCATCACCACGGTATCGGCAAGATGTTTGGCCCCTGGCTTGAAGGCTCTATCGGCAAAAACGAATACGCCGTCTACCGGGCTTTAAAACGGCATTTTGATCCGGATAACATCATGAACCCCGGCGGGACTCTGGGGCTGGACATAGCCGAAGGGGAGAAGCACTATCCATAAGTTCAACCTTAATGACTTGCCTTGGTCCAAATCACTTCGCGTATATCACCATTGGGCAGAAGTTCCGCCACGCGGTCGTTTTCCATTCTGACGCCGGTTGAGATTTTTACTCCGCCGAGTATGGTTCCCTGCTGATAGAGGGAAAGTTCCCAGCTCAGGGGCTCGGCGTCGGCGGCTATTTGCCTGGCGACTTCCTGGGGCAGGGGATAGTAGAAGCGCTCGGAATTGGGGGAGACTTGCACTACTTTGAGCATATTGTTTTCGATAGTGTAGGAAAGAACCATTTGGGCGCCAGAGGAGAAAATGGCGACGCCCCGGCCGCCGCGCTGCAGGCGTATCATTTCTATTCCCGTCTCTCCTTTCCAGGTACCGAGTATCAGGCTTTCGCTGATGCGCTCCGGAGGGGCAGTGGGTTTTTTTTCGGTTTCCAGGCCGCCAAAGGCAAAAGCGGTTTCCAGGATCGACCGGGCCTTGAGTACCAACTCGCCGGTGGATTTATAGACCGATGTAAGGGAATAACTTTCGCCGGTTCTGGTGTTTACGATTTCAAGCAGCAAAATATGACTGTCTCGTTCAATGCGTATGTTGCCGTTTATTGTATAATCGGGCACAGATACCGGAGGCCTGGCAGAGAACGCCCCGGCGTTTTCCGCAGCTTCCGGCGGACGGGCGGGCGGGGGCCCAAGGTAGGTGATAACCTGCCCTATGTCTGAAAGATAGGACTGCATCAGAGATTCGATAAACCGGGATTCCTCAAGACCTATGCCCTCAATTAAAAAGGGATTAAACTGGATCACGGGCCTGGTTTCCTGGGCGCCCAGAAGGCCGGTGAGAAGCAGCAAAATAAAAGCGAGGAATTTTTGCTTCATATTAATAGTATAGCACATTTGGAAGCGGCAAACCAGCACAGGCAGCAATTCCAAATTCAACCACAGACCACACAGGGACTCCCCGGGGAGAAAAATAACCCAGGGTGGTTATCGAAATATTCTGGCTGGAAATATAGAGACCGTAGCGGGTGGGAGTGGAATGTTGCCAGTAAAGCGGCTTTTTTACGGCGCTGTATTCCCCTGTAAACCCTGGCTATATTGATCTGCTATTCCGGCAAAATCCGGCGCAAGGTCTTTGAAGACCTCTGCAAGAAGCGGATCAAAATGGGTTTCTGCTCCCTTGATGATGATATCTTCTGCTTCTGCTTTCTCCATTGGTTTTTTGTATGGCCGCTGGGCTATAAGAGCATCATATACATCGGCAATGGCCATAAGCCGGCCCTGAAGAGGAATGTCCACTCCTTTAAGGCCGCGCGGGTAACCTGAGCCGTCCCATTTTTCATGGTGGGTCCCGGCAAAGATTTTTGCATGCAGGAGAAAGTCATTTTCTTTGGTCCTTTTCATAATTGATTCAATGGCTTTTTCTCCATAAACGGCATGGTTTTTCATGATTTCAAATTCTTCGGGGGTCAGTTTGCCCGGCTTGTTCAATATGGCGTCGCTGATGTGAATCTTGCCCACATCGTGGAGCTGGGCCGAGGGGGTAAGGAATGCCAAATTCCATTCGGAAACAATATTCCAGTAGCAGGTTCTGTTTTTCCACAGGAAATTCAGCAGCAGGGTAAGGTATGCCTGTGTTCGTTCTATATGTCCGCCGGTGGTGTCATCCCGGAATTCAACCAGTTCCGCCATTGTTGTAAGCAGGGAATTTTGCAGCTCCACCACCTGTCCGGTTTTTTCCTGCACTTTTTGCTGCAGATTCTCATTGAAATCTATGAGCTGGTTTTTCTGGGACGTAATGAGCAGGTGGTTCTCTATACGCTTAATCAGCAGGGGTGGAGAAAAGGGTTTGGAAATATAGTCCACCGCTCCCAGGCTTAAACCTTCAAGTTCGCTGCCGGGGTCGTTCAATGAGGTAAGAAAAATAACCGGAGGCACTTTGGTATAGGGATCGGCATTCATTTTTTTAATAACCTCATAGCCGCTCATGGCGGGCATTTCAATATCCAGCAAAATCAGATCCGGTTGAATTTTACCGAGCAGGGAAAAGAGT
This sequence comes from Spirochaetia bacterium, assembly GCA_025997895.1. Lineage (GTDB taxonomy): Bacteria > Spirochaetota > Spirochaetia > Treponematales > Breznakiellaceae > WQXQ01. Next base: position 20,683 of record BNVF01000046.1, read on the forward strand.
TTTTCCCCCGAAGGAACCGTAAAAACATCGTAATGGTCTTTGAGAAGATCCTTACCGGTCGTTAAATTGGATGGATTATCATCCACCAAAACAATAATGCGTTTTTTATTTTCCATTTTTTCAGTCTCCTTATTTTTTCACGATACCAGGGTGGTAAGCCGTTCCTGAATTTGTTCAAATTCAGACTGCTCTATTTGTTCTTTGAGCCAGGTGACAATATCACCCTGGGATTCATACTGATATTTTTCCAGTTCTTCCATGGCCTTATCCATTTCGGTCATGTTGTAAGAACCGGCGGCTTCCAATATTTTATCCAGGAGTTGTTTATCCGGTACAGGTTTTTTTGGCTTGGAGAAATTCTCATCAACCTTTTCCAGAAGAGCCTTGAGGTTGCCGATAAGGGCCTCTGCGGCGGTAATAAAGGGAATTTTGTGGGAATGAATAAACATCAAATCCTCATTCCGGGCGGCCTTTTCCAGTTCCTCCGCCATCTGGCCCACCTCATCTGCACCAATGGCATAGCTGGAACCCTTAATGCCGTGAACCGTAATCCGGTACTGTGCAAGGTCTTTCTGGGTCACTTCCCGCAAAAACGTAAGCAAATCCGGCGTGCTGGCTGCAAAAGTCCGCACCGGAGAAAGCCAGGATTCTCCTGACCCGAAGCGTTCCAGGGCTTTTTCAAAATGAATCCCCTGGATCATATTATTACGCAGGAAGCTGGTAATCTGTTTGTCTTCTTCAGCAGGCGGAGCATTTTTCCCTTCCCCTTCATCCTGGAGGGCATTTTCCTTGTCCTTATTACGCACCCATCGGTTCATCGCTTCGTTGAGCTTTCTGATATCAATGGGCTTCGTCAAAAAAGCCTGGAAACCGTGCTGCAAAAACATGACATCGTTGCCGGAAATTGCGTTAGCCGTAAGGGCAATAATGGGTATGGTCTTTGCATATTCGCTGCCGATTTCATTTCTGATGATCCTCACCGCTTCTATGCCGTCCATTTCGGGCATCTGGTGATCCATAAAAACTGCGTCGTATTTTACCAGTTCGTCTTTGATCGCCTGAACAGCCTCTATCCCCGATTTAACGCAATCCACAGTCATGCCGTAGGGCTTCATCATGCCCCGGGCTACGTCCAGGTTTGTGGGTAAGTCATCCACAACCAAAACCCGCGCATAGGGCATATAGTGCCGTATCATATCGGAATTCCTGGAGCGCCGGTCTTCAATGTATTTGAATTTCTGGAGATTATTAACCAGATCGATGCCAATCGGGATGTCGGTAACAAAGCCCTGCTGAATTCTAAAGCTGAAGGTACTGCCTTCTCCATAGACGCTTTCAACCTTGACTGTTCCTTTCATCATTTCCACGAGTCGCTTGGTCAGGGCCAAACCCAAACCTGTCCCCTCTATGCCTCGGTTCTTTTTGATATCCACCTGGCTGTAATTGGCAAAGAGCTTATCCATATCTTCAAGTCTTATTCCCTTTCCGGTGTCACTTACACGGCATTCCATCCAGACGATATCCCCTTCTTTCTGGCAGTCTAAATGCAGGGTAACATTGCCTTCCTCGGTATATTTAAAGGCGTTACTTAAAAGATTGTTCATCAGCTGCTTGATCCGCAGTTCGTCTCCGGTAAGCTGGCTTGGAAGATTTTCGTTAATATCCAGGTTAAAGGTAACAGGCTTACTGCCAATGCGCACCATGTTAAGAACAATTGTGTCGTTGATAAGGCTGGGAAGGTCATATTTTTCCTGAACCAGTTCCAGCTTGCCGGACTCAATTTTGGAAATATCCAAAATGTCATTGACAAGGTTTAAAAGGGTAACCCCTGCGGTATAGATTTTTTCAAAGCTTTCATAAGTTGTCTGGGGTATCGGAGGGGCAGGTTCGGCAGATCCGCCCGGTTCGTCGAATTCGTCTTTTCCCAGTTCCAGTTCAGAAAATCCGATAATGGCATTGAGGGGGGTACGCATCTCATGGCTCATGTTGGCAAGGAAAACGGATTTTGCTTCGGTACTTGTAAGGGCTTCCTCCCGTGCCTGGATGAGATCGCCCACCATATTGTTTATTGTCTGGTACGGACGTGAGAGACTCATCGACGCAAAAAATGCCGCTACAATACTCAGCAGGAGAGAGAGCATCGCCACAAGCAGCATACCGCGGCGGACATTATGAAGAGGGCTTTCTGCCATTGGAGCGGCCACACCCAGTGTCCAGCCTGCCTTGGAACCGGTAATCGGTGTATAGACACAAATTCTGTCAACACCGCCGTAATCATATCTTCCTATTCCCTTATTGCCCTGGATCATTTTGGCAAAGGTCTCGCCAATAAGTCTATACGTTTCATCTGTTTTCGCCACGTCGATGAAGTTATGCCTTTCCAGCACCATATTGGGCTGCACGTTTGCTATGAGGGTTCCCGCTGCATCCAGAATAAAAATACTGCCGGTCTCCCATACGGTAAACGTGGAGAGTATATCGCTGAAAATCATACCCGGAACAACTGCAGACAGAACGCGCCCATCCCCCATTGGTACACAGAGATAAAACACAAGTTCCCCATTTGGATTAATGTAGGTAGTGGAAATAACCGCTTCGCCTGCAAACGCTCTTTGCATATATTCGGTATTTTTAAATTCATAGGGTGTAAGTGCAGGCCCGCTGATGCGTTTACCTTCAGGAAGAGCCGCCGCCGGACGCAAAACCGGGATACCGTCAAAACCTATTCCATAGGAATCCACTATCCCATTCTGATCAAAAACGGTCAGCGCTATAAAGTTATTGAAATCTATAGTCAGCTGCCGCAAAACCGTACTGAAGTCGTTTGGAGAAATTCTTTGCAGCTGCTGAACTACTATATGGGCATCGGCCTTGAGCAAATTAATTTCTGTAGTGATAAGGTTATCCGCAATATCGGCCACAACCGTCATATCCTTTTCGATAGTCTGTTCAAGACTATTCTGGACAAAGACCATCCCTGCGCTGATGGCAAAAGAAACAATTGCTATGGCAACTAACATGATTACGACCATAATCTTTATGCGGATAGACATTTCTTCACCTCCATTCCTCAAAATTCAAATGACTCATACCAGGTGTTTGAACGTGCGCCATGCATGATGATCTCCTTTGTGGTACATTATCTCTTTCGTATGAAACTTGATTATATCACGATCGCAATAAAATCGCAACACTTTTTACAGTGGGAACACAAACGGTGCCTGGCACTGTTTTTGCTGTACCATCTGCCAGTCCCCTAGGTTTTTATCCGCCACAGTGGTATACTTGGCTCCATGATTAAAACTATTTCCGCCTGCACTGCCGAAATTGACGATGTAACAGCCGCTGTTGCCGAAATTTCCGGACAGCTTGGTACGGATAAGCTGCTTGCCTACTCTGTGGGCATGGTAAGCTGTTATGCGGACTTTATCAGCTCCGGGGTTATCGCGGCGCTGGCAAAAGCGCTGCCTTTTCCTATAGTGGGAACTACCACCATCGCAGGGGCTTTCGGCGCCGGGAACACGGGATCCGGCGGGAGCCAGGGCGAAATGCTTCTTGTCTTAACGATCCTTACCAGCGATGACACGGAATTTATCGCAGCGGTAACGGACAGCATTAGCGGAGAAGACGACGCGCCCCTCCGCGCCGCCTGGGAAAAGACCGGCGCCCTGCGGGCGGATAAGCCTGTCATGATGCTGAGTTTTGCCCCTCTCCTCCTTAATGTGTCGGGGGATTTTTATGTTGAGACATGGTCGGCGATTACCGGCAATGTGCCCAATTTTGGAACCCTGGCGGTGGATCACAATCAGGATTATCATGAATCCCAAACCATCCTGAACGGCGAAGCTTTTAGGGACCGTTATGTATTTGTGCTCTTTTACGGAAAAACCAGGCCCCTGTTTTTTATGGGGGGTATTTCGGAAAAAGAAGCCTTTAAGGAAAAGGGAGTGGTCACCGCTGCCCAGGGTAATCTGCTTCAGGCGGTAAACGGCGTTTCCGTGGCGGATTATTTAACGGGGCTGGGGCTTACCAAAGACACTTCGGGGAACATTACGGGAATCAATTCCTATCCCTTTATCCTGGACTACAATGATGGATCAGCGCCGGTGGTTCGGGTAATGTTTGCCGTTACCCCAGACGGTTCCGCGGTATGCGGCGGCAAGATTCCCAAAGGGGCAACCCTTACGGTAGGATACATTGATGCCGGAGAGGTGCTAAAAAATACCGATGCAATTCTTGCCAGCGCGATCAAGGCCCTGGAAGAAAGAAAGTCTGCCGAAAACTCAAACGGCGGCTCAATGTTGATCTTTTCCTGCGTAGGCCGTTTTTTTGCCCAGGGATTTAATACTTCCGCGGAAATGGACAATATCCGTTCCGCCTTGCAGAACATTCCCTTTCACCTTTGTTATTCAGGTACTGAACTCTGTCCGGTCCGCGGCAGGGACGGCAGTCTTGTCAACCGGAGCCATAACGATACCATTATACTATGTGTACTGTAAGTGACCTTGAACAGGAACTGCAACAAACCCGGCTTGCGGTTAAAAAACTTGAAAGGGAACTTAAGCAGGCGCAAACCCTTATTGAGCGGAACCGGACTGTCGCGGAGGCAAAAGATAATTTAAGCCAAATCGTTTCCCGGAAAAAATCGGAGCTGGAAAAATACATGAACCTGCTCCTTGAAAACTGTCCTGACATTATTATGATCTTTGACCGGGAAGGAAAGCTTATCTATTGTACCGATGTGTTCCTCCGGGTAACCCATACAGCCGCCGCCGGTCTTGTGGCGGGAACAAGCTACCGGGATATATTTTCCCGGTATGACGCGGAAGACCTGCTTGCCAGGGCCGAAGACATTTTCCGGTCCCCAGAGGCCGATTCTCCGGCATCTTCGGTGTATGTTACCACCGCCATTGATTTTAGCAAGGACGGAAATTTTCGTGATTACAGTATCCAGATAACTCCCCTGACAGACGAACAGGACCTTAACATGGGGGTCATCGTAATTTTTTACGATACCACCGATCTGTTACACGCCCAGCGGGAAGCGGAAAATGCCAATAAGGCCAAGTCCGATTTTCTTGCCACTGTTTCCCACGAAATCCGCACCCCCATGAACGCCATCATCGGCATTTCCAATATGCTTCAGGCAACGGAACTGACCGGGGAACAACGGGACTTTGTAACAAATATCCAAAGTTCATCCAATGTGCTTTTATCGCTGATCAACGATATTCTGGATTTTTCCAAAATAGAAGCGGGTAAGCTGGAACTGGTATGCGAATACTTTAGCCTCCAGGCTTTGCTGAACAGGCTTAAAACAATGTTTGAGCTTTTGTTTGCCAAAAAAGATTTATATTTCCGCTGCGATTTTGCGGAAAATCTTCCCCCGGCGGTATACGGCGATGAAAACCGCATAGGCCAGATTGTTTCCAATATTCTGTCCAATGCCCTTAAATATACCCGTACCGGGGGCGTCATGTTCCGCGCTTCTTTTTACGGCGGGGACATTGTTATAGAAGTGGAAGATACAGGTATCGGCATCAGGAAAGAGGCGATATCCAAACTTTTTGCCGCTTTTGAACAGCTTGACCTGGTACGGAACAAGCAGGTCCAGGGAACGGGGTTGGGCCTGGTCATTACCAAAAAACTCTGCGAACTGATGGGCGGTTCCGTGTCGGTACAAAGCGAATACAACACGGGATCGGTCTTTACCATCAGGCTGTGTCTTAAACAGGGAACCGCCGCGGATCTGCCGGAAGAAAAAAAAGCCATCGAAGCCTTTACCGCTCCGGATGCACGGGTTCTGCTGGTAGACGACATCGACATTAACCTGGAGGTGGCATCCTTTGTGCTTTCCTCCTACGGTATTAATGCGGACCAGGCAAAAAGCGGCAGGGAAGCGCTGGAAAAAGCCAGGGAAAACCACTACGACATTATCCTGATGGATCACATGATGCCCGAAATGGACGGCGTGGAAGCCACCCGGGCTATCCGGAACGGAGGGGGGGAAAACGCCGGAACGCCGATTATTGCCCTTACAGCCAATGCCGTTAACGAGGCCCGGGCCATGTTTCTGGCAAATGGTTTTAACGAACTGCTCCCCAAACCCATGAACAACGATGCCCTGGCAGAAGTCCTCTTGCGATGGCTGCCGGAAGAACTGGTTTGTAAAAAATAAGCGTTACTCCAATGGGATTCCACTTGACAAAATTTCATGTGGAAGGGTAGTCTGTGGATACCATTTTAAGCACAATTTTGGGCATATAAAAACAATACGAGCGGGATATATTACGTTTTGAGTCTTTTCATTGATGGTTCGGGCGCTATCATTTAAGAAAGGGGAATTTTATGAAAATAAGCTTAAAGCTGGTTCTTATTATGATCGGTCTCAATGTCGCCGGTATCGGTATTTTGGGGAGCCTGGTGCTGCTCCGTTCCCGGTCGGAGATTAGGAGTCTCATAGATGAGAACGCCGTCAATATCGCCGAGGAAAACGGCCAGACGATCCAGGTTTTTCTGGAAGTCTACATGGACATGATGCGGACCGCCTCCCAGTTCATGGCCCAGTACGAATCTATTGACCCTTCCGACCGGCGGCAAATCTTCAATGTCCTGCTGAAAGGGCTTGCCCGGGAAAACCCTGAGCTGATAGGAACCTGGACCATCTGGGAGCCCAATGCCCTGGACGGTATGGACGCCAGCTACGCGAATACCGAGGGAACCAACGGGTCGGGCAGGTTTATCCCTTACTGGGTCAGAAGCGCCAATGGGACCATTGCGGTTGAACCCCTCGAAGAAGGCGATTATTATACGATTCCCCGGCAGACCGGTAATGAAACCATTATGGATCCCTACATCTATAACGTGAACGGGAAGGATACCCTGATGGCATCCCTGGCGGTTCCCATAAAGAACAACGGCCGGGTTGTCGCCGTTGTGGGGGTTGATATCAGTGTGGATCAAATTCAAACCATAGCATCCGCCGCCAAGCCCTTTGGCTCGAACCTTACCGCAGTATTCAGCAACAACGGAACGGTCAGCGCCCATTTTGACCTCAGCCGGATAGGGAAAAACATGGCCGATACGGAAAAGGACATGGCCGGACCCTATATGAACGATTTCATCCAGGCCGTCAAAAACGGGACGCCCTTTTCATGGGAAATAAACAACCCGGAGCTTAATTCAAAGATGTATGTCTATACCGTGCCTATAACCATCGGGCGTTCCACTACCCCCTGGAATATGGCGGTGGGGGTTATGGGAAAAGCCATTATGGCGCCGGTATACCGGATGCTATACCTGTCCCTCCTTATTGGCGTTCTTACGATCCTGGTCGTGGCAGCGGTGTCGTTCTTCCTGGCCCGGTCCATCAGCAAGCCCATCCTGATGACCGTGGGAATGCTCAGGGATATTTCCGAGGGCGAAGGGGATCTGACCAAAACCATCCCTATCCACAGCAAGGACGAGATCGGGGAGATGAGCCATTATTTCAACCTGACCCTGGAGAAGATCAAAAATCTTATCATTATAATCAAGAAACAGGCCGTTACCCTTTTTGACATCGGCAACGATCTTTCCGCCAACATGACCGAAACCGCCGCGGCGATTAACCAGATCACTGCCAACATCCAGAGCATCAAGGGCCGGGTGCTGAACCAGAGCGCCAGCGTAACCGAGACCAACGCCACCATGGAGCAGATGACGACCAATATTGACAAGCTCAACAGCCATATCGAAAA
>BNVF01000047.1 GCA_025997895.1 Spirochaetia bacterium
GTTTTTCCGGTTTAGGTACTATCACATCACCAACACCAATATCAACACTGAATGGGACACGGACCTTCTTAATATGGCCCGTAATTTGACTGCTTATGCCATGATATTCTCGCTGTATGGCAATTGGCGTAGAAATGCCAGCTTCCATGATTACCACATCATTAAGTCCGGTGGGAACGGCGAGTATTTCAGCAATCACCCTGTCCATTCGTTCCGGGGTGTTGTCAATGTGGCGCAGCATAAAATCAATATCAACGGTTGCCCGGCTCTGGAAATTGGTCAACGTATAGATAAATCGGACTTTAGTCCGCAGCCACCTTTTAAGATAAAGTTTTCTGCATAGGCTGATTTAGAAAGCCGCCGCAGAAACTCCTCCTGAAAGAAAAGCTGTAAAGTCTGTTGGAAATTGATATTTGAGGTTTTCGCTTTATTCTTCAGTTTAGCCAGTATTGATGTGCCAAGGGAAACGGAGTTCTCCATGTCTGCCATTAGAGCCATACTCCTATAAGGTTTTTTGCCGGTCCCGTTACCCGCAGCATATCGGCATATTTCATCAGCCGGGGAATGTTTTTGGACGTATCATTAACGTAACCTCTTATTGCCTTATTAAAGATTTCCTTGTCCATCTTATTCCGATAACGGAGACAATCGCAAATGGTCCGTTCCTTGTCGTAGATACGCATTTGATTTCCGTCTACATCAGCGGAAGTAAGCCCTACATCAAGCAGGGGAGGTTCTACAAAATAAGGATGGACAAAGGGGTAGTCTATTTTGAACCGGGATTTTCCTGAATCCTTACTAACTGCGATATGCCATGCCTGGGGGGTACGGTCACTGTATCCATGATAGAAAAGGGCGGTGTCCATATTAAGTATACCGTCAGGGAATAGTTGGTTTATAAGGCGTGCTTCACTGGGGTTATCCTCATCAAGCCATTGATAGTAGCCATAGCGGATTTTCTCAATCAGACCATCAGAGACAAGCTGTTGAACGTCCTTGTAGAAGATTTTTTCGGCATAAAGCTCTCTGGTTCGGAGCATTCCATCATGAGAATCGAATAGTTGTCTAATCTCTGGTATTGGCTGCATTATCTTTATACCTATGACTTTATATCATAATATCAAAACAAGCGGAATAAGTCATATTCATAATATAAGGCTTCTTCAGAAAAATATCAATACTAGTCTTGATTAATATTTTATACAAGCGGATAAAGTTGACTCCTGGGTTTTGTGGGGAGCAGCCTGAGTCTGCCGGATAGAGATCATAGACGTCACGAATTAACCAAAGCCATCATCATGTCCGAAAACAGCTAGTATTTCCTGCCGCCTGTGATATTATGGGCTTTGGAGATCAGGATGAACAGAATCTTGCCTGCCCAGGCTTGCTATGCCGCGCTTTCCGCTCATGACGCCCGTTTTGACGGACGCTTTTTTGTCGGCGTTTCCAGTACCGGTATCTACTGCCGCCCTATATGTCGGGTAAAAAGGCCCAGGGCGGAGAACTGCTCATATTATATCAGCGCCGCTGCGGCGGAAGCGGCAGGGTACCGGCCTTGTCTTAAATGCCGTCCCGAATTGGCCCCCGGCCTGGCTCCTGTTGATATGGCCGGAAGGCTCGCACGGAAGGCGGCCGCTATGATCGAGGAGGATTGCCTCTCTGATAGCAGCATCGCGCAGCTTGCCGGTTCGTTAGGTGTTACCGACAGGCATTTGCGGCGTATTTTTTCCGCGGAATACGGCGTATCTCCGGTGCAGTATTTGCAGACCCGCAGGCTGCTTCTGACAAAACAATTACTCACCGATACGGCGCTTCCCATCACCGATATTGCCTTCAGCGCCGGCTTTGGTTCCCTGCGGAGGTTCAATGACCTTTTTAAAAAACGGTATAAACTTAATCCCCGGGAATTGCGCAAAACCGCCGATACCGCAACGAATAAAAACAGTAATGCCTTTTCCCTTCTGCTTGGCTATCGTCCCCCCTATGAATGGGATACGCTTCTTTTTTTCCTGTCAAAAAGGGTAATCGCCACAGTTGAGCATGTAGATGATAATACCTATCACCGCACGGTGACTATACAGAAAGGAAAAACGGTATACAGGGGATGGATTTCTGTTTCCCATATTGAGAAGAAAACCGCCCTCTTGGTAACCATTTCCTGTTCCCTCCTGCCTGTTTTGCCAAAGGTGGTTTCAAGGGTACGGCTCCTTTTTGATGTCAATTCAGACCCCTTAAGTGTTTATGAAAAATTGAAAACGATGAATGCAGTATCCCCTGGTTTAAGCGTACCGGGGATTCGTTTGCCCGGCTGTTTTGATCCTTTTGAGATGGGTGTGCGGGCGGTATTGGGACAGCAGATAACCGTAAAAGCGGCGTCTACCCTTGCCTCCCGCCTTGCACTTACCCTGGGAACAAAAATTGATACCCCCTTTGAATTGCTTACTCATACCTTTCCGGCAGCGGAAGATATTACGCGCCTGAGTCTCCCTATTGAAAACCAGCTTGGCCCCCTGGGAATAACATCCGCCAGAAGCCGTTCCATTTTTGCGTTAGCTGAAACTATGGTAAACCGCAGCATCACACTTTCCCAAAGTTCAGAAATTGAAACTGAAATGCAAAAACTCCAGGCGCTTCCCGGTTTTGGTACATGGACTGTTAATTATATCGCCATGCGGGCCCTTGCCTGGCCGGATGCATTCCCCCATACGGATTATGGAATTAAAAAAGCCCTCCCCGGCATGAAAGAAACCGAGCTGTTAAAATTGGCAGATACCTGGCGCCCCTGGCGCGCTTACGCGGCGATCAATTTATGGAATTCACTGGAACAAAAGGAGAAATGCGAAACTTCGTTTCGCTTCGATATATATAGCAGCTAAAGCTGCTTAAAAAGAGGTTAAAATGATCTACACTACTACCCTCAAAACACCGCTGGGACCAATAACCGCAGCGGCAGAAAACGAAGCCCTAACCGGCTTATGGTTTTTTAATCAGAAGTACTACCCGGTACAGAAATCAACATGGATTGAAAAGCCAGATCACCTGCTTTTTAAATCTCTGGACGCATGGCTGCATGATTATTTTTCGGGGAAAAACCCCAGGATTGATTTTAAACTGGAGCCCCAGGGAACGGTTTTTCAAAAAAGAGTGTGGAAACTGCTTTTAAAAATCCCCTATGGAAGAACAAGCGCCTATGGCGACATTGCAAAAGCGCTGGCGGCCGAGAAGACGTCATCAGCACGGGCAGTGGGAGGAGCTGTGGGACATAATCCCATTTCCATCCTCATCCCCTGCCACCGGATAATAGGCGCTTCGGGAAACATCACCGGTTATGCCGGCGGAATCGACAAAAAGATTGCGCTGCTCAAGCTGGAAGGGGTGGAGCTGTAGTGGGAGCGTCATCAGGTTATACCCTGTTGCATAACATAGTTCCGGCGTTTAAACCGGGGATTCGCGGCTTCCCCGAATCGATAAAATTGAAGAGACCAGGGCAGAAAGGGCGATAATAAGCGCGGCAATTGAGGGGAAGCCGGGCAGGGCGATCATAAAATTGTAGATGCCGTGGATGGCTACAGCGGAAAAAAAGCGAAAAATTGCCTGGGATGGATGGGGCCGGAACAGCGCGGCGGCAGCGCCAACCCGGGAACCACAGGCGCCGTGAAGGGGGGCGGCAGTGAAGGCCCGGAGCAGCACTATGCCGGCGTTGGAGGCTCCGTAGGCGGCGCTTTCAAGAACCGCGAAACCGAGGCCGGCGACGAGACCGGCTGCCGCACCCTGGCTGACAATGCTGTAGGAAAGGGGCGGGACGGCGGCTGTGCCCGGGGCGGCAGTAAAGCGGCGGCTTATCCAAAACAAGAGGAGTAGTATTATGAAGCGGCTTAATTCTTCGGTAAAGGCGATGCGGATAAAAATCTGCACGAACAAGGCCCATCTGCCGGCGGACGGCAACGAGGTGGGAAAATAATTCTGCAAAATGAGGGCGGGGAAAAACGCGGCGGCGCCCGCTAGCAGGGCAATTAAAAAACGAACAGACGAAAACGGATACCGGCTGATGCGAAACCAGCAGTACACAGCGATTACCGGAATGGCGGAAATAAAAATGAGGAGGAACAGAACCCATAAACCGGACATAGATAGTATATTATCAAATAATTCGATAGGGTAAAACCCATGAAAAACATTTTTCTTACCGGCCCGAAACATTCGGGAAAAACCAGCGTGGCCAGAGCATTGGCTTCCCTTTATTCCTGCGATTTTATTGATCTTGATAACCTGATTGAAGAGCGTACCGGGGAAAGCCCGCGAACGCTTTATACCAAAGGCGCTGATGTTTTCAGAAAGGCCGAGGCCGAAGCATTGACGGCGCTCCTTGAACCGGGAACCACAGCCCGGCGGGTGGTTGCCACAGGCGGCGGCATCATTGACAATCCTAAAGCATTGGCCCTGCTGGAAAACAACGCCGCCTTGTTGGTATGCCTCACCATTTCCGCGGATACTGCCTGGGAGCGAATCATTGGGGCTCCGGGTGGTGAGCTGCCGCCTTTTCTCAAAACCGAAAATCCCCGGGAAACCCATCGTGTCCTGCACGAGCGGCGAACAGCCGGCTATCGTCAAATTGCCGGAATTATTATCGAGGCTGAAGGGAAAAAACCCGAAGAAATAGCGAAGGAAATTTTTGATCGTGTGCAGCATTGATACGGAGGTATCATCCGCCGAGCGCATAACAATATGATACAATACCAATTATGGCAAGATACAAACACACCGAAGTGGGGGCGTACCACATTATTGTTTAATTTATTATTATATATGCTTCTTTTATTATTGTTAAGGCTGTTGTCAATTCTTCAAGCACTTGAATAATATTTCCATCAGAACCGTCATCAGATCCATGTCCTATTGAATTCAGTTTTATCCTTCCAGATACTCCCGCAACAAATTTTGCGTGATATATTAATGACGGCTGGCCGTTTACGTCATTACCTCTTTCGGGCCATGTATCATTATAATCAAAAGCGTGATTTATTTCTAAATACACATTATATTCCTGCCCATTTATTAATGAACCATTGTCAATATGAACATCGACGGGACCTTTTGATGTCGCGGCGCTTACACCGTCAATCTGATCTGTATTATCCTGTACCTTATGATTCCATACAGGCAATGCTTCAGGGCGGCCTTCTTTCGGAGCCATTCTCCAGCTCCTTTTTGCGCTTCTGTTTGTAACGGTTATTGTTGAAATGTAATTCCCCTGAATATCCTCAATCCAGGCTGCCATTTGGGGAGTCCTGTTTATAGAAAATATAAACACTTTCATTTTCCTCAACCAATGATCACCAGGTTCAGCAGAAAGTTCCATTCCGTTGATCGATTGAATATTTTTCCCTCCGGTACTACAGCCGCAACCAATCAAAAAGATCACCAAAACAACAGCCAAAAGAAACTTTTTCATAAACTCTCCATATTATATGGTTCTATATTATTGCATTAAATTCATTTTGTCAATATACTTATTCTATAATTTTGCAACAAATTTTAACCTTCATTTCGCATAACGGGCGATAGGCAACGTTTTAATGGCGTAGACCTAGTTTTTAGGCGCGACTTTGGCCGCTGACTTACCTGTGTTTTCGGTGGTCTTGCGCGTAACGGAAGATTTCTCTGCAACACCGGCTTTAGCCGTCTTTGTTACACCCACGCCGGTTTTAATGGCCCTGGCCGCTTTGGGCTTACTCGTTACGGTCTTGGCCATCGCCTTGTCTGCCCCGGACTTGCTCACCCTGGGCTTTGCCACCGCCGTCTTGCGCTCCGCAGTCTTCCCTGCCCCGGACTTGCTCACCGTGGGCTTTGCCACCGCCGTCTTGCGCTCCACGCTTTTCCCTGCCCCGGACTTACTCGCTTTGGGCTTTGCTGCCGCCGTCTTGCGCTCCACGCTTTTCCCTGCTTTGGGCTTGCTCACCGTGGCCTTGGTTTTTCCCGCAGCAGCTTTGCCCTTCTTCGCCTTGACCGCCTTTGCTTTGTCTTCCGCCGCCTTCCCCTTTGCACTGCGGGTTTTGGCGGTTTTACGGGCTGTGGTGACCTTGGCAGTGGCAGCCCTGGCAGCAGCGGCCCGCGCAGCGGCAGAGGGCTGTGCCGGGACAACGCCGTCCTTGAAAAACGGATTTATCCCGGAATTCACCTGCTCAATTAAATCATTCAGTCCGGGGGAGGGTTTTCTGAGCCGGGCCTGGGCGAGCAGTTCTCCGGCCTGATTAAAAAGACCGCAAGCCATAAGGCAGGATACTTGATTGGAAAGATACTCCACGTTATCGGGATCAACGGCAAGGGCTTTATTAAAAAAATCGCCGGCACTTTCACAATCGCCTGTCCTGAGCAGCAGAGTCCCGGCGTAGTTTGTCATTTCGATATCATCGGACATAAGATTAAGGGCGGTTTGCAGATCTTCGGCAAGTTCCGGATCATAAACATCCCCGCAAAGAAGCATACGGTTTTCGGCAAGTTTGAAGCGGAAAAGGCCGTAGTCCGGGGCAAGGCGTACCGCTTCTTCAAGAAAACGGGCGGCTTCTTTATGCTTTCCCTTGAGAATAAGGATCAGCGCCCGCAGGTAACTTACTGCCGGATCAGATGCCGGCTTTGGTTTCAATGTGCGCCTAACGCGCTCGGATGCGGCGAACTCAGTTTCGGCACGGTCATAATCTTCTATACTGAAGGCCCACTTTCCCGCCAGGGCGCGGGCCGCCCAGTTTTGATCGCCCAGGGAAATCAGTTTGGGAACCAGGACGACAAGCTCACCATGATTGTCCTGACGCAGGAAAATTCCTCCTGCCTCAAGAAAACGCTCCAGGGCCTTGTCATTTTTGCCCAGAAGCTCCCAGGCGTTGGCGGCATTAACCGCGTAAATGCCGTTTTCTTTCTCAAGCTCAAACGCTTTATCCCATGCCATAGCCGCCGGCTCGTATTCATTCATCTTCCAGTGGGCATTGGCAAGCAGGGCGTACAGTCCGGAATCCTCGCTCATGCCGGAAAGATGCTTTAGCATGAAATCTTTCAGCTCGGCGAATTTATTGAGTTCTCCAAGTATCTTCGCCTTTTCAGCTAACGCTTCTTTTCCCTCCGGGGTATCCACGCCCTGTTCCAGACAGGCGTCAATGTATTCATCAGCCTCGCTGTAACGCTCAAGGCGGAAAGCCATGCGGGCGGCAAGAAGCAGTTCCCGCCGGGTGCGCATTTCGGTATAGGTGGCCATGACGCTCCGCGCCGCATCTTCCCTGCGCTCCCAGGCCTTGCCAATCTGGGTCAGCGCCTCTGTGTCGGCGCCCATAGCGGCAAAGGTCTCCGCCAGGTGCAGACGGCTCTCGGCGGTAATTTCCGGGCTGTTACTCCATTTATTAACGCTCTCCTCCACGGCGCTGATCCGGGAATCCACCGAAAGAAAATCCAGCCATGCCCGGCAACTTATTTCAGCTAACGCAGCGTCGGATTCGCCTTCGTAGGAGGCCAGTGCAAAACCAAGGCGGCCGCCAGATATGGTTGCATCACTGGTTTCGGCGCACCAGCGGCCGTTAATAAAAAAGATCAACTGTGCGCCGTAGGCAATTATGCCCAGGCTCACGTCTTTGCCGTTAAAACCGGCAGCCTCGGTCCAGCCAATAAGGGGCTGGGGCGAATTGTCCTTTACCGCATCAAGACGAAAATAGCCCTTGCTGGAAACCAAAGCCAGATAATAGGTCCCGTCATCGGCAACCCGGAACATCAAGCCTGCAGCAGCGTAACCGCCAAGACTGTCCAGGCGGAACCTGGCCTCAATAACCTGATCCTGATAATGGTGTTCCGGGGTTTCAACCCAGGCGATGCAGTTTGTTTTTTTCAGGTCTAAAACCAGGGAGCTGTTTGACAGATAGGCATTATATAAAGATTCTGATTTAATATCGAAAGGGGAATTATTGGGTTTGGAAAAATCCGCAATCCACTTTTCCTCTGTTATGTTCTCCGGATTGTTCCGGCGGATTTTATTGGAAAGAACATATAAGGGCCGTTTTAGAAAAGTGAGCATACTACATATTTATCGCAAATTCATTGAAAAGTCGAGGGTGTTTTTCGATCTGAAAAAAATCGATCCAAAACGAATCGACCACTTTCTGTTTTTCGCCGCAGTTCTGGTGGTGGGATTAATCATAATGACTCATATCTTCAGATATACCGCCGGTCCCAGCCGCACCGAGCTGATCCTGGCCGGCCAATGCGAAGACCTGTTTGGCAAAGAAACCGTGGATGCCCTGATACAGGAATTTGAGGAACGGAACCCGGAATTACGGATACGCCTGGCAACAAACGACCCAGGCGCCAAAAACCGGAGCGGCCCGGACATCATCATTTTTGACGAAGACGAATTCAACGGCCTGAGTCTCAGTTCCCTCAATTCATATATACACACCGAAAGCGGCGCAGAGCAGCAGGCCATTCCGCTGGTCTCGTTCATGGATCTGCTTTTTTATAATATTGAGCTTTTGCAAGCCGCCGGTTTTGACCGCCCGCCAAAAACCAGGGCTGAATTTCTTGCCTGCGCCAAGGCAGTGTCCGCCGCTCATGCCGCTGATGGCAACAGTACCGACAGCGGTATCTACGGCGCAGCCCTTGGTCTGAGCCCCAAAGATCCCCAGGCCCTGCGCAGGGATGTGTTTTCCTGGATCTGGGCTGCAGGCGGGGAACTCCGGCAGGAAGACGCTTTCGGCGGCAAAACCGTCAGCGATGTCCTCGCCTTTCTGGGTCAGCTCAAAAGTGAGGGAGCGCTTGCGCCGGGCTCCTTTGAAAAAACCGGCGCGGATCGGCTTGAAGAATTCGCCCGGGGAAAAATCGCCCTGATGATCACCAGCGCCAGAGTTATTCCCGCGCTGCAAAAAGAAATGGGCGGTAATTTTGGTATTACGGTCATACCAGGTTCAGCCGGCCCGGTCTCGCCGGAGAAAAATATTCTGGGGCTTTCGGGCATTTATGCCGGCATCAGCGCCGATTCCGCACATCCTGACGAAGCCTGGGGTTTCCTCATCTTTCTCGCTGAAAAAAGCCCGGCCCTGTCCGCAAAACTCAAGGCAGTGCCCGGCAGCCTTCCCGGTCCTTTTTCTGCTTCCAATGCCGGCGCTGCGGTGGTTGATTATAAAACCGACGATCCCCTTTATTCAAAAGCCCGTGATATTTTTGAGGCTTCGGATATAGCGCAGGGATTTGCAGGGCAGTCCCTGAGCGAAGAGTTTGAGCGCATAGCCAGGAAAGAGTTAAACGTGTTATTTTAATAATATGCAGTATATCAAACAGTTGGGCTTAATTTTGGTCTTTGCCTTTGCAGGCGAAATTCTCGCCCGTCTCATTCCCGGAGGTCCCCCTGCCAGCGTTACCGGCATGATCCTCATGCTCGCCGCCCTGGGTTTCAAAATCCTCAAACCGGAGCATATCGGCGGAACTTCCGATTTTTTAAGCGGCATTATGGCCTTCTTCTTTCTGCCGGCGGCAGTTGCCATTATTCAGAATTTTGATGTAATCCTGCCCGTCGTTTGGCAGCTTCTTTTTATCGGTGTGATATGCACTTTTTTCACTTTCTTTGTAAGTTACGGAACGGTGCGGCTGCTTCGCATTCTGCTGAAAAGGAAAAAATAATGGAAAATCTATTAGCCCTGCCGGTCTGCGGCATTATCATCACCATTGCCTGTTATATGATTGGAACCTGGGCGAGAAAATTAATTGCATCGCCTTTTACAAACCCTATGGTAATCGCCAATATTTTGATCATCCTCATCATACTTTACACCCCGCTCACGCTGAATCAATACCTTGCAGGCGGAAACATGATCACCATGTTTATCGGGCCGGTAACGGTGATACTCGCCCTGCGTATCTACCGTCAGCGCGCCCAGCTAAAGGCAAACATCATTCCTATTTTGGGCGGCTGTATTGCCGGGTCGGCTGCGTCGCTGTTCAGTGTTTGGGGTCTGTGCAAGCTTTTCAGGCTTGATCAGGTGATCACCATGTCTATACTGCCCAAGTCAGTTACCACTGCCATAGCGCTGGAACTGTCCCGCAGAAATGGCGGCCTTGGGGGGCTTGCCGTTTCGGCGGTAATTGTTACCGGCATTACCTGCGCCGCCTTTGGGCCGTTTTTTATCAAGATTTTTAAATTGAAAGATCCTCTTGCCGCCGGCATTGCTCTGGGATCATCGGGCCACGCCATAGGTACTGCCGCAGCCATAGAGTTAGGTGAAACCGAAGGCGCCATGAGCGGCCTTGCCATCGGTCTTTCGGGAATAATTACCAGCGTTATGTGCATACTTCTGTTCCAGGTATGAAAAATGCGTGCCTGCATAAATCCTCACCCTTTTTCCGGCACTGTGCGGATTCCCGCCTCAAAGTCCCACACCATCAGGCAGCTTTTAATCGCCTCTCTGGCGGACGGCGTTTCAGAAATCCGCTATCCTTTGGACTCCCTGGACGCCCGCTCCTGTGTCTCAGTCTGCCGCGCCCTGGGCGCTGAAATCACCGAATACCGCGCCGCCGACCCCCTTTGCCCCAACCCACCGGATGAAAACAATGAAAAACTCGTCCGCTGGGTGATACAGGGAAACGGCGGCTTTAAACGCATACCTGCCGCTGGCCGCCGCAATCCATACCCTTTGCGCCTGGACGTAGGCAATTCCGGCACCACCCTCTACCTGACGCTGGCAATAGCCGGCCTCCAGCCGGAGCCCCTTGAGTTCACCGGCGATGTGCAGATACAGCGCCGCAGTGCGGCCCCGCTTTTGGAAGCCCTTGCCGGCCTGGGCATACACGCCGAATCCCGCAGCAATAACGGCTGTGCTCCCATCATCATTCAGGGCCCCTGGAAAGGCGGCAAGGTGATCCTGCCCTGCCCCACCAGCCAGTACCTTTCGGCGCTGCTCCTTGCCGCGCCCCTGGCCCCCGCCGGTGTTATCACCGAAATTGAAGTGCCCCTGCTCAACGAAAAGCCCTACATCGAAATGACCCTTTCGTATTTAAAAGCTCAGGGCATCCCCTTTGAAGCCACCCGCGATTTTTCCCGCTTTGTAATACCCGGCGGTTCGTCCTGGAAGCCCTTCACCCGTTCAGTCCCCGGTGACTTTTCCTCCGCCGCCTTCCCCGCCTGCGCCGCCGCAATTACAGGCGGCCCGGTTACCATACTCGGCCTTGATCGCGAAGACCCCCAGGGCGACAAATTTTTCTTTGACATACTCACCCAAATGGGCTGCGCCGCAGAATGGCTCCCGGCGAAAAATGTCGCGCCCCGGAACAATTCCGCCGCCCAGGATGATCCCGGCCCATCCCTCACCGTTACGCGCTCAGGCCACCTGCGGGGCGGCGTCTTCGATCTCAACGCAACGCCGGATCTGCTCCCCGCTGCGGCAGTTACCGCCGCCTTTGCCCAGGGAGACACTGCCCTGATCAACGTTGCCCACGCCCGCATAAAAGAAACCGACCGCATCGCCGCAATGGCCGCCGAACTGGGCAAGCTGGGCGTTAGCTGCACAGAAAGGCCAGACGGCATTGTCATTCACGGCAAAGGCGGCGTATCAGGCGGCCTGGTCGATGGCCGCGGCGATCACCGCATCGTCATGGCCTTTGCCGCCGCAGCCCTGGGCGCGCAGGGCCCAATTGAGATTGAGAGCGCGGAAAGCGCCGCCGTAACGTATCCGGGGTTTCTGGAATTATTGGAGCAAAAGAGTCAAATTTAACCCACAATTTAAAGCGTAATTACATATCTTTGTGGTTGATTATTCTTCGCCCCCTAGACTAAACCGCCCAAAAAGTATAAACTTTTTATCTACGTGTCCAAATGGACCCACGGGTTGCGGTTTGTCTGAGCCCCTATCTGTGTAAATTCAGTTAATCAGGCTCCTTGTCAAACGGCCTTGCCGGGACAGGGAAAAGAGCAGGAGGACTTTGTATGAGCGCCAGAATACGGCTCAAGAAATTCGGAACCAAGAAACGCCCTTACTACCGCATTGTAGTTATGGACAAACAAGCTCCCCGGGACGGCAAAACCATCGAAGAACTGGGTTACTATCATCCTATTGAAGCCGAAGGCAAGCAGATTGTCTTTGATGCCGAAAAGGCCAAGGCATGGCTGGCAAAAGGCGCCACTGTTACCGATACGGTACGCAGTATTTTCAATAAAAAGAACGTCTCTGTAAAATAACGCCTGGTGATGCGGTACGGCAAAGCCGGCTTTGGGCAAAAGGTGTAAATATGGAAAAAGATCTGGTTGAATATATCGCAAAATCCCTGGTGGATGATCCCGCCCAGGTGCAAGTCGCCGTGGTAGAAGGTGAAAAGTCCACGATTCTGGAACTCCGGGTGGCCGAAGACGACATAGGCAAGGTAATTGGCAAACATGGCCGCATTGCCAAGGCTATCCGCACCGTGCTCCAGGCGGCAACCGCCAAAACCGGGAAGCACACAGTGCTGGAGATTTTGGACTGACGGTTTTGTCTCATTCCCGTGACTGAAAAGTTTATAATCGCCCTGATTGGCGCCCCTTTTGGTCTCAAAGGTCAAGTGAAAGTCCGGCCCCTTTCAGGTGATATCGAAAATCTGCTCAAACTGCAATCGGTGGCGGTGCGCCATCATTCCCAAGAGGGGCCGGGTACAACCGAGCGGATTCTGCAAATTGAGGAAAGCTTCCCCCAGCCCCCCGCTGTTTTAATGAAGTTTGCCGGTTTTGACACCCCGGAGGCTGCAAAAGCCCTGCAAGGTGCGGAACTGCTGGCTGACCGGGAACACGCCAGCCCTCTGCAGCCCGGCGAGTTCTATATTGAGGACCTCCGGGGTCTGGCAGTGACAGCGGCGCCAGGTGAAGCGGCAGCCCCCGAAGGCAAAATCATTGGCCATATCACGGACATTATCGAAGGCGGCGGTGGTGAGCTTGCGGAAATCCGGCTTTTGGCGGAAAATGCCGATGAGGGCGTTGTTGCCGATGGCGAACTTAAGCTGGTTCCCTTCAGGCGCGAGTTTTTCGCCGAGATCAGCCCCGAAAAAGGTCGGGTAGTGCTCAAAAACCTCTGGATTCTAACATGAAATACACGGTTTTAACCCTTTTTTCCGAGATCACCGACGCTTTTTTTGCCAATTCCATTATGGCAAAGGCGATAAAACGGGGCATTATCGAGTATCAGGCCATCAATATCCGGGATTTTGCTCTTGATAAGCACAAAACCTGCGATGACGCCACCTATGGCGGCGGCCCCGGTATGCTCATGCTGCCTGAACCCTTGGGTATGGCACTGGAAGCGGCGGGGGCGGTCAAAAAAGGTGCCAGGCACCTGGGTGCTGAGGGGGGAAGCGGAAAAGCCGCAGGCTTTGAAGCGGGGGGGGAGACTTCCCCCCGCACTATCTACCTTTCCCCTTCAGGCCGGCCTTTTGATCAGGCTTTGGCCCGGGAACTGGCGGCGGAGCCGGAGCTGGTGCTGCTTTGCGGGCGCTACGAGGGTATTGATCAGCGGATTATTGACCTGTATGTAGATGATGAAATTTCCATTGGCGATTATGTGCTATCCTCCGGGGAGGCGGCGGCGCTGGTGATTATTGACGCGACATACCGGCTGGTGGACCAGGTGATAACACCTGAGTCTCTGGAGGAAGAAAGCTTTTCTAACGGACTTTTGGAGTATCCCCAGTATACACGCCCGGAAGTTTATGCTACAATAAAAGTACCTGAAGTATTGCTTTCCGGGCACCATGAAAACATCAGGTCTTGGCGTCTTGAAAAGCGGGTCGAAAAAACCCTGCGGCAAAGGCCGGACTTAATCCAGCGTGGCAGGGAATTGGGACTTTTTAACAGGGAAACAAACAGTATTATAGACCGTCAGGTCTCAATAGGTTTAGAAGGAGACAAAGAAGATCATGAACGAGATTAAGGCTATTGAAGCCACCCAGATGAAATCCAACCCCGGCCAGTTCAAGGTAGGGGATACTGTACAGGTGCATTTCAAGATTATTGAAGGCAAGACCGAACGTATCCAGATATATGAGGGTCTGGTTATCGCCATGAAAAATTCCGGTGTTGGCAAAACCTTTACGGTGCGCAAAAATTCTTATGGCGTGGGCGTTGAACGGGTATTCCCGCTGCACTCTCCCCGTATCGCCAAAGTGGAAGTTATGCGCCCCGGCAAAGTCCGCCGCGCCAAACTCTACTACATCCGCGAGAAAATCGGCAAAGCCGCCAAGATCAAAGAGCTCATCATCAAGAAAAACGCCCATGCCCCTGCAGCCGCAGCGAAAAACACCGAAGCCGCGCAGAGCTAACATTGCTGTCCGCACGGGATGCGGCATATACAGATAATCTCAACTGAGGTATTTACCCTACCGTATTCCTCAGCACCCCGCAGCCTTCAATTTCGATCTCACACACATCGCCTGACTGCATACAGCGGTGGGGCGTGAAGGCAGCGCCGACGCCTGCGGGGGTTCCAGTGGCGATGATGGTTCCCGCATCCAGGGTCATGCCGGCGGAGAGTTCTTCAATGATAAAGTCCGGGGGAAAGATTAATGCTTTTGTGTTACCGTTTTGGCGTACTTCGCCGTTTATGCGGGATTGGATTTTCAGCGCAAGCGGGGTTTTGAATTCGTCAAGGGTAACTATATAGGGGCCGTAGGCGGTGAAGGTGTCAAGGCTTTTGCCAAAATACCATTGCTTGTGAGCGTGCTGCAGATCCCGGCCGCTGATGTCATTGAAACAGCAGAGACCGAAAATATAATCCCAGGCATTTTCACGTTTTACCCGCTTTGCGTCCTTGCCAATGATTATCGCCAACTCCGCTTCGTAATCAAGCCGCCCGTTAATATCAAAATGATTTTCAATAATTCCGTTTGGGCCCAGAGCCCTTACCGTCCGCTTGGAAAAATAAACGCTCTTTTCCCGTTTTTCATCGGCGGTAATGTCAAACGCGCCTGCCTCTTTCGCGTGATCCATGTAGTTAAGACCCAGGCAAATTATGTCGTGGTGGGGAGCGGGGATGGGAGCTTCCAGCGCAACCGCGCTTACCGGGGTTCCGCCTTTTGCTTCTGCAGCGCGAAGTTTTTCCATATCGGCGCTGGTTCGGCGCATAATAAAATCCAGGAGGCTTTGATACCCCAGATTCAGACTTTTAAAAGAATGAACGCTGCGTAAATCCCCGGAAAGAATACCCGCTTCTTCCACACCGTCCTGTATCCATGTAGCAAATTTCATGCCGCCTCCTTTTATCGCAGTATAGCATGAGTCGGTTTCAAGGCAAAGGGCATTTACTCGCCCTCCAGCCGCAGGGCAGGCACCGGTAATAGCGAGCCTATTCCTCTGTTTTGAAAACACCCCACATGGTATAATAATTCAGGGAGTATCACTTTGACGAATTTATCCATTCCGGCGGCTACCAGTGCAGCGCATGATTTTTTGGCTCTGGGGGCGCTCGTAACACGGCTGGATCCGGGGATCATTCCCTTTGCGGAGGCGAATGAATATCTCCTCCATGTTTCAGGAGGGGAATACAATGTGGCGGCGAATTTGTCCGCCTGTTTTGGTATGCGTACCGCTATTGCCAGCGCTATGGTAAATTATCCCATTGGCAGACGGATTGAATATGCAGTGCAAAAGGCGGGAGTAACTCCCTATTACCAGCGCTTTGAGCATGACGGAGTCCGGGGGCCCAATATGGCGATTGTGTGGAGCGACCGGGGTCAGGGGGTGCGGGCGCCGGTGGTGTTTTACAACCGTTCCAATGAGGCAGCCCAGCGGCTGAAGCCGGGGAGTTTTAACTGGAGTGATATTTTTGCCAAGGGGCCTTCCGGGGGCCCGGGAATTCGCTGGTTCCACTCGGGGGGAATTTTCAGCGCCCTCTCGCCTACTACATCGGAACTGGTAATTGAAGCTATGCAAGCTGCGAAAAAAGCCGGCGCGGTGGTGTCCTTTGATCTGAATTACCGTGCCAAACTTTGGGCAGTGGCTGCTGAGGAGCAGGGTCTCAGCGCCGCCCAGGCCGACGAAGGGGCGGCCAAAACTCTGCGCAAAATTGCCGGTTATGTGGATGTGCTGGTAGGTAACGAGGAAGATTTGCAGAAGGGCCTGGGGCTGAAGGGGCAGGATGTGGAAAGCAAGGGCAAACTCGATCCTTCGGCTTTTTTGGACATGATGGAAAACGTGATAAAAGACTTTCCCAATATCAAGGCGGTGGCGACTACCCTGCGGGAAGTTCACTCTACCAACCGTCACTCCTGGAGCGCGGTGCTCTGGCTGGATGGCAAAAGTTATCAGGCGCCCGTTGCCGAGCTGGATGTGTATGACCGGGTAGGCGGCGGCGATGGCTTTGCGGCAGGGCTTTTTTACGGTCTCCTCTCCGGCAAAAGTCCCGAGGAAGCGCTGTGCCTGGGCTGGGCTCATGGCGCGCTTTTGACCACCACGCCCGGAGACACTTCAATGTTCAGCATGGATCAGGTTGAAGCATTTGCCAAAGGCGGCTCCGCAAGAATACAGCGTTAATGCGCCTTTTAATATGTTCTTCATTCTCTATCAGTTTTCCAAAATTCCCAGGGCAAGGGCAATGCGCACCGCATCGGCACGGTTTACGGCGCCGAGTTTTTCGCAGGCCCTGCTGATGGCGCTTTTGACGGCGCTCAGGGTTTGTCCTGTGGCGGCGGCAATTTCTTCCCTGGTTTGGCCTTGAGAAAGGAAACGCAGCACTATCCGTTCCTGCCGGGTCAGGTACACCTGGGTAATTTCCTGGTCCCGGTGCTGATCCGCCAGGATGGAAAGGTTTTTGCCGTAGGCCGAGGCCCGGTCGCGGATATCCTCCAGCCAGGGGCGGGGGATGGAACTGCCGGTCTTGAGCGCCGCCGTGGCCAGGGAGCGCATGGCATAGCCCATCTCGATAAAGGGCATGGTGATGGAATTGAGAACGGCCTCGTGGTAGGTCTGTTCCAGAATGGCTATGGCCGCCCCTTCCTCTCCCAGTTGATAACGGCAAGCGGCCTCAAGGCAGTTCATTTCGATCATACCCAGCAGAAAACTCCCCAGACTTTCCTTGTTTTCCGGCAAACCGAGAAAGGCTGCGGCGTCGGCATACTGTTTTTCGGCGTATAAATACTTGGCTTTTACCAGGGATTCAAAATTGCGGAACAGGGAATACAGTTCGCTTATCTCAAAACGGCTGCGCAGCCACGGCGGGGTTTTTTCCGTTTCTCCCAATTGGATATAGAGCCAGCCTGAAATAATGTCGCCTACGGTATGGCGGTTGGGATATTCCGCGATGGACAGTATAGTCTCATGCTGTTTTTTGAGTTCCAGCAGTTCCTCCATGCTGCCCCGGTGCAGGCAGATTCGCAGCAGGAAAAAAAAGGCCCGGTGTTCAATCTCGCACTGGTTTTTCTCCCTGGCCTTGATAACGGTGCGGCGGCCGCACTGCTCCGCCCTGTTCAGGTCTCCCTGAAAATAGGCAAGCTCGGTCCAGGCAAGGTCCGCCATGCCCGAAAGGTAGCTGTTTAGCGAATTGGCCATTTTGGGCAGACCCGCCGCAAAAACGTTGATCCGCCGTTCAAACTCTCCCGCCGCTGCGGGATGGCCGATTTGCGCAACATAGGAACTGACGCTGCACATATTCATAAAGGGCCGCAGGGGCCAGGGGTGCCGCTGGTAATAACGGCTGGATTGTTCAAAACAGTGAATGTAGTCCTGGCTCTTTACAAAGCGACTCCTGATAAGGGTAACGATGCCCATATAATCCCAGGCTTCGGCCAGCACCCGTGAAGCCACCGGGCAAGGGGGCATGGCCTCAAAGCGCTTGATGCTTTCCCGGATTACCGCGACAGCCTCGTCATAGCGGGAAAGGCAGAGCAGCAGCTTTGCCCGGACAATGTAATGCAGATAGATAAAACTATCGTCTTCCTCATTCCGGTCTTTATTTTGATTCAGCCGGTCGATTAAGTCCAGCAGCGGGGAAGCGACGGTTCGGGACACAAAACGGGGAAAGGAGTCCATAATGTCCACCAGGGCGGCGTAATCTCCGGCCCGCTCAAAGTTGATGGCCGCATCCATTTTCAGATTATTTTCAAGACACCACTTTGCGGCAATGCCGCAGATTGTCTGTATCTCCTCCCGGGGCAGTTCCTGCTGTTGTTCCCGGAGGTAATCAAGAAAGACCTGGTGTATCCGGTAGCCCTGGAGGTAGTAATCGTAGCGGATAAGGGAACTCAGGTTTTCCAGCCCTGTACGCAGCGCCTGAAGCGTCTGGTAGTGTTCCGGCAGCGTTATGGCGGTTTTTTCCAGCAAACTCAGGGGCCATTGCTCAAAGATGGAGAGCTTTATCAGATAACACTGGAATTCTTTGGGGACAGAAGCAAAAAGATCATCCATAAAAAATCTGAAAAAGCCTTCCCCCGGCGCCTGCCTGGTGTAGCCTCCGTTTTTTTTTATTTCCGTGGTTGTCATGCCCAGCGCCAGGGGCAGGCCTTCGGTATCCTGGTGAATGGCGCTTAGTTCTTCTGCGCTCAGATCCATATTTCGCAGCCGGAAATATGCGGCGATTTCCTGTTCATTGAAGAGCAGTTCCTCAGCGCCGATTCGGGTAAGGCGGCCCTTGGACAGGAAAGGGACCATGTTGATGTCCAGCTCGACGCGGCTGATCAAAATCAGGGTATGGCTGGGAATGGGATAACTCATTGCCCTCTCAATAAAATCCAGCACCGCTCCCGGTCTGATCCGGTGAAAGTCATCCACCACAATTACGTATTTATCGGGATAGCTGAATTCCCTCCGGTCTATCTCAAACCATCTGTTGAACTGCTCGGCTGTTTCAGGAAATCCAATCTCCCGCATCTCCCTGCCGGCTCCGGCCTTACAAAGCCCCATCGTATTGGTGTAATTTTCCCAAAACCGCCAGGGCTCATTGTCCCGCTCTGAAAGCTGTAACCAGATTGTGGTTTCGCTCCGGTTCCGCAGAAAAGAGTGAACCTCGTAAGTTTTACCGTATCCCTCGCCGGCGCTGATAACCAGCACATGGCCTTCCAGGGCTTGTGCCAGGAGACCGTTAATCCGGGGCCGTTCAAGAAAAAACTGATCCGGCGGAAACGCCGGTACGTTGATATAATGGGAGTTCAACAAATTTTAACGTTTTAGCGGCATAGGACGCCGATCCTTTGCACTCCAATATAATATGGTTTTGGGGGAAATTTCAAGTTTTATAGAAATAACATAAAAAAATGTAAATTATTCTCCATTTTTTCGTAATTTTCTTTTATAAAATCCCCAATTCGGCTGCAATCCGTACCGCATCGGCACGGTTTACCGCTCCCAGCTTGTTGAAGACGCTCCTGATTGCGCTTTTGACGGTATTAACCGAAATGGAGGAAACTCTGGCAATTTCTTCCCTGGTGAGCCCCTGGGAAAGGCCGGTAAGCACATCCATCTCCCGGGGGGAAAGTGAAGAGCCGGCCTTGCTTTTTTGCGTTTTTGATGAATCGTACTGTTCCGATACGGCGAAAATATTTTTTGCGTATAACGCAGCGTTCCGCTGAATCTTTTCAAGCTCCGGTTTTGGAATTTTCACCGATGGCTCTTTCAGGGCCGCGCCCGCAAGGGCCCGCATATCCTTACCCAGTTCAGTGAAGGGCATATACAGGCCGTTGCCTTTTGCCAAATCCCAGGCGGCCTCCAGATCGCGGAAAGCCCCCTCGCTGTCGTTCAGGCGGTAACGGCAAACCGCCTCCAGGACTTTTGCTTCAAGCCTGCACAATACAAAAGACCAGGTACTGTATTTTTCCTGACGACCTTCAAGATTCGCAAGCACAGCGGGGTAGCGCTTTTCGGCAAAGTGGCATTTTGCCTTTACCAGAATTTCAAGGCCGTGGATCATCCAGGAGTTAAGTTCGCTTTCCTCAAAATCGCTTTTCAGCCAGGAGGCAGTTTTTTCAAGCCTGCCGATCTGTACATAAAACAGGCCCAGGACAATATCGTAATAAATGAAGCGGTTAAGGAAAGAGGGCTGATTCCGCAACTCTTCAATTTGCCGCAGCAGATCCGGAATGGCATCGCTGTTTCCCCTGCACAAATTGATCCGCAAGAGATAAAAGAGGGAGCAATTTTCAATTTCATACTGATTTTTTTCGCGGGCCTTGTCCCTGGCTGTTTGGGCAAGCGACTCCGCGCGGGAAAGATCTCCTTTGAAAAAAGCAAGCTCCGCCCAGGCTAGATCGTCCATGCCGTACGCATAACCGTTCATGGTGGCCGTTGTGTGCAGTACCATACCGCTGATGGCTTCGTTGTAAGACTCCATCTCCGCCGTCTCTACCGCCCGGCAGGCATAGGAGCTTAAATTGAGAGTCAATGCCGGCGGCGATGTTTCAGAGCCGCTGATATCCGAATAGTAATGAGCCCGCTCAAAATAGCGCACATAGGTATAATCATGGGTGTAGATGCAGGTGATCAGACCCAAAAAGCCCATGTGGTTATAACAGCCCGTCAGGGTACGGGCAATTTCCTTGTCGCATTGCCGTCTTTCCAGTTTGGCAATGATAACCGTTAGTTCTTCTTTGGCCTGATCGAACATCTCCAGGTTTACCAGCAGCCGGCGGCGGAGAGCGTAGGCCGAGGGTATCTGTTCGTACAGTTCCGGCGGCGCGTTGTCCATGATTTTCATAAGCAGGGCGGCTGTTTGCCGCGAGAACGCCAGGGGGAAGGTATAAAATGCGTCTAACAGTTTGCGGTAATCCCCGGCTTTTTCGTAATAGGTAATTGCGTTTATTTTGTGATTGTTTCGCAGGCACCAATCGGCGGCTTTGAGCCAGACATCGCGTTTTTCGTCTTCCGAAAGTTCAAACTGCCGGCCTTTAAGAAAATCAAGAAATAGCAGGTGGATGCGGTAGGCGTTCAGGTAGGTATCATATTGAATAAAAGAACCGAGCTGTTCCATTTCATCGATCAGGGAATAGTTTTTTTCTTCTCTGCCCACTATTTCCCTGAGCAGATCCGGCACAAGATGTTCAATAAGGGAAAGCTTGACAAGAAACGTTTGCAGTTTTTTTGGCAGGCCGGAAAATATTTCGCTCTCCATGAGCTTGAAAATATTTGCCCGCAGCGCCTGGGGAACATAGGTGTCGCCTGTTTTGCTGTGTGCAAGGGAAAGCCCCGCCAGATGAGTAGCAAAAACCCAGCCCTCGGTATCGCCGTAAATGGCTGAAATTGTATGCAATGAGGGACGCAGCCCCAGCAGGCGGAAATACTCAACAGTCTCATCCTTGCTGAAACGGAGATCTTCCTCGCTTATATGTGAAACCTGTCCTCTGGATTCAAATCTGGCAAGGTCAAGCTCCGGTTCGTTACGCGAAATAATAATCGAGGTGATATTGGGAAACGGCGCCATCATACCGCTTGCAGCATGAATGGAACGCCCGATAAATCCAAGCACCGCCCTGTCGCGGATCAGGTGAATGTCGTCGTACACAAAAATATATTTGTCGGCGGAAATTATATCGGTTCCTGAAATGGCTGTATACCGGCTGAACTGTCTTTCGGTTTCGGGAAACCCTATCTCCGCCAGCTTGTCCGCCGATTCCCTGCTGAGTACCGCAATCGCATCAACAAATTTTTCCCAAAACCTGCCGCTGACATTATCCCCTTCGCTGAACTGCACCCAGGCGGTACGCACACTGCATTTTCGCGCAAAGGAGTACACGGCCTGGCTTTTCCCGTATCCGGCGCCTGCGACAACCGTAACAATGGGGTTTTGCACCGCTTTTTCCAGGAGTCTGTCTATTCGGGGACGTTCCAAATACATACAACGCCTCTTATCTTTTAATTATAGTTTGATTCTACTATACTTGCGAGATATGGGAAATATATTGCGCCGCGGTGTTGACGCCTACAAACAAACCCTGGGCCACAAGCCGCCCGCAGCGCCGGAGAGCCCGCGTCCAAAGACGCTGCCGAAGGCAGTGCCGCAGGCGGCGCCGAAGGCGAGTGATCCCGGCGGGCTGCTTAAAACAGCCAGGTCGTCCAAAGCCCCGCCAATGCGAAAGGACACGCTGCCCCATGCTGGCGCTGTCTCTCCGGTAAACGGGGAGTCAAAATACCGGCGTGTTGCCAAATTTCTCATACTCATCGGCGGCGATCAGGCCGCAAGCATACTTGCAGAACTTGATCCTGAACAGGTGGAAGAAATCTCCAGGGAAATCGCTTCGATACGGGGGATAAGCGCCGAAGAAGGGGAAGCGGTTCTTGACGAATTCCGTTCCATGCTTTCCATGCCCTACGGCTACTCAGGCTCGTCTTCAGGCGGCGTTGAGACTGCCCGGCGCATACTCTACACCGCCCTGGGGCCGGAAAAAGGCGAGGCCCTGCTCAACAAGACGGTGCCGAATTCAAAAGAAAACATCTTCGGCTTTCTGGAGGAGTTCACCCCGGAGCAATTGGTTTTGCTGTTAAAAGAGGAGACCCCCCAGGCGGCGGCGCTGATCCTTTCCCGGCTTCCCTCCAAACTCTCCGCCGGCGCGCTGACTAAATTCCCGGCTGAGCGCAAGCCGGAAATCCTGAAGCGCATTGCCCGCCAGACTGAAATTTCGCCTGAGGTGCTGGAGCAGGTTGCGGCAGCGGTAAAGGAAAAAGCCCGGCACATTGGCGGCGGCGGCAAAGATATTGAAATTGACGGCATGCAAGCTCTGGCGGCGATTTTGAAACAGGGAGATTATTCCTTTGGCGACCGCATCATCAACGAGCTTGAGACGAACAGCCCCGACATTGGGGAGAGCCTGAAAGAGCAGCTCTATACGTTAGACGATGTGGTCAGAGCCATTGACCGGCCTTTGCAGGAAAAACTCAAAACCATGTCCGATAAAGAAATTGCCATTTTGCTGAAAGGCAGAGGCGCCGAATTTAGCGGGAAAATCCTGGACTGCGTTTCCGCCGGCCGCCGGGAACTGATACGCGAAGAGGGAGAGATACTCGGCGCGGTGCCCAAGCGGGACTGCGATGCGGCAGCCAGAGAGTTCCTTGCATGGTTCAGGCTTTCCCGTGAAAAAGGAGAGATTATCCTTTCAAGCGATGAGGATGTGTTTGTATGAAAAAGGGATGTCCCGTTCGGAGTGTCCCTGCAGAAGAGTGACTGATACCCGCCACTTGGGGTAAACCTACACCATAACCGAAGCGCCTATGATGAGGGCGCAGAAAAGCAGAACTATCCCGTCGCCGGGGCCAAAGGTGTAACATTTCCAGCCGCTGTTCCGGGTGCGGAAGTTAAAGCCCCGGAGTTCCGCAGAAATGGCGCCTCCTTCGATCTTGCGCACCGATGAAATGAGCAGGGGGACGCAGAGGGGAAGGAGGAGCCGCAGCTTTTTGAAAAAATTCCCGGTATCAAATTCCACGCCCCTGGCGATCTGGGCTTCCATGATCCCCGCCATTTCCTCCGAGAAAAGGGGGATGAAGCGGATCGCCGTGGTAAGTACAAAAGTATACTTGTAGGGAATACCCAGGTACCGGTTAAGAACATTGGAGATGTCGTTCATCCTGGTTACCGAGAGCATCAGAGTCAGGGGCATGGTGGCGGCCATAAGGCGCAAAACAAAGAGCAGGGAGAACACAAGGCCCTCACGGGTTATAAAAATATCAAGGGGAAAGCGGATAAGAATTTCTCCCTGACGGATAAAAAAGACCTGGGCCAGAAAAAGAACCAGTGAAAGCTTTACCAGAGAAAGCAATACCCGCAGGGAACGTCCGATAATGCCCCCAATGCCCGCCAGGACAAGGTTCACGGCGATGATCCCCAACAGGAAAAAAAGACTCCCGGTAATAAAACAGGAAGCGCAGAGGATAAAAGCCAAAAGAAGTTTGGTCAGGGGATTAAGCCGGTGCAGGAAAGAATCGCCTTCTGCGTAACTCAATAAACCTTTCATGATCGTACCTCCGCAGCCCTTACCATGTCCTCTACAGAAAAGACATCTTCAAAACCGGGGCCCAGGGTCAGGGCAAGTGAGCATATCTGGGAGGGCAGCAGGGAGGCCCGGCTTAAAAGCTCCCTGTCCTTCATCACATCCTTTACCTTTCCATCGCCGATGAGTCTTCCGCCGCTCAGGATCAGAGCCCGGCAGGCAAAATCTGCAGCCACTTCCATATCGTGGGTGATCATAAGAATGGTAGCACCCTCCCTGTGGAGACGGGAAATAATGTCCATAATGGTTACGCACTCCCGGTAATCCAGCCCGGTGGTGGGTTCATCCAGGATAAGTATCTGGGGCCGCCGGGCCAGTACCGAAGCCAGGGCGCACTGCTGGCGTTCCCCACGGGAAAGGCCGAAAGGGGCCCGGTTTCCGTCCAGACCAAAAAGATCGAGCATTTCATCGCAGCGGCGCTTTTTTTCGTTTTCCAACTCCCCTTTGGAAAGGCCCGAACCAGGCGCGTAAGACGCCAGGGCGTAGTCCAGGCCAAAAAGGATTTCCTCCCGCACCGTATTCTGGCAGAGCTGCCGGTCCGGGTTCTGAAAGAGGTACCCCACCTGGCGGGCCAAAAGGCTGGGCTTTACCGCCCTGGTATCCCTGCCTGCGGCAGTAACTTTTCCAGACGAGGGCCGGAGGAGGCCACTGCAGAGCCTTGCGAGGGTGGATTTACCTGCGCCGTTTTCCCCCAGGAGGGCGGCGAATTC
The DNA here is from genome assembly GCA_025997895.1 of Spirochaetia bacterium. Lineage (GTDB taxonomy): Bacteria > Spirochaetota > Spirochaetia > Treponematales > Breznakiellaceae > WQXQ01. The sequence continues at coordinate 24,660 of BNVF01000047.1, forward strand.
CCCACGGGGAAGTTCAAAAGAAACATCGGTAATAACCGCAGTGGTTCCGTAATTGAAACATATCTGTTCGCATTTCAGCATAACACTTCCTTCATCATGGCCTCGGCCTGGGGAAGATTATGGGGCAGCTCCCCCCGGTACAGGCCCTTTTCCCCCAGCGCCTTTCCCAGAGTGGTTACCCTGGGGATATTGACCCCCGCCCCCTCAAGAATATCCGGCCGCTGGAGAACCTCCGTTACCGTCCCTTCCCGGACAAGAACCCCCTTGTCCATTACTGCCAGACGTTTGGCAAATTCGCAGAGAAGCATGATCTTCTGTTCTACCACGATGATAGTGATCCCCTGCTTCTCATTCAGTTCCCGTAAATAGTCAAATATTTTTCTGCTCGATTGGGGGTCCAGCTCCCCTGTGGGCTCGTCCAGGATAATGATCCCCGGCTTCAGGGCGGTGATGGCGGCAATGGCGGCCTTCTGTTTCTGCCCACCCGAAAGGGAACTGAGTTCCCGGTATCGGAGTTCCTGAATCCCTGCGGCCAAAAGGGCTTCCTCCAGACGGCTTTCTATCTCGTTCCGGGGAATACCAAAATTCTCAAGCCCAAAGAGTATCTCGTCTTCCACTACCGAGGCTACCATCTGGCCGTCTATGTCCTGAAAGACGCTGCCTGCCTGACGGGCGAGGGCTTCCGGCCCGGCGTCCACCGTATCCAGGCCGTTCACCAAAACGGAGCCGTAAAAATCCCCGGGGTAATGGTGAGGCACAATGCCGTTCAGCGCATAGGTCAGGGTCGATTTCCCCGCACCTGAGGACCCAATAATCCCAAGGAATTCCCCCGGGGGGATCTCCAGATTAATGCCTGAAAGGGCGTCCCTCCCCCCTCCGGCGTAACGGAAACTCAAATCCCTGATGCTGATCATACCAAAGCCCCCACCTCTTGCGCCTTAACCCGCAGCTTTGGCATCGGCCCCGGCGGCGGGTTTCTGCCTGAGGGCTATACCCAGGGGGATGTAGAGTACCTGGACGATGATAGCGTTGATAGTGGCAGTGCCGAAGATAATGGCCATAAATATAGCCAAAGGCGTCGGCGGGGCAATAAGGATGTTGGGCCGTGCATAATAAAGAAGATACATGACCCCGATAAAAGTAAAGCCGCTTACCAGGGTACTCAGGAAGGCGCAGACCACGGTTTTTATTGGAAGCTTGATATTTTCCAGGGGTATTTTTATCAGAAGGGTCATGGCAAGCGCCCCGGCCAGCTCACTGACAAAGTTGATGTAGGGCTGGCCCGGAAAAAACTGGCAGATAGCCCCGGCAAGAAGCCCGATAACCGCCGCTTCTCCCAGCCGGGGCCGGATAAGCAGGATGATCAGGCAGTACATGGAGATGATGAAGTTGGGCTTCATCCCAAAGTTGATAACCGTACCCACAAAGAATTTGAGTACCGCCCCGGCGGCAAGCAGTATGCCGATAAGCAGCACATCCCGGATACCCAACCCTTTCTTTTCCTGGCGGGTTACTTCCCTTTTTTCAGCGTGATTGTCCATAATGTTCTCCTCTTTCATCGATTTTGTCGTTTCTATATAAAGAAACGTTTCTCTACATAAGAACATACAAGAAAGATAAATTTATGTCAATAGGATTTAGAAAATTTGTAGCTGAAAAATTTAACCACTGACCACACGAGGACTCACCGTGATAGCGTTTGTCGTGCCCTGAGCTGAACTTGCCTTTTTTATACAATTTGGTATAATAGTATAAGGTTAAGGGGAATATTGATGAGAGATATGATATATTACAACTTTAGCCATTTTGGCGTAAATTTGTTTTTCTATTCATATTCACCCTTCTCGCCCTCCCCACACCCGCCCTTTACTCTCCCCTACCCCTCACATCCACATCCCTCCTTATAAACACCAACTACTAGTAAGCACCGTATGTATCGTCACTATGTCTTGTC
>BNVF01000048.1 GCA_025997895.1 Spirochaetia bacterium
GTGGTATGTTTGTTCATAGCTTGTATTTCCTTATGGCATAATGATTTGTGGTGAATCCTTTATACCATTTCAAGGGTCAAAATACAAGCTATTTTATTGTTTTCTCATTTAAACCGGACAGCAGTGTACCTGGTATATTCCGGGGCTTTTTTGCGTGACCGGGTATTTACATTCAGTTTCTATATGTTTTAACACGTCACGGGGCTTGCGGGTCAGTACAAAGGTAAGCGTGATGTCGGCAATGTCCGCGCTTTTTTCCGTGGCGCAATACAAATGCGTGTAGGCTATGGCTTTATGGAAATCACTTATGGATAAATGGTCTTCGGGGCTTTTGAATTCCACAATATTTGTCGTTTTGAAAATTGCGGCTATGTTCTTTTCTATGGCTACTTGTTTTTTCTTTTTTAGAATGAGCGCGTCGATGATTAAGGGATCGGTGTTCAGTTGGTGCTCAAACTCGAAGGTGAGAATGTCAAGGTAGTCTTCCAGTTCGAGGCGAATTGCATCGTAGAAAGCGCCGTGCCAATTTATGCGATCATCGCTCATGGTTTATAGTATACCATATTTTGGGCTATGGTGTCAGTCACAACATCATAAATTTTTAAGAAGAATTTTTAACCGCGAAGGCACCGAAGGCGCGCAAAGGGGAAGAGAAGACCCCTTCGGGACTTGGCAAAAGGCCGCACCCTCCGTATGGAAGATGCGGCCTGCTTTGGTTAGGCTAATCAGAGCTTAATTACTGGTTCCAACATAAAAGGTGCCAGTGCCAGTACCAGGACCGCTATAAGGCACTACCCGCACCGTAATTTCACGGGGGGCGGTGCTGTTATTGGTAACGGTATAGGTCGGTGTGCCGGCATTGTCCACCAGGCTCAATATTCCGGCCCCATTCGCCCAGGTTATTTGGTACCTAACATCTTGACTGTTGATAGGCGATTTCCCAAATTCAGCGTAGTTATCCGAGTCGGCAATCCGGACGGTGAGGCTGCCGCCGGCAGGAATGGTATAGGTGAATTCCCGGTACTGATGTTCCGCGTCAAACGAAGACTCTGCCCAAGTAATTACAATTGGTACTACACTTACATTTGCAGTGAAAGTATAGCCGGTGTTTTCAGGATCCGTCCAAACCTCAACAATGTAGGGCTTTCCCCCTTCAAGGGTTACAACCCGATAGGAGTCGCCGGAATCATCAGGATAAACCAATGAGCCTGTATCGACATTCAATAGCGGGTTGTTGAAACCCATTCGAAACGCCTCAGCAGAAGTAAATTCCAGGCGGAACATTGCATTGGTAGCCGGCACGAAGATGAAGTTGCTGTCACCGTACTGGTTGGTCTGCATGGCTTGGGTAACGCTGTCGCCCGAAATTACCACAGGGGTAATGGTCGGCACGGTCACGACAGAGCCGGTAATGGGCGCCAGAATGGATCCGTAAAGGTAGCCATTCCCGCCATTCAAAGACAGGTTCCAGTCTACAATGGCGGTAGTACCCACAGTGGCAGAAGTACTCCATATGCCGGTACTGGAATCGATGTTATCCGCCAGGTTGCCATTGATAGATATATCCATGCCATCAACAGTAATGCCGGCGCTTTTGATACCGCTCAAATCAACCGTTCCGCTGATGGTGACGGCGGCCGGCTTGGATGCCAGGAATTGGTAGGAGGACGTACCAGACGAGTAAACTGTTACGATGTAGGGTGTTCCGGTGGTCAAGGTCCGGGTAATCTCGGTGAATGAGCTGCCGGAGGAATTGCCAAGATCATTGCCGTTAAGATCATAAAGAGAGAGTTGAAAATAAGTGCTGCCGGTTCCGCTTACCCTCAGGATATATTCTGCTGTGGATTCCGGGACAAAAAGGAACCGGTCGTTGTAGCCGCTACCCGGTGTTTCCCTGGCTGCCGATACGCCTTCCGTAACCACGGATGGGGCAAAGTTCAGACCGGAGGTGTTGCCTGACAGGGTAACCTTTCTCTGTTCGGAGATTTCCCAGATGCTGTTGCTAACCGGTACTAGCCATTGAATGATAACCGGCAGTGTTGCGGCATCGGCGGTAATCCGGGTCTCCCAGGAAATGATCCCGCCGTTTTCTTGAATGTCTCCGTATCCAAGTTGAGTTTGGGTTCCATCGTCAGCGTAAACGTATATGCGCCCATAATACCCGCCGCTATAAAAACCCGGAGTAACATAAGGTATGATGCCGGAAAGGTCGAGGATTCCGCCAATGGTATACTGGTTGACCGGGAAGGGCCCCAGGGTGGGAACAGTAAGATCTTCGTTGTATACCGTGATGGGATCAGCAATGCGTTTTGTCAGGGTACTGCCGTCATTGAACTCTAAATAGAGCTCCAGGTAGAGGGGGGTTGGGCTGTTAAAGGCAGCCAAATTGACGGACCATTCGCCGGTTGAGGAATTCACCTGGCAATCGTTTTCACTGGAATAATATGAATAATCGCTGTCCGGGAAAAAAACCAGATACCCATAGTTAACATTATCCAGACCGTTTAAATCCACAATACCGTCTATGGTAATAATGGGCCCAAAATCGTCCGCTGTAAAGGTGTAGTTTACCTCGGTTGTCAATTCGGGGTAGATGTGAACTATTTCGCTCCGTGCTATCTGGCCACCGCTGGAGTCATATATCACTATACTCAGTCGATAGTACCCCGGTGAAAGGTCTTGAGAGATATTGTTCTGGTCGGTGTTGAAATAATACGGGGAGAGACGATTCGTGCCGCCGGAATCGTACATGTATATGTTGCCAGTAGTCGCTCCCGGAGGAAGGGTGATGGAATACTGGAAGGTTCCGTTGGCGCCGCTTGTATAGGGGCTTAGGGTGATGGGTACCACCGCATGTTGCCCCGCTCCCAGGGTTACCGTGGCGGTTCCGATGGCGGAGTAATCCGCATCGGCATCGCCTGCATTGGCATAGCCTTTAACGGTGATGGTCCAGTCTGCGGGGTCCAGGGTAATGTCTTTAGTCCCGGCCAGGGCATCGTCCCCGGTCAACGTCACATCTGCCTGGGTCTTCCCGGCAGCCGCAAAGCTCAACACATACTTTTCAAAACCGGCGCTTGGGATTAGTGTCCGTGCGTCCCCGGCGGAAAAGCGGATCTGCATACTAGAGGCGCCCCCGGCGTTTTGATCCGTTCCGGGGGTGACCAGGGGATTCGCGCAGGAGCCAAGCCCCAGCGCAAGCAGGGCGAAAAGGCCCGCCAGGGCAATCTTTCCGCGTAATTTGTTCAATAGTTTCATCATTGTGCTCCTTTTTACCGTACTACCCTAAAGGTAACTTCGCTGCCATAACGGATGCCGTCGCTGGTTTTGTAAAATTCAACCAGCACCGAGTGTGTGCCATTGGAATTAATGCTACTGGCAGAAATTGAGTACGGGGTATTCGAGGTACGAGTAGTAGGTGATTGACCGTCAAGATACCAAATATAGTAATCATATCCCGCAGGAACGCTTATACTAAGCATATCCCCGCGTTCCCTGGAAAGATCATTGGCGGTGTTCTTGGTCAGGTCGATCTTCTCATCGGCCTTGGTAATCAACACGGTGACTGCCGGGGAAGAGGTTACTGTTTTGGTAACCGTGATGGTGTAGTCCTTTGTGGCGGTTCCGTTTTCTGCGGTAACCCTTACAACAATGGTGTTTTCCCCATCCGCAAGTTCATTCGGAGTACCGGAGTAGATGACCGCTGTAGCCCCCGCAACCGCTGTCTTATTCACCGTTATGGATGAGTAGGGGACGGTAGCGGTATAGCTAGTGGTATCGGCGTTGAATGTCTCGTTCAGGGTTCCCGGACTAATGGAGAGACTTGTCAGATTTGCATTGGAACTTGCCGCCGTCCTGGTAACATTGATGGTGTAGGTTTTGATAGCGGTTCCGTTTTCTGCGGTAACCTTTACGGTAATGGGATTACTTCCCACATTCAGGGATACCGGATAATTATCCGGCGTCTGATCCCACCACGCATTACCATCCTCAGTGAACGCAAGGACATTGACGGTGGATACCGAATAGGGAACCGTGGCAGTATAGCTGGTGGTTCCGGGAGCGAATGTCGGGCTCAGGGTTCCCGCGCTGAGTGCGAGGGTAGACAGATTGGCGTTGTCGCTCTTTGCTTCCCGGGTAACCGTGATGGTATAGGTCTTGACGGTGGTTCCGTCCTCCGCTGTTACCGTCACCGGAATGGTATTGGCCCCTACACTCAGGGCATTAGGGTTATCCGGCCTGGTGATCGCTGCTTTGGTATCCGCCGCTGCGGCGAAGACATTAATGGTACTAACCCCATTGGGAACCGTGAGGGTATAGGCGGTCGTATTGGCGTGGAATGTCGGGGAGAGGCCGTAGTTGGTAAACAGGCTGCTCAGGTTAGCGTTATTGCTGACCGCCGCCCGGTTCACCGTGATGGTGTAGGCCTGGCTGCCGCTTCCATTGGTAACCGTCACCGTAATGGTGTTGGCGCCCACAGCAAGGGCATTCGGATTACCTGCGGTAATTTCCTTCGTAGCGGCTGATTCCTGGGGATCGGCCCAGATAAGGACACTGGTTTGGGAATTGGAGACATTCACCGAATACCCGGTGTAGGTGGTGGGGCTAAAGCCTGGCACCTGGACGCCGTCTACCGTCAGGTTTGCCAGATTGGCGTTATTGGCAACAGGCTCCGCCCGGATAATCGTGATGGTATATTCTTTGGTGGTGGTTCCGTCTATTGCGGTAACCTCCACAATGATTTCATTGCCCGTACTTCCTACCACACTGAGGTTACGGGGATCGCCGGAGATGTATGTAGTGGCGTCGGTTTCCTCTGTTGCGCTGGTTAGTAAGACGCTGGAGACGGCGTTGGGGACATTCACTGTATAGGTATCAACCACCGGACTAAAGGCCGGTACGAGGGTGTAGCCTTCCACGGTCAGGCTTTCCAGGTTCGCATTGTTTACAACGGGGGCAGCCTTATTTACCGTAATGGTGTAGGTCTTGATGGTTCCATCCTCGGCGGTAACCTTCACCTTTATGATATTGTCCCCCTGGATAAGGCCGATGGAATTGGGATTGGCGATAGGCGTATCGGTGGCATTCAGAATTTGATAGGCCGCCTCCGTATCCGCTACAGCGGCGTTCACCGTAATGAAATTCACCTTGCTGCCAACATCGACGGTATAGGCGGTGGTAGCGGCGCTAAAAGCCGGGCTGAGTGTTCCTGCACTTACCGAAAGGCTGGCCAGGTCGGCGTTGGAACTTTGTCCGCCGCCGCCGCCACTTCCGGTGTCACAGCCGGTTAAAGCGAGTGCTGCTATTCCAGCCATAAGAATGGCTGCCCGAATAAAACGGTTTTTCATATTCCCTCCTTAATTTGGGTATGAAAAGACCCCTGATGCAAACTTTTTGATCGAACAACGTCCGTTACCCTCGGGGGTTCAAGTTTTGCATCAGGGGTCTTAATAAGAGATAAATGAAATTGTGAAATCCACGTTTTCCAGTAAGTACCGGTATTTCTATGGGGGGGGGGGGGTAAAACTCATTCTTGCTTGATACAGGTTTTGCGCTTTCATAGCCGTTAGCAGTATAGCATACGAGGTTGAACAACTTCAAGCGAAAAAGGCTGAATTATTACATTAAAGGGCGCTTTCTTACATTCGAAGCATTTCATATTACATTCGAAATATTATATAAACAGCGTGACCGTGAGCGAAAAGGTTCCGTCCGTATCGGCGATGGTGACCTTGCGGGTAGCGCGAGAGGCACCGAATTTGGACTGTGTCATAATGATCCACTGGGTCAAAATGACACAAGTTGGCTTGCCTTAAAAAAGTAGAGCGGAACGAGGGAAGCGGCTTCTCGGACTTATCTCCTCTATTTCCCACCGCCGCATAAAGTGTTATATTTACTCCATGTTTAACAGCCTGAGGGGTATAGCCGGTGGAAAAAGCGGTGATGCCCTGTATCTTGAAACCGGCGGGGTAGAGTGGGAAATCGCCATGCCTGCTTCCGATCTTGAGGGGATTCCTCATGGCGGCGAATGCCGGGTGTTTACCTGGCTGTACCATCGGGAAGATCAAATGCGGCTCTACGGTTTTGCCGATGAAACGCGGCGGAATACTTTTTTGGAGCTGCTTAAGGTTGAGGGAATTGGGCCCAAAGGGGCTCTCAAAATTATGGGAGGCATAGGGCAGGAGGAGCTTGAGCGGGCGCTTGAAAACGAGGATCTGGCCCGGCTTGAGGCGGTGCCCGGCCTGGGCAAGAAAACTGCCCAGAAAATGCTTCTTTCCCTTAAGGGCAAACTGGTTCGCTCTCCTGCAACGCAAGCGATGCCGGTAACGCCTTACAATGATCTGGTTCTGGCTCTGGCTGAAATGGGCTATGACAAACGGACTGCCGCAGAAGCCCTGGCAAAAGCGGACGCCGGTCTTGCTGCGGACATCAAACCCGCAGACAGGGAAAAATTACTCTTTAAGGAAGCCATCGTTTATTTAAGCGGCTCGTAATGGAGCGTGTGAATGGCCCGGGCCCGGCTCTCAACGGCCAGAGGGGTATTCCTGGTGGTTATATTCAAAACGCCCAGCCTGAACAGCCGCTCCAGAGACGCACTGTCGTTAACAGTCCATATTGAAGCGGCCATGCCCTGCGCTTTCAACAATGGAATAACCGCCATGATTTGTTCCCTATGGGGCACGTTGATGACTTTGATCCCCAGACCCAGGCAGCGGCGTATAACAGGCTCAATGAGCGCTTTAATATGCGGTTCCAGGGCATACAGTAACCGGTCGGGGTTTTCGCCGGTGGAATCAATCAGGTTCTGATACGGTTTAAAACAGGCATCCCCGGCCCGGTACAATTCCATAACCGTATCTTCAATGCCTATCCAGGGAGCGGCTTTTTTTGCCAGACCCGGATTGTTCTCCACCATTGCGGGTGTGGTGCTGCCGGTCAGGATGACCCGTTCGGGACCAAGCCCCATGCTGCCCGCCAGTTCCAAAATAGCCGGCAGGGTATCCGTTTCTTTTATATCGCAATTGACGGCGATCCTGCCATCCTGGGCAATCAGCGCAAAGGCCTCTGCCAGGGTGAAGTGCCCAGGATACTCCCGGCTTGTATCTTCATCATGGGAAAGGACCAGAACCCCCTGCCGGTTGCGGCGTATGTCCACCTCCGCCACGTCGGCACCGTAGCGTATGGCCGCTTCTATGGATTCAAGGGAATCATCCGCCGTACCATCACAGCCGGAATGGGCCGTTATGTTCAAAGTATCCTGCAATTGTCTGTCCCTCCTGTGTAGGATTATAAAGATAAAACCTGGCGGTGGCTACAAGCATGGGCCCGAAAAAAAGCTTGCATTATGGAAATTTCTATGTTACACTAACTCGTATTATAAAAGAGGGGGCCATGTTCAAATACCTTAATCCAAAGCGTTTTTATCAGGCGGTAGGCAGAAAAAAGTTCTTTGAATTTGTCATTTTGGCGGTCTTTCTGCTCTTTTTTTATGGCCCAATTACGAATTTGTTGATGCTGGCCTTTGCCAATACCTATAATGTGCCGGCGGTTATACCCCAGGAGTTTGGTTTCAGGTGGTGGAAGTTCGTGCTTTCCCAGAAAAATTTGGTTTCTTCCATTTCGTTGTCCTTTGTCTTTGCCATTGTCACCACTCTCGTTTCCATGCTCATCTGTATCCCCGCAGCCTACGCCATAGCCCGCTTCAAGTTTCCTGGGCGCCGGTTTTTTATGCTGTCATTTCTCCTGACCAATGCCTTTCCTAAAATCGGTCTGTATACTTCCATTGGTATTCTTTTTTACCGTTACGGTCTCATGGGGACGTTTACCGGTGTGGTGATTATCCACATCATCAACACCATGATGTTTATGGTCTGGCTGCCCGCCGGGGCTTTTGGTAATGTCCACCGCCAGCAGGAAGAGGCCGCCCGTGATGTGGGTGCCGGGCCGTTCAGAACCTTCATTAAGATTACCTTTCCCATGGCTATGCCGGGAATCGCCGTAGCCTCAATTTATACCTTTTTGGGCTCCATGGAAGAAATGCAGGGAACCTTCCTGGTAGGAGTGCCCCAGTACCGGACCATGCCGGTAGAGATGTACTCCGTGATTTCCGAGTATCCGGTGATGGCCGGTGCGGTGTTCGCCGTGATACTGATGATTCCCACGGTACTGTTTCTTTTCTTCATGCGGAAATATATTGGTCCCAGCGCGATTGCCGGGGGCTTCAAATTAAAATAACAGGTGGACGATGATATGCAAGGCGCGCAAGAAATAAAACTCCGTATTATCGGTATGGACAAAATTTACGACAACGGCGATGGTGTTCGGGATATCAATCTGGATGTGTACAACGGAGAACTGATCACCATGCTCGGCCCCTCAGGCTGTGGCAAAACCACCATACTCAGAACCATCGGGGGGTTTCTTACCATAGAAAAGGGCGACATTACCATAGACGGTAACAGCATCGCCGGCCTGCCCCCGGAGAAACGTCCCACCGCCATGGTATTCCAGAGTTACAACCTGTGGCCCCACATGTCGATCTACGAAAACCTGGCCTTCGGCCTGAAATTGCGGAAAATCCCCAAAGATGAAATCGCCCGGCGTGTTGAGGCCATGCTGGAAATGGTAAAAATGACGGGCTCCCAGAAAAAATACCCCGGTCAGCTTTCCGGCGGTCAGCAGCAGCGCATTGCCATAGCCCGTTCCCTGCTCCTCCAGCCGGAAGTCCTGCTGCTGGACGAACCCTTCTCCGCCCTGGACGCCAAGATCCGTATGCAGATGCGCGAAGAGCTGAAAAAGATTCAACTGGAACTGGGGATCACCGTCGTCTTTGTTACCCATGATCAGGAAGAGGCTATGGCTATTTCCCACCGGATTGTGGTTATGAACAAGGGCAAATTTGAGCAGGTGGGAACCCCCATGGAAATCTACGATAACCCGGTGAGCAAGTATGTGGCTTCGTTTATCGGTGAAATGAACTTCCTGAACGAAGGGGATACGGTACGGGCGGTGCGGCCCGAGGATGTCCGTATACAAGCGGGACGCAAGGAAGGGGCGGTCAACGGAACCATCCGTACCGTCATGATCCTGGGGCATTATGTGGACGTGAACATCCAGTGCGGGGACCAGGTGATCAAGTCCTTTATACCCCGTACGGAAATTACCGGTCTGGATGTGGGAAAAGAAGTGTATCTGGAATGGAGCAGAAGTCATAGTTTCCCGGCGGAGGGAACGGCGTAATTAAGATATAATTTTTTGCACCTTTTGGTTTTAGCCAAGGGGCAAAGTTATATATACATTTTTTGGAGGTAAAGAAAAATGAAAAGAACAATCTGTATCGTACTGGCGTTGTTGATCGCCGCATCGGCTTTCGCCGGAGGAGGGCGCGACAAAGCCGCGGGTGGCAAACCGGAGATCCAATTCTGGACTTCCGGATCGGACAACGTGCGCCTGGTTTTTGAAAAGCTGGTGGCTGAATTTAACGCCGACCCGGAATATAGCAAGATCTGCACGGTGAAAATGCAGTATATGCCCTCAGGCGGTGGTAACCAGACCATCATGTCCCGGATGCTCGCGGCCTATCAGGCGGCGCAGAGCGGAACCAAAAACCTGGGCATAGACCTGGCCGAGTTCGGGGAAGGGGAAATTTCCGCGTTTCTGTCCGAAGGCGGCCCCAATATGTTTGTGAAGCTTGACGCCGGCAAACTGCCGAATTTCAAAGACGTAAGCGCCCGCCCATCCCAGGGAGCCGAATATTTCATCCCTTACCGGGGTACTACGGTTGTTATGGCCTACAATTCCGCAGTCATATCAAATCCGCCCAAGACTACTGCGGAGCTTACCGCCTGGATTAAGGCCCATCCCGGCCGCTTCTCCTACAATTCTCCCGGCTCAGGCGGCGCCGGCGGTGCGTATGTGGTCACCGCGATTTATAACTTCCTGCCCGCCGAAGCCCTTGCTTCCGCCGACGCAAAATGGAAGGACCAGTGGACCCAGGGATTAAACTATCTCAAGGAAATTCATCCCTTCCTGTACAAGGCGTCGGGCAGGGTAGTGTATCCCAACAAGAACCAGGGAACCCTGGATCTTTTGGCCAGCAAAGAGATTGACATGGCCCCGGCGTGGGCGGATCAGGCTATCACCGCGATCAAGACCGGAGCTCTCCCTTCAACTGTCAAGATATACCAGATTAACCCTGCCTTTACCGGCTCCTGCCAGGTATTCGGCGTGCCCAGCTTCAGCAGCCATCCCGCCGAGGCCGCTGCCTTTATCGACTTCTGTCTTTCCGCCAAAGCCCAGAACATACTGCTGACGGAAATGGCCGCTATCCCCCTGATCCCCGAATCCAAGCTTGACGCCAGTCAGGCGGTTTATGTCAGGGACCTGGATGTCAGCGCGTTCAGAATCAACAGCATTGGCAGCCTGAGCCAGGATCTTTACAAGGTCTGGGATGAAACCATCGCGCCGCTGCAATAAGCGGTAAGAGACCTAACTTCCAGGGGCTCCGGCTTCTGGAAGTTTTAGCGGACAGGGGAATGAAGTGGAAACAAAAAGAAGCAAAATACTGAATCGTGTAGCTGCGTATCTGCTGGTATTACCCGCCTTCCTGGTGGTTATGCTGGTAGTTGCCTACCCGATTGTAAATGCTGTGGCTCGCAGCTTTCGTGGCAAAAAATCCCGTGCATTTACCCTGGAGAATTACACCTATTACTTCACCAACCCCCTGGAATTGGGCAGTATCATATACACTCTGGTTGTGGTCATTGCGACGGTTCTGATAGCCATAGTGCTCGCCTATTTATTGGCCATGTATCTTCGGTTTTATAAATCACGGATCAGCAAAGCGATCGGAGTTCTGTACCTGATTCCCCGGTTCATCCCCGGCCTGGTGGCCATCTACGCCATGATAGTTATCGTCCGGGATTCGGGGCTGATTAATCGTATCTCCCTGCTCTTTGGCGGGAATTTTAAGCCGGGTCTCATGTTCACCCCGCAGGGTATAGTATTGATGAACGTCTGGTTTAATATTCCTTTTGCGGCGTTGATCATCACGTCCGGGCTTGCGGGCATTCCTGACTCAATTATCGAAGGTGCCCGTGATGTGGGAGCAGGCAGGTGGAAAGTTTTTACCACCATGATCCTGCCCCTTTCAATCAAGGATGTGTTTATTGCCGCGACTTTTGTATTCATGGGTAATGTGGGGTCTTTTTCCACGCCCTTCCTCATGCTGGGGGCCACCAACCCGACCATGCTGGGGATAGCCCTGTTCCGGCAATTTAACGTATATATGGATTACGAAAAGGCAGCATCCCTTTCGGTGATTATGTTCCTCCTGTGCTCGTTTTCTGCAGCGGTGTATATTTACACCAATTTAAAAGAGAAGAAGTGGGAAAAATAGTGGAAGTGTTACTCGACGAGACGCACTGCTTCCGCCCGGAGGATTCAAAGACCAATTTTTGCATAGCCATCCCGGTACACAGAGATTTTGATTCCCTGGAATTTATCTGCTCCTATGAACCCAAGACTTTGGCAGATGAGGATATTGCCCGGCAGTCGGTTAAAGAGGGGCTGGAAAAATACGTACCCGCCGAATACCGGGAGCATTACGGCAATTGGCGGGATTACCTGCCGATACTGAATTTTGTGACACTGTCCGTTGATTATGGGGAACGGTATGTGGGCTGCGCCCACCGTCACGCACCGGAACAGCGGCATATTATTTCGCGGGAATTTTCTTCTCCGGGTTTTTTCAAAACTCCCGCCGCAGCAGGGGCATGGCGTGCAGTGCTCAATGTGCATGCTATAGTCAGCGGCGAAGTCCGCTATCATTTGCAGGTCAACGGTCTTGATACAGTATAAATGTTTTGAACTGCATAACCATACGCTGCACAGCGACGGACAGTTTACCCCGGAATCGTTATGCGAAGCGGCGAAAAAATACGAATACGACGGTATTGCCCTGACCGATCATAATACCATGTCCGGCATAGAAGCGATGGCGCCGGAACTAATGCGGAAAACTCTGCCGGTTATTCCCGGCATTGAATGGACTACTTTTTTTGGGCACATGGTGGTTATTGGCGCTGAAAAATACATCGACTGGCGTTTTGCCCTCCCTGACGATATCGATTCCCATATTGCGCAAGTAAAAGCGGCTAACGGGATTGTGGGAATTGCCCATCCTTTTCGTGTAGGCAGTCCTTTCTGCACAGGCTGTCATTGGGAATTTAATATTAAAAATTGGGATCAGATAAATTATATTGAAGTTTGGGAAGGAACTTTTCCCCATAAACAGTTTAGCAATACCCTTGCCTTCCGGTGGTGGACAAGTCTCCTCAACCAGGGCCATAAAATAGCCGCCGGCAGCGGCCGAGACTGGCATAGACTGGAAGACGAGCCTGCCCTTACCACCGCTACTTATTTGGGCATCATCGATGGCATAATCACCGCAGTCTCGGTAAAAGACGCCATTGTATCGGGCCGGACCTTTGTTACCTGCGGTCCCGTTCTGGAGTTGAGCCTTTTGAACGGCCGGGGCGTATACAGCCTGGGTGAAACCGTGGAAGCCGGCGCGTATACCCTGCGTCTCAAAGTAGACGAAGACAAGCGGCGTCATCTTTGGGAGCAGTTTAATATTAAAACCGAAACCGTCAGGCTTGTCCAAAATGGCGCAGTTGTAAAGAGCATTTCATGTAACGGCGCGTATGAGGGAACTTGCGATATCAATCTTTTACCGGGCTGGCTCAGGGTGGAAGGATACGGGCAGTATTTGGATGAAGCCGGTAAGTTGTTGTTTTTTTCCAGCCCTGTGTATGTTGGCAGTACTAAATAAAATGCGAGTATTTCCGGCTTGCGGTCATCCATAAATCCCTGTTATAGTCTTGAGTAATGGGAAAAAAGAAAGAAAGTGCAGGTCTGGTCCGCCCGGAACCAATTGAAGGCGAGGATGAGCGGGACATGACTCTGCGGCCCCGGCACATGGCTGAATTTGTGGGCCAGCAGGGCATGAAGGATAATCTTTCGGTTTTTATTTATGCCGCCAAAGAGCGCAATGAAAGCCTGGATCATCTTTTTTTGATAGGCCCTCCGGGGCTTGGTAAAACCACCCTGGCCCAGGTGGTGGCAAATGAACTTGAAACCGGCTTTGTGCAGACTTCGGCGCCGGCTTTGGACAAGCCCAAGGACCTCGTGGGGCTCCTCACCAATCTTAAAAAAGGCGATGTGTTTTTTATCGACGAGATTCACCGGCTTAAGCCCGTCATAGAGGAGCTGCTCTATATCGCTATGGAGGATTACGAGCTTGACTGGATCGTGGGCCAGGGGCCTATGGCGCGTACCCTGCGAATTCCCATTCAGCCTTTTACCCTGGTGGGGGCCACTACCAAGGCGGGCATTGTTTCCAGTCCCCTTATCAGCCGCTTTGGTATTACCTGCCGTTTTTCATTTTACAGTCAGGAAGATATGGAAGCCATAGTCCGCCGTTCAGCGGGTCTTTTGAATATCAGAATCGATGCCGATGCGGCGAGTCTGTTGGCGCGTTCCTCCAGGGGGACGCCCCGTGTAGTGAACCGTCTGTTGCGGCGTATGCGGGACTTTGCGCAGTTTTCGTCTGTTTCCTCAATCAACCTGCCGGTGGTGCGGGACGGTCTCAAGCGCCTTGAGATTGACGCCCTGGGTTTGGAAAAGCAGGATAGGGATATTCTTAGAATCATTGTTGAGCGTTACAAGGGCGGGCCGGTGGGCGCCGAAACCCTGGCCATCTCCATAGGCGAGTCAGTGGAAACCCTGGAGGATTATTACGAGCCCTACCTTATACAGGCGGGTCTGCTCCAGCGCAGTCCCCGGGGCAGAATGGTAACGTCCCTTGCCTACGGCCACCTGGGGCTTACGCCTGAGAGCGCATCCGGCGAAGGTTCGCTTTTTAGCACCTAACGAACAAACATGAAGACCAGCGATTTTTCCTTTGACTTGCCCGATTGTCTCATCGCCCAGTACCCGCCGGAGCGGCGCGGACAGAGCCGGCTCATGCTGCTGGATCGCGTTACGGGAAAACGGGAACACAGTATGGTGGAGGAATTGCCTGCCATACTCGCCGGAAAGGAATTTGCAGGAGATACAGGAGGGCTTCCGCTGCTGGTGTTTAATAACTCGAAAGTTCGCAAGGCCAGGATTATCGGTAAATCGTTGCAAACAGGCGCACAAGTGGAATTTTTGCTGCTTGAAAGAAATAAGGAAGAGAGGGGAGGGGGGTGTGTTTGGAAGGTGATGGCGCGGCGGGCAAAGCGGCGGAGGGTGGGGGATTGTTACGCGTTTTTTGACGTCCTGGGCGTTGAAGTTGCACGTGCGGAGATTGTTGGTCTTGAGGGGGAGTTCAGGCTGCTTGCATTTGACCGGCTTGTTGATGACGACTGGCTTGAGCGTTACGGGCATATTCCGCTGCCGCCGTATATCAGGAGGGGGGACGAGAGCGCTGATGCGGATCGTTACCAGACGGTTTATGCCGATGCTGCGGGTTCCGCTGCGGCGCCTACCGCAGGGCTGCACTTTACCCGGGAGCTTCTGGAGCGGCTGGAGGCCGGCGGCATAGAGTGCGTTTTTATCACTTTGCATGTGGGTCTGGGGACTTTTTTGCCGGTGCGCAGTGAATATATTGAAGACCATTCTATGCATGAAGAGCAGTTTTTTATCAGCGACAAGAGCGCCGCAAAAATTGAGCAGGCAAAGGCCGGGGGGCGCAGGGTTATCGCAGTGGGTACCACCAGCGTCCGCACGCTGGAAAGCGCGTGGGTTGATGATGAAGGACAGGGCAGGCTCAGGCGGGGAGGGCAGGCTACCTCAATTTTTATCTATCCGGGATACCAATTTAAAATTGTTGACTGCCTTTTTACCAATTTTCACACGCCTGAGTCCACGCTGCTTATGTTGGTATCGGCCTTTGTGGAAACAAAGGCCGGGGCTTTTGCGGGCAGGGAGTTGATCCTTGAAAGCTACGCCGAGGCAATACGCGGGGAGTACCGCTTTTTCAGTTACGGCGACGCAATGCTGATACACTAGAGGAAAATACCACCGCCAGGACTATAACGGCGCCGCCGGCGATTACCGAAAGCGCTGGTTTTTCCCCGGTAACCAGGAGCACCCACACGGGGTTCAGCACCGGTTCAATCGTGGCGGTAAGCATGGCCTGTACCGCGCTTACCCGGCATATACCGTATGAGAATAACGCTGAAGCGACGCCTATCTGAACAATGCCCATGAATAAAATGCTGATAATATTTCCTCCGTTGAGCGTTGGTGGATATATAAAGAAAAAGGGAATCGAAAAAAGCGCCGTTATGATATGGGCGCAGATCATGATATCAGCGGGGTTTTCGTCTTTTTGCATACGCATAACTACCGAATTTGCCCCGAAGCTGATTCCCGACAGCAGGGCAAGTATATCTCCCAAATGGGAGCCTCCGGCAAGGCCACCCCTGAACACAAGAAACATCCCCAGGCTTACCAGAATCAGCGCGCCCCAGTGTTCCCAGTGGGGTTTTTCCCGCAAAAGCAGCCAGCCCAAAAGACAGGCCCATACCGGGGCGGTGTATTGCAGCAAAATAACGTTAGCTGAAGAGGTAAGCTTGTTGGCGATTACAAACAGGATCATGGTAATGGCATACCACAACCCCGATACAAAGAGCGGGATAAGTTTTTGCCGCGTTATACGCTTACGGCGGGAGAATCGTCGCAGGGCAAAAAGCACAAGCACCGCAAGAATACTCCGGCTGCCGGCGATAAGTGCCGGGTGCCAGTCTACCAGTTTGATAAAAAGCCCGCTGGTGCTCCACAGAATGGCGCACAGGAGTATGGCGCCCTGTCCTGCAAGCTGCGCTTCTTTTGGCGCCATTGTTTTTCTGCTTTTCAATGTATGTCCCGCTTCTATTTAAATTTAAATGTTACCGGATAGCGGTAGCGGCAGGATACGGCCTCGCCGTTTGCCCTTGCCGGCGCTGCCCGCCTGCCGGTAAATGCCCTGACTGCGGCCTCGCCAAAACCCCGGCCCTGGGGGGTTTCCTGCAAAATCTGAATGCGCTGGACAAATCCGTTTTTATCCACAAAAAGTTCCAGTATCACCCGGCCCTCAATGCCGGAACGCTGGGCTATGGAAGGGTACACAATGGCGGCGGCCAGCTCCTTTTCATCAAATTCAGGCCGGGTTGAAACATTGTGCGCCGGGAGGTAGTCTTCCCAGGCATTGCCCGGATTCACCAGAGTTCCGGCGGCAACCACGGTCTGGGGCGGCGGCGTGTCGGTTTCTATCATGGTTTCGGCAATGGATTCAACCTGGGGCAACTGCTCCATTTCAGATGGGGGAGGGGGAGGCGCTTCGGCAAGGTCGGTCAGCTTCATCACCCGGGCGTTTTCAGGGATCTCCTGGGAAGCGGCCCTGACATTGAAGGCCAAAAAGAGGATGAGAATTGCGTGTAACGCGGCGACAACTATAAAGATGACAAGCCGCAGGGATTTCTCATGTCTCATTTTTTACCACAAAACTTACAACACGGTATTGCAGTATCTGGAGAATTTCCAGAACGCCGTTAATTTTTTCGTAGGGAGTGTTCCGGTCGGCGATAATGTGCACCCTGGTATCGGGGGCGCCGCGGTACAACTCGGCGATTTTGCGCTCTACTCCCAAAAGGTCGGAAGCCTCGCCGTCAAGGTACACGCCGCCGTCCCGGTCAATCCAGAGCTCAAGGTTTTTTTCAGCGCTGGTACGCAGGGCGGTTTTTGCCTCAGGATACTCAATTTTCACTTCCTTGCGGTAATTGATCAGCGCCACCAGCATGATAAAGATCAAAAGCAGAAAGGCCACATCGGACATTGAGTTAAGGGGAATGTAAAAATGTTTGCCCTTATCCCGTTTAAGCTTCATAGGGTGTTCCTTTTCATCGAAAACGAGAACGAATCGATTTTGAGGTCCTGGGCCAGTTCCACAAAGGACACTACCCGCTGCCATTGCGTCTGGGGATCAATAGTGATGATCACCGCGATATTCGGATTTGCGGCCTGGGCGGAGCGGATAATGTTTTCGGCCTGTGAAATGACTATGGCCGAATCTTCGTAGAGAATGTTTCCCCCGCTGTCCATGTCAAAACGGAGCAGGTCATCACGCAAAATGAGTCTGGTAGAATCCTTGGCAGGCAGATTCATCAAAAAGCCCTTGTTCACGTTAAAGCCGGCGATAACGATGAAGTAGATGATGAGCAGAAAGGCGATGTCGCTAGAGGCGCTTGAATCGGCAAAGCCCTGTTTGGCCCGGCGTTTCAGTTTCATGGCCCGGCTTTATTCCGCGCTGGCAGGTGAAGCGGGCGTTTCGTATTGCTCCGCAATTTGAACAATCAGATTCGAGCAGTTCTGCTCAACGGCGGCGGCAAAGCTATCCACTATGTGGCTAAAAATCGAGTGGGCTATCATGGCGATAATGGCGATGATAAGCCCGAATACGGTGGTGATGAGGGCCTCGTAAATACCGTTGGCGACAATTTGGGCGTTTACCTCGGTGGCTTCCGCAATGGACTTGAAGGCGCCAATCATGCCGGAGACTGTGCCCAGGAAGCCTGTGAGCGGCGAAAGGGAGCCCAGGGCGGTAAGGAAATTAAAGCCGCTTTCCAGGGAGTTGATGCAGCTCATGGCCTCGGTTTCAACGGCCCGCTCGGCGCGGTGTTCGGAAAAGCCCTGCTTTGAGCGGTTCACCAGTGCCAGGAGTATGCGTGCGCCCATACGCCGTTTGGTCAGGCCGGAAAGGAATTCAGCAGCGCCGGAATAATCCCGGCCTTCGATATATTCAGAGACCTTTCCGGTTATGTCATCCAAACGCAGATTATGGTACAAAAGATACACAGTGCGCTCAACCGCAATGGCGATAACCGCGACGGAGAACAGGAGCAGGGGCCACATAAATATGCCCCCCATTTTGAAAAGATCCAGCAGCGAAAACGAAACGGTTTCCATGATTCCTCACTTTTTTCGTGGCACAGTTATTTCCCGGGAAAGCAATCCGGTGATTTTTTCCCAATCATATTCCAAGTATATCCAACTGAGGGCTTCTTCCCAATCCCTGAGCATGGTGCCCGAATTCCGCACTGTCCGCAGTTCTTCCGGGAAGACCCGCCCGGTATAGCCGGTATTCCAGCGTATGTCCTCGGCCTTGACAAAGGCGTCGCCTTCCTGCTGCCAGAGCGGGGGACGCTTCTTTTTGGAAACCATTTCCGGGAACAGGATAGGCTTCCAGTATTTCTCAAAATCTTTGCGGCTTGCCGGCCGGGGCGTCTCCTGTCTGGCGTTCATCCATTCGGTAAGCGCCGCAATTCGCTCCCTGCGGTTGTTCAGATTGGCAAGCGCGTCATTCCCGGTGATGCGGGTATCAAAACGGTGTATCCTGGCCTTTGCAATCCGCACCGGTTCAGGCGCAAAGGGTATTGATAAAACAGCCTCGTTTTCACCTAACAAAAGCCTGCCCGCGCCGGAAAGTTCCAGGCTATACTCATTCCACCCCGAAACGCTGCCCCCCAGATACTCCAGCGACGTAAGATAAAAGTTCCCCTCATGGTCAGGCGCCGACCCCCGCAGCTTCATATACGGATAATCACCCAGGGCAACGATGACCGCCCTTTCCCCCGCCTTGTTCACCATTTCCCGAATTTCAATATCTGTCGCCGCCCCTTTTTTCCTGAGCCCCCGGTACACCGCGACTTTCTTCTCCTCAAAGGCCGACCCATCCAAAGCCCGCCCTGTAGTCTCCACCAGCGAAACACAGCCCAAAAGAGCCGCCGCACCCATCGCCAAAATAAACACCCTCACCCCGCGCATAACCTTCATTCCCTTATTCCCTCTTTCCTAATACGAAATCCTAAAACCAAACGACGGTATCGGTATGGGTATTTCATAAGATGCCGAATTGCTGCCTGTATCTTCTTTTCCTGTATATGAATTAAAGCTGGTGTTTCCCTGGGCGTTGTACAGGAGGGCAAGCACATTTTCCACCGCCACATATAATTCGTAATGGGTCTTTCCCTTTTCATTATCGCTTAATATGGAAAACTTTATATCCAGCGGAAGCGACGGGGTAGTGCGGTTGTTTTCATCCCTTACAGATGCCCGCCTGAATTTTTCAATAAAAATATTTTCTTCCATGACGTATACCGGATACGAGATAATGGGACCTGCAATTTTTGCGAGTTGGGTTCCGCTGGCAAAACCAAAGCGGGTGTAAATGTTGATGCGGGGAACAGGTTTGATATTGAGCACCAGATTCAAATTGTGAAAACGGTGGTATGAAGGGAAGTACCATGCATCACCCCTGTTGCCGCCTGAAGCGCCCAAGCCGCCGTCACCGGCGTGGGGATCGCGGTACCTGGCCCAACTGAATGAGTAGGAAATCCAGCCGTCCCAATAGCGGGACTGTAATTTTTGCAGCATGGCGTCAATGCCCCAGACTCTGCCTTCGCCGTCAAGATAGGGCTTGGGCTGTATGTCGCCGATTTGCAATTCTACCGGAATATAGGCCCGGTCAAAGATGTATTTATAGTACCCCTCAATATTAAGGCTTATGCCGTCGGGAAATTCTATGTTGGTTCCCAATACCGATGTCCAGGAACGGTTTGGTTTTCCCCCGGTTAAATTAAAGCGTTCCTCGGCCATAGTAACCAGATTGTTTATCGAAGAAAAAAGACCGGTTCCCGCGCTGAGAGTCATGGACTGAAAAATGCCTTTGCCTTTAAACAAGACAAAATCAGTGTTCAGCCGGGGATTTAAAACCGGCGTAGTGGAAATGGAAAATCCTTCTCCCAGCAGATAAAAATGATCCAGCCGCAGGCCCAATTCGGCGCCGAAGCGCTTGTCGGAGCTATTGTATTCAACCAGCGTATAACCGGAAGTGGTAAAGAGTTTGTTTTTTACCCCGGATGTATACCCTGTGGGATAGTTGACCAGCAATGCTTGGTAAAATGTATCCGGAAAGAAGCCCAGAGGGCTTAAGGGATCCAACTGTGCGCGTACTTTGAACTGATCCTGCCCGCTTAGGTCGCTGAATAGCGTTTCTACACGCAGATGAAAATCTGAATAAGTTGAGTAGATGGAAAACATTTCCTGAACGCCTGCGGCAACGAGAAAGCCCTTTCCCAATTCCCAATCATAATCCGCCCGGCCCTGGACATTGAAATTGGTGGTATCTGATTCAATAAGGGTTTCGGTATCAAACTCATAGGGGTTTTTAAACCCGGATAAAATGGACGACAGGTCTTGACCCATCCATGTAGTGGTGGAAAAATATTTACGGACATAATTTTCAATATTCCCGCCAATTTTCTGCTGATGGTATCCGGTTCCCAGCGCTGTTTTAAACAGCATATCGTTCCGGGGATTCCATGAAAGGGCGGTGGTAATAAAACCCTGATAATTGGTATAATCAAATACAATATCACTTTTGCTGGTAAGGCCATCTTCGGTAGTGGGACCATTTTTATACGATGCCCCGACACCGTCCATGCCCCAAAAGCCTGTAGCCTGCAATTCAAGATTATCGTAAAAGCGATAGTCCGCCGTGATAGTTCCGTTTCTGATATAGGGGGCAACCCGTACGGCATTGATCACTTCCAGTTCCGGAATAAGTGGAATCATCTGCTTTGCAAGCCATATTACCGGATCGTAATACGTTACCCTGCCCATGAACATGATCCCCCCCTTGCGGAACAGGGGAACCGAAAGATTGAAATTGGCGGCGCTGGTATTGATGCCCAGTTCAAATTCGGTTTCGGTAGAGGAGGGCTTTTTGGCGCTTACTTCCAGCAGCCCCGAAATAGTGTGTCCGTGGCGTGCAGAAAAAACCCCGTGGGAAAGCTGGGCGCTCTGCACCATGCGGGGATCAAAAATCGAAAAACCGCCGCCCCAGTGGTAGGGGTTATCAATGTAATAACCGTCCAAATAGGCCCGCATATCATAAGGATCGCCGCCGCGTATACTCGGCAGCGCGTTGAACATACCTGCATAGCCCACGCCCGGAAGCAGTTTGATGGAGGTCATCACATCTTCAATAATGCCAATCTCGGCAGTTTGGGCAATTTCCCGCTCGGTAACGCCCACGCTGCGGCCGGTTTTGGTTTCGCTGTTTCCCGGCCTGGACGCTTCAATCACCAGTTCCCTGCTTTCCATAATGCCCAAAAGCCGCAAGCCCAGGGTAAATTTTTCGCTCCCAACAGCGACAATGAGCCTGCCGCTTTCATAACCCGGATAGGCCCCCTGGATCACCACCGGCCGGCCATCGGGTACGGAGATCAGTGCCTTTCCTTCAGCATCGCAGACGAATTCTTTGCCGTCCCAGGAACGGATTACCGCGCCTTCCAGCGGCAGGGAAAGTTCGGTATCCTCAACGGTAATTTCCACATCCCGGGCAAAGAGGGGGAAAACGCAAAGCAAAAAGGTTGCTGTTAATAGAATTTTCAGAGTTGGTTTTTTCAATACTATATCCAATATGCGCATGCTTTCTGCCTTTAATATCGTAGTTAACGACCGTTCGGTAACAAACAGTATAACAACTGGCGAATGAAAAGGCAACAGGCTTCCTGATAAACCTGACACCTCAAATTATTGTGGTACATGGGTGTAATGTCAACGTCTGGAAAAATGGCTACTATCCCCGTTAAATTTATGATAGACTATTTTTGGTAATAACCAAAAGGAAAGGTGCATTATGACTGAAGTATTATCACAAGCCGAAATAGACCAGTTATTAAGAGCAATTAACGAAGGAGCCGCAGAACCGGAGGATAGTAAGCCAGTCCATAATACAAAGAAAATAAAGATATATGACTTCAAGCGGCCTGATAGGTTCACAGCAGAGCAGATAAGGACGCTGTCAATTATCCATGAAACCTTTGCAAGGAAGAGCGCAGTAGCTATTGCTCAATACATTCATAGTATGGTTCATATCCGTGTCGCCAGTGTTGATCAATTGACTTATGAAGAATTCATACGGTGTATGCCTACCCCTACCACAATGGGCGTGGTAGAAACATCTCTTGGAAAGATGGTCATGGAAATTGACTC
Source organism: Spirochaetia bacterium (assembly GCA_025997895.1). GTDB lineage: Bacteria > Spirochaetota > Spirochaetia > Treponematales > Breznakiellaceae > WQXQ01. Next base: position 22,081 of record BNVF01000048.1, read on the forward strand.
GGCTATCACTTTTGCCATGATCAACAAACTTTTTGGCGGAGACGGAAATTGCAGAGAGCGACACGAATTGACAGATCTGGAAACCCAGGTAATGGGCGATATAATAAATGTAACCCTTGGCAGCTTTAAGGAAGCGTGGAAAAAAATAACCGATATAAGCCCTAAACTTCTAAACATAGAAACGAACCCGCAATTTGTCCATGCAGCCCCGCCGTATGAGATGACCGTTGTGATTACTCTGGCAGCGAAGATAAACGATGTCGAGGGAATGATCAATATCTGTTTTCCCTACCCGGCTTTAAAGCCAATACTCAAGAACCTTAACACTAAAACACAATATGGGATAAACAAGGCCGAAGGTTCCCCTCCGGAAACCAATTTAGACAAGGTTAAAATACCTATTACGGTAAAGTTAGGTGATAAGATGTTATCCCTGGAAAATGCAAAAAATATTGTTGAAGGAACCATTATTGAACTTGACAAACTTACCGTGGAACCTTTGGATGTATATGCCGGGGATGTGCTTATCGGTAAGGGTGAAGCGGTGGTTATTGATGAAAAATTCGGTATAAGGATAGTTGAGGTGTACAGTGAAAATACTGAAAAAACTAACGCCTGAACAATTCGTCGATCTTTTCAGACAGGAACTTTCACAGACCATCGCTTTCCTCCTGTTCTTTGTACGTGATGATGCCTATGTTAGCTCAGTCTTAAAGATATTAAATAATGAAGGTCTGAATAAACTGGTAAAAGAGTATTTATCAGGAGAGCATAAACTGAATGTACGGTTTGTTTCCCTGCTGGAAAAATATATCAAAAAGACAGTCAAAGAATACCGGAGAAAGAATTCCCTTGGGATATTCAGGTTTAAGTAACCGAAAAAACCAATATATTGTAAACAAGTTACAATAGCGTATTCGGAAAGAATCAACCTCAGGGATATGCAAAAATGGTATGGATAAACTTCAGGTACATCTCCGCAGCCCTGTTTTTAGGCGGCTTTTTTGATGATTAACAAAAAATCCTTCAAGAAGGGAAATATAAGGGGTGTTTTTCATATTCTATTGATAAGGAGGATTTATGAAAAGGCTAATCATTTATGTAACTGTGTTCTTTTTTATGACACTGTCCGTATATGCGGCAGAAACCAACCCGTCCCTCCATCATCAGGATATCTCTTATCACTTAAGGGCTTCGGTGGATATATCCGGGAAACAGTATATCTCCTATGGAGGCATACATCCTTCTGTTATAACGTATGTAAACAATGACGGCTCGGTGAGCGTGTGCGCTGATAATAATGGTGAGAAGCAGACGGTTGTATATGAGTATAACAGCTCTTTGAATATTATCAGGACACTGCAATTTACCAATGAATTACGGGACCTGGGATCCTTTACCAAGGATGATGAGGGGAATTATTACTTCTTTTACGGTGAACCGGCAAGGAATAATCAGAAAAGACAGGAAAACATGGCCCTGGTAAAATATTCCCCATCGGGTGAAAAATTAAAGACCTTTAAGCTTAATGCTTCGGCTGCCAATAGTTTTGATGGTATAAGAATTCCATTTGATGCCGGAACCTGCAGGCTGGAATTATCGGGCTCAATGCTTGCGGTATATTTTGGAAGGGAGATGTTCAGCGGACATCAGGCCTGTTTTGGTTTTGTGGTAGATAAAGATTCCCTTGAAAGGTTAGATAAAGCATCCAATACAGGTTATAATGAAAAGTCAGGCGGGTTTATGAGCATGCCCTATGTAAGTCATTCCTTTAATCAGTTTATTTTGCCCATTCAGAACGGTTTTATCTTTGCCGATCATGGCGATGCATACCCCCGGTGTTTTACCTTTGCATCTTTTCAAAATAATGGCAGCACAAAAAGGCTTAATGCGTTTAGATTTGCCGGAGCGGTCGGTCAAAATGCCACTTATGCCGAAATGGGAGGACTTGCCAAAACATCTACCGGTTATATTTTTATCGCCGCCTTTGGCAAAGACAGGAACAGCTCACGGGATATTATTGTTTTAACGTTTGATGATAATCTTACTAAGTGCAGTGCGCCCTTATCACTCACAAAGTACACCAGGACAACAGGACATGCAGCTCATCCCAAAATTGTTGGCCTGGAAGAAGGCAAATACCTTGTTTTATGGGAAGTTGTTGAGTATTCAACACAGTCGGCGAATTCGATCACCTATGATCCTACCAACCATCTTTCAACCAATATGCTCATAATTGATGAAACCGGAAAAGCACTCTCGGAAGTACAACAGCTGCCCGGCGTCCGTCTTAATATGAACGATGTTTTACGGTATAACAAGAAGGACAGGAAGGTTTATTGGGCAATTAACGATGGACAGTCGATCATAACGTATGCGCTGGATCCGTATAGCGAAATTACGGTTAAGCCGGAAGACATTACAGTGTCCGAAAGGGCGGAGTAAGACGAGGAATAATGGGAACTGGCTTATACCTGTAATCGATCCCGGGATATGGCAATAAAAAAATTCTGGCTCCATAAGTCAAGAGAAGCGGTGTCTCTGACAAAAGGCAATGCGTCTGACTTTACCTGTTCATAATCAATTCGGGAAAAACGATCCTCCAGCAATTTAATAAGCTCTTTGTGGGTAAGGATGTTTTCTGTCTTACGATTTCCCGATTGGCGCATTCGGGCTTCCAGGTGTGGTAAATTAACCGGAATACCGGAGGAAAGATACCAGACATAATCATAAAAATCACGACCTTTAACCCGGGACTTCCAGTTCCGGTAGAGCAGGGCATGTATCTTACCGGCAAAGAGAGAAGGGAGATCAAAAAGGCGTACTGCATAGGGAATAGGGGTAAGACCATATTTAACTTCATACCTGGCTCCAGCGGGAGGATCAATATCGATTTCAATCTTTATTTTGAGCTGTTCATTGCGGGGTATCCCCGGAACAGCAGGATCTACAGAGCCGATTTTTACCAAATGGACCAGAGTATTCCCCTTAATGAATGCCGATTGTATGGCTGTGTTAACTACCTTTATCTTTTTCTCAACCTCTATTTCAAACCCATAAGAACCGAGTTCATCACGGATTGCCGGCAGGTAAGCCTCCAGATCAAAGTCCGGGTTCTTTTCGATGAGGCTAAAGTCGAGGTCTTCGGAAAAACGATCAAGTTTATGAAATATCCTCAAAGCCGTTCCGCCGTAAAAAGCGGCCAGATTAAAAAAACCAGAGCGGTTAAGGGCAAGGAGGCTTATCTCTTGTACGATTTCCTTAAGGGCGTTTCGGCGTTCCTCATTGTTTCGGCAATGGTATTTTTCCAGCATCCCCTGTACCGGGGAAAGATCTTTCATAGCGCCTCCTTTTGGGCAAACCATGCTGCCAGGGCCAGCAAGGACTTTCTGCGATACCGGGGGGCAATCCATCGGATAAATTCTCCATCCAACTTAAGAAGTTCTTCCTTTTCCATACGCCAATCTTCCAGCAACAGAGCCTTTATCCGCAATTGCGCATCACAGACTATGGTGATTACCCTGAACAGCGCGGAAACAGAGCGGAGTGTCATTATTCCCACGGAAAAACTGCCGGAAGCGAAACATTGGATCGATTTACTCACCGGGGAAACTTTTAATACCGGTCCGCAGGGGCTTTGTATTCCGCTTTGGGCATCGCAGTTGCGGATATTGCGGGAGGTGTAATTTCAATTTTTTGGTGTCCCCTGTTTTAGAGGACTTCTCCCGGAAGTCCAGAGCGGGTTTATCTGAGTAGCCCCTTGTTTATCTCCGGAAAGTACACTATAATGATACTTACCGGAGGTAAAATGTTTAAGACCCATCTTGCTGTAATGGATGAACTTAAAAGCTATGCCTACCCCAAGGCACGACTTACCCGGCTTATGAACTCCGGCAAATTGATACAAATCCGGCGGGGGCTCTTTACCGATGACCCTGAGGTGTCGCCCAGGCTCATTGCTCCGGTTCTCTATGGCCCCTCTTATATTTCTTTTCAATATGCCCTTGCCGCCGCCGCCCTCATTCCGGAACGAGTAATGACCATTAGCTCTGCAAGCTATCACAAAAATAAAGATAAGGTTTTTCATACCCCTCTGGGGGAATTTCATTATCTGTATCTTCCTATTGCAGTCTATCCCTACGGAATCAAGATCGAAACAGAAGACGGAATGCCCTATCTTATGGCTACTCCGGAAAAGGCCCTCTGCGATTTGATCTACAAATTGCCAACACTTATTACCGTAGATGAAATAAAGGCTCTGTTGCTGGAAGATTGGCGTATGGAAAAGGAAGATACAGATAATGAAATTCCCCCAGAGGGGTATGAAAAACCTTATCTTTATTTTTGTGACAGCTTTTGCGCAAAGGGCATTGATTGCGGCGCTGACCTGGCGCGACACATTGCGGCCTTAAGCAAAATGCACATGGAAAATCCCGCGCTCAGGGAAGGGGACTATGCCCAGCTTGTTTTATCCC
>BNVF01000049.1 GCA_025997895.1 Spirochaetia bacterium
CTGTAATAATTCGTCCGGCTTATTGCTAAACAGATCGCAGGCAGTGAGGAACAACAGAACCATCATTGACAGAACCGCACTCGCCAATAAAACGCCGCTTTTTTTACACATGATACACCTCGCTTGGATAAATTAGAAAAGATGGGAATATATGACTAAATTGGTAATCAAAAATGACGGAACGGTCTCCTGAAGGGAGATCAGCAGGACAAGGGATGCGAATACTAGAGAGAGAGAGAGAGAGAGAGAGAGAGAGAGAGAGCAAGAACCGTGCCAAGTCCACACATCAGAGCACAAAAAAGCGAAACTTTTTCGCTGTCTTTTACATTGCGGCCATACACCATATTGAACACTATATCACCTTTTTCTACAATTTTCAATAATATACTACAATATTTTCATTTGAAAGTGCAAGTCATTTTGACGATTTTTTTCATATGAAACCCCCAATCCCCACGACACCTCCACCCAATACCTATACTTGATCCATAATTCATAGAAAAACAAACTCCTAGCAAAGAAAAATTCGATAAACAGTCTTGACATACTTGACCAAATCCTTCATTTTTGTTATCTTTTCAGCACTGCGTAAAATGTGGTACTATGCCCTTGTAGCTCAGTTGGCAGAGCATATCCATGGTAAGGATAAGGTCATCAGTTCGATTCTGATCGAGGGCTGATAAAAACCCTGCGGGTTTTTGTCTCGGAGTTTTTGGGAATTTATTTAGATCAAGGGGTTGAGATATGGCGAGCAAGAAAACGGCAGTAGAACTGGTAGCCTTGCAGTGCAGCGAGTGCAAGCGGCGCAATTACACCACCAAGAAAAACCGGCGCAACACCCAGGAAAAACTGGAATTCAACAAATACTGTCCCTTTGACCGGAAGCACACGATCCACAAAGAGACCAAGATAAAGTAGGTGGATAAACACTGCTTGACGCAGTGCTAAACCAGGTTTTGCGGGGCAAAACCCTAAAGCGCTTGCTCGAAGCGGCGCACAGGTTCAGCTAAAGCTGAACCGCATTAAGTGGGGACGGCGGCCTTAATTGGCGCCTGGCCTTGCAGCATTATTGGGATAACACCGCTTAAACGCGGTGCGGATAGTTAGGCGTATAGCTCAGTTGGTAGAGCGGCGGTCTCCAAAACCGCAGGTCGTGGGTTCGAAGCCTACTGCGCCTGAAGGCGATTGAAATCGCCGCAAAGAAGAACGGCTATAAAAAGCCGGAAACGTAGGCGCGGTGGTAAAGTAGGCTTCGAAGGGTTCGACCCGCCGACCAGGTGGGAGGAAAAGGGCGCATGGATGCGCCCGACAGGGTCGAACCCCGGCCCGGAGTGAGCAAACAGGATGTTTGCGAACGGAGGGGAAGCTTACTGCGCCTGACGCCCAGTAATGGCACGTGAAACGTGTTGCCGGGTAAATGTAGCACGGCGTAGCGCAAGTGAAGGCCGCTGTATGCAACTAATGCGGGCTTGCTTTAGCAAGCCCAGCGCGCGGCGATTGAAATCGCCGCAAAAAAGAAACGGCTATAAAAAGCCAGAAAATGTAGGCGCGGTGGTAAAGTAGGCTTCGAAGCCTTTCAGCCGCCGTAAGGAAAAGGCGCCAAGGATGGCGCCGGCAGGCTGAAAGGCCGGCCCGGAAGGAGGTGACAGGATGTCGCCGACTGGAGGGGAAGCCTACTGCGGCAAAAAGACGCCGCAAAGAAGGGAGAGCATGAATAAACTGGTTCAATTTGTGAAAGAATCCTATGCTGAACTCCGCAAGGTGATTTGGCCGAGCAAGGAAGATGTGATCAGCTCGGTAAAGGTTGTCATTATCTCTACCATTATTGTGGCAGCGGTGTTGGGGCTGGTAGATGTGCTGTTGCTTTTTGGAATAAGGGCTATATTTTAAAGAAGAAAGGGAAAAAATGGCTACAGGCTGGTACGTCCTCCATACCTATTCGGGATATGAGAACAAGATAGAAAAAACTATCCGCATGATGACCGGAAACGGGGAGCTGGATAAAGAAATTGTCCGCGACATAAAAGTTCCCTCCGAGGAAGTGGTGGAGGTCAAGGACGGCAAAAAACGTACCTTGACCAAAAAATTCCTGCCTGGTTATATCCTGGTGGAAATGGATCTTCCCGATGCCGACATGGGCTGGAAGGTTCCGTGTTCCAAAATCAAAAAAATCCAGGGCGTTACCGGATTTGTGGGAACCCCGGCGGACCGCAAGCCTCAGCCCCTGAGCGGAGACGAGGCCCGGGCCATTCTGCAAAAGTCCGGCGAAATCAAAGGCGAGCGCCCGGCCCGTGCCCGCCAGTCCTTCTCCGCCGGTGAGCAGGTGAAAATAATCGACGGTCCCTTTGAGTCCTTCACCGGAACCATCGAAGAGGTGAATCAGGAGAAGAACAAGCTGAAAGTGATGGTCGGCATCTTTGGCCGGAATACGCCGGTGGAAGTGGATCTGTTACAGGTAGAGAAATTATAAAAGCGTTATGCGCTTTTAAATTATAGCAGTGGGAGAGACTTGAATTTCAAGTCTCGTTAAGTGGTTATAACTCGAACGAAGTGAGAGGTATAATCCCACCACAAAGGAGTTTTTATGGCAAAGAAAAAGGTTGCGGCGTTTATTAAGCTGCAGTGCCCTGCGGGAAAGGCCACACCGGCCCCGCCTGTCGGGCCTGCCCTGGGACCCCACGGGGTCAGCGCGCCGCAGTTTGTCCAGCAGTTTAATGACCGGACAAAAACAATGGAGCCGGGACTCATCATCCCGGTGGTGATCACCGTCTATGCGGATAAATCTTTCACCTTTATCCTCAAGACGCCGCCCGCTTCGGTTTTGATCAAAAAAGCCATCGGGCTGGAGAAGGGATCGCCTGAGTCCCACAAGACCAAGGTTGGCAAGATTTCCAAAGCAAAACTTGAGGAAATTGCCAAGTTGAAGATGGCGGATCTTTCAGCTAACGACGTTGAAGCCGGCATGAGAATTATCGCCGGTACGGCCCGGTCTATGGGTGTTGAGGTGGAAAAATGAGCCGCGGAAAGAAATACAACGAAAGCGCAAAAAAGTACAACCCCGTCAATGCCTACGAGTTGGGTGAAGCTCTGGGGCTGGTTAAGACGATGGCCTACGCCAAGTTTGACGAGACCGTGGATCTTTCGGTCAAACTGAACCTCAAAAAGAATCAGTCCGTCCGTGACACAGTGGTTTTACCCCACCAGTTCCGGGGCGAGAAAAAAGTTCTGGTGTTCTGCAAACCCGAAAAGGAAAAAGAAGCCCAGGAAGCAGGCGCCACATTCGTGGGTGCCGATGACCTTATCGAAAAGGTAAAAGCCGGCTGGACCGATTTTGATGTGGCGGTGGCAACTCCGGACATGATGAAAGACGTTGGTAAGCTGGGTATGGTGCTGGGCCGCAAGGGGCTGATGCCCAATCCCAAAACCGGCACCGTTACCTTCGATCTGAAAGGCACCCTGGCTGAACTGAAAAAAGGCCGGGTGGAATTCAGGGCCGATAAAACCGGCGTGGTGCACCTTGCGGTAGGTAAGGTTTCAATGGAACCTGCCCAGGTTGCCGAGAATGTCCATGCGGTTGTTACCGAGATCAAACGGAAACGGCCTGCTGACGCCAAGGGCGAGTTTATTCAAACCGTTTCGGTGGCGTCCACTATGGGGCCCGGCGTTTGGGTCGCTATCAAGGATCAGGAATGAAAAAACTTCGTTTTTTCATTTCAGGAGTTTGCGCGGCAAACTCCATAAGGAGAAGGTAATATGGCGATTGTAGCGAAAAAAATACAGGACAGCAAAACCAAGGCTATCGGGGAACTGAAAGAATCCCTGGGCGTTGCGAAAGATTTTATTTTTACCGATTACCGGGGCCTTACGGTGGAGCAGATCACCAATCTGCGGAATCAGCTCCGGGCCAAGGAAGTCCACTACAAGGTTATAAAAAATAACTTTGCCCGGCTTGCCTTTGAGCAGCTTTCCGCGCCGGATGTGTCCGCCTATCTGGTGGGCCCCACTGCGGTGGCTATTTCCCCAAAGGATTCAAATGAGGTCGCCAAGATACTCTTTGATTTCGCCAGGGAGACTCCTGCCCTGCAGATCAAGGGAGCCCTGGTTGGAGATTCGGTGTACAGCGCCGCCCAGACCGAGGCTTTCTCCAAACTGCCCGGCAGGCTGGAACTTATTTCCATGCTCATGTCGGTAATAAACGGCCCCGCCCGGAACCTTGCCGCCGCCCTCAACGACATCCCGTCGCGGCTGGTGCGCACCGTTAAAGCCGTCGCCGACCAGAAGGGCGGCGCATAGAGTATTTAAACCGCAAAGCGGTTATTTATAGGCCCGTCAGACTTCATGCTGCTGTTCTGTTGGGTTTTCCGGTCGGCGCTTGCAGGCGTTTGGCCGGGACGCGTCTCGTATGAAGCGCGTAACATCTGATTGAGGAGAAGATAATATGGCAGCCACAAAAGAAGAGATTTTAGAAGCGATTGCGTCCATGACCGTTCTGGAGGTTTCAGAACTGGTAAAAATGATGGAAGAGAAGTTCGGCGTTTCCGCCGCCGCCCCTGTGGCGGTAGCCGTTGCCGGTGCTGCCGGCGGGGCTGCTCCTGCCGCTGCTGCGGAAGAACAGACGGAATTCAACGTAATTCTGAAGGCTTTTGATGATACCAAGAAAATCGCGGTTATCAAGGAAGTCCGGGCCGTTACCGGCCTTGGCCTCAAGGAAGCGAAAGACCTGGTTGAAGGGGCTCCCAAGCCGCTCAAAGAAGGCGCTTCCAAAGATGAAGCCGCGAAGATCAAGGAAGCCATCACCGCAGCAGGCGGTACCGTTGAGATTCAGTAATCGCACGGGAAATACAGTTTCTTTTCTCAAACAGGCAGTTAAGGCCCCCAGGGGTTTTAACTGCTTGGGTATTTAAAAAGCGCATAACAGCACAGGAAGGGGAGACCGATGGCAAAAGAGAAGACCGCAAAACGAATGTATATTGGACAGGATATTCAGGATGTGATGGATCTGCCGGATCTGATCGACATTCAGCTTCGTTCCTATGAACGCTTTCTGCAGCGTGAAAAACTCAGAAATGGTGAGAAGCCTGCGGCACAGGGAATCGAAGAGGTTTTTCGTTCCACCTTTCCCGTTGAAAGCCCCAATGGGGACATGGTTCTTGAGTACGAATACTATACGTTAGACGAAGACAATATAAAATTTACCGAGATGGACTGCAAACAGAAGGGAATTACCTACGCGGTTCCCCTAAAGGCGCGGGTCAATTTGATCTTTAACCAGACCGGTGAAATCCGCCAAAAAGATATTTACATGGGCGATATCCCGATTATGACCGAGCGGGGTACCTTTATCATAAACGGCGCCGAGCGGGTAGTGGTCTCTCAGATACACCGTTCTCCGGGCGTCATATTCAGCCATGAAAAGGGAATCTACTCTTCCCGGATCATCCCCTACCGGGGCAGTTGGCTGGAATTCGAAATCGATCAAAAGCGGGAACTTATCTACGCCAAGATAGACCGCAAAAAGCGCATACTGGGGACGATCTTCCTCCGTGCCCTTGGTTATGACAGCAGGGAAGAGATCATCAAGGCGTTTTATTCCACCGAAACCTTTAAAATCAAGGACGACCGGGACACCAGGGAAAAAATTTCCGGCAAGGTGCTTGGAGCGGCGGTGTGGGTCAAGGACGAGGCAGGGGAACAGAAAAACAGCAAAGACCCCGAACACGCCGGCATGAAGAAACTCTACCGGGCGGGTGAAAAACTCCATCCCCATAATGTAGACGAGCTGTTGGCAAACGGGATCAAGTCCATTGAAATTATCAATTTCGAAGCCGAAGGTTCACTCAATTCGCCTATGCTCCTCAACTGTTTTGAGCGTGAGGAGATTAAGTTTGTGAAGGATGATCCCGGCCGGGACGAGCCTTCCAAGGACGAGGCATTAATCAATGTGTACTCGGTACTGATGCCCGGCGAGTCCATCACGGTGGATGCTGCGGAGAAAGATCTTTTGGGAATGTTCTTCACCAGCCGCCGTTACGATTTGGGCAGGGTAGGCCGCTATAAGCTTAACAAGAAATTTGACCACAAGCCCCCTCTTGAGGATTTTACCCTTACCAAGCCGGACATTATTGCCACCATGAAATACCTTATCAAGGTGTATGTGGGCGATGAATATATTGATGATATTGATCACCTGGGCAACAGGCGGGTGCGTTCAGTGGGCGAGCTTATGGCCAATGCCATGAAGACCGCGTTCAGCCGCATGGAACGAATTGCCAAAGAGCGGATGAGCCTGAAAGAGACCGACACCATCAAACCCCAGGAACTGATTTCCATTAAGCCTGTGGTTGCGGCGATAAAAGAATTTTTTGGCTCAAGCCAGCTTTCCCAGTTCATGGATCAGGTGAACCCTCTGGCGGAGCTGACCCACAAGCGGCGGCTTAACGCATTGGGCCCCGGCGGTCTTTCCCGTGACCGGGCGGGCTTTGAAGTCCGTGACGTGCATTACACCCACTATGGCAGGATGTGTCCCATTGAGACTCCCGAAGGTCCGAACATCGGCCTTATTGTGTCCCTGGCGAATTACACCAGAGTCAACGAGTACGGTTTTCTGGAAACACCCTACCGCAAGGTGAACAAGGGCGTAACCACCAGGGACATTGAGTATCTTTCCGCTATGGACGAGGATCGCTACTTTATTGCCCAGGCTTCGGCAAAACTCAATACCAACGGCTCATTTGCCGAGGATCAGGTTTCCTGCCGCCGTCAGGGCGATTACACTACCCGCACACCGGAAGACATTCAGTATATGGACGTATCGCCCAAACAGATCATCTCGGTATCCGCTTCGCTTATTCCCTTCCTGGAGCATGACGACGCCAACCGGGCCCTCATGGGTTCCAATATGCAGCGTCAGGCGGTGCCCCTGGTATTCCCCGAGGCGCCGCGGGTCGGTACCGGTATGGAAGATAAATGCGCCTACGATTCGGGGGTGCTCGCCAAGGCCCGCAGGGGTGGTACGGTTATTCGCGTAACATCCCACGAGATAACCATAAAGCCGGACAAGCCCGGCGCGGCCAAGCCATCGGCACAGGCGACAATCGACGAAAACGGAAATGACGTATACCGCCTGGTGAAGTTTCAGCGTACCAATCAGGACACCTGTTACAACCAGCGTCCCATTGTGAAGTTAGGTGAAAAAATTGCCGCCGGCCAGGTAATCGCCGACGGGCCCGCTACCCAGAACGGGGAACTTGCCCTGGGACGGAATATCCTGGTGGGCTTTATGCCCTGGAACGGTTACAACTACGAAGACTCGATCCTTATCTCTGAACGGGTGGTGAAGGAGGATATGTTCACTTCGATACATATCAAGGAATTTATCACCGAGGTGCGGGAAACCAAACTGGGGCCGGAAAAAATTACCCGTGACATTCCCAATACTTCCGAGAAGAGCCTTGATAATCTGGACAGCGAAGGCATTATCCGGGTGGGTGCAAAAGTCCGCTCCGGCGACATTCTGGTCGGCAAGGTAACGCCCAAGAGCGAAACCGAGACCACCCCGGAATTCAAACTCCTCAATTCGATATTCGGCGAGAAGGCCAAGGAAGTGCGGGACTCTTCCCTCAAGGTGCCCCACGGCATTGAGGGAACCATCATCGACATTCAGCGGCTCAAGCGCACCGAGCATGACAGCCTTAACCCCGGCGTTGACGAAGTGGTGAAGGTACTCATTGCCACCAAACGCAAACTCCGTGAAGGCGACAAAATGGCAGGCCGTCACGGTAACAAGGGCGTTGTGGCCCGTATTCTGCCCGAAGAAGATATGCCTTACATGGAAGACGGTACGCCGCTGGATCTCTGCCTGACTCCGCTGGGCGTTCCATCCCGTATGAACATAGGCCAGTTACTGGAAACCGAACTGGGATGGGCAGGCTCTACCCTTGACGAATGGTACTCGTCGCCGGTATTCCAGTCGCCTACTACCGGGCAAATTGAAGAAAAACTCAAGGAAGCGGGGCTGCCCGTTACGAGCAAAACCGTGCTCCACGACGGCAGAACCGGCGAGGCTTTTGTGAACGAAATTTTCTGCGGCATCATTTACTTCCTCAAGCTCCACCACCTGGTAGACGACAAGATGCACGCCCGTTCCACCGGCCCCTACTCACTGGTAACCCAGCAGCCCCTGGGCGGCAAGGCCCAGTTCGGCGGCCAGCGGTTAGGTGAAATGGAAGTCTGGGCACTGGAAGCATACGGTGCGGCTAACACATTGCAGGAGCTCCTGACCATCAAGTCAGACGACATGACCGGCCGCTCCAAAATTTACGAGGCCATTGTAAAGGGCGAGCCTTCCACAACCGCGGGCATCCCTGAATCTTTCAACGTGCTGGTACAGGAGCTGCGGGGCCTTGCGCTGGATTTAACCATCTTTGACGCCAAGGGTAAACAAATACCCCTCACCGAAAAAGATGAGGAACTGATAACGAAGAGCGGTTCGAATTTCTGATATAGTCAGGCGTTATGCGCCAAATGGGGGACATAGATGCGGGATATTCAAGACTTTGACTCGATAATGATACGGCTGGCTTCACCGGATATGATCCGGTCCTGGTCCTACGGGGAAGTTAAAAAACCGGAGACTATCAACTACCGGACACTCAGGCCCGAAAAAGACGGTCTCTTCTGCGAGCGCATCTTCGGAACCACCAAAGAGTGGGAATGTTACTGCGGCAAGTTTAAATCCATACGTTACAAGGGCGTGATCTGCGACCGCTGCGGTGTTGAAGTTACCCACTTCAAGGTGCGCCGTGAACGCATGGGCCACATTGAATTGGCCGCTCCGGTTTCCCATATCTGGTATTACCGCTCCGTCCCCAGCCGCATGGGTTTGTTACTCGATCTTACCACCACGGCGCTGCGCTCGGTGCTCTACTACGAAAAATACATCGTCATTGATTCAGGGGACACCGATTTAAAGAAAAGCCAGCTCCTCTCCGAGGAAGAATTCTACGACGCCCAGGAACGCTACGGCGGCGGCTTTACAGCCGGCATGGGCGCCGAGGCGATTCGTACCCTGCTGGAAACCCTCAACCTGGATCAGATGGCCACGGAGTTACGTGCAAAGATGATCGAGAAAGGCGCCAAGAGCGACAAACGGCTCCTTAAGCGTATTGATATTGTCGAAAATTTCCGCAACTCAAAAAATAAACCCGAGTGGATGATCCTTGACGTGATCCCGGTAATTCCCCCGGAGCTGCGGCCTATGGTGCAGCTTGACGGCGGCCGTTTTGCCACCAGCGATCTGAACGATCTGTACCGCCGGGTGATCAACCGGAACAACCGCCTTAAAAGGCTGCAGACCCTCAACGCCCCTGATATCATTATACGCAACGAGAAGCGTATGCTCCAGGAAGCGGTGGATGCGTTATTCGACAATTCCAAGAAAAAGAAAGTGGTGAAAGGTTCCTCCAACCGTCCCCTTAAATCCATCAGCGATATGCTGAAAGGGAAGCAAGGACGTTTCCGCCAGAACCTGCTTGGAAAGCGGGTTGACTATTCAGGACGCTCGGTTATTACCGTTGGGCCGGATCTTAAAATGTGGCAGTGCGGGCTTCCCACCAAAATGGCGCTGGAGTTGTTCAAGCCTTTCATAATGAAGAAACTTGTTGATAAAGACGTGGTATACAATATCAAGAAAGCCAAAATGCTGGTTGAGCAGGAGACTGCCGAAGTCTTTGCCATTCTTGACGAAGTGGTGAAGGAACACCCGGTGCTCCTCAACCGCGCGCCTACTCTGCACCGCCTGGGTATTCAGGCCTTTGAGCCGGTGCTGGTGGAAGGCAAGGCCATCAAGCTGCACCCCCTGGTCTGTCACGCCTTTAACGCCGACTTTGACGGCGATCAGATGGCGGTACACGTGCCCCTTACCCAGGCGGCCCAGATGGAGTGCTGGACTCTGATGCTCAGCGCACGGAATCTCCTCAACCCCGCCAACGGTAAAACCATTGTGTTCCCCTCTCAGGACATGGTTCTGGGAATCAACTTCCTCACCAGGATAAAACCCAACTCCAAGCGTCCCGGCTCGTCAAAGGCGGAAACAAAGGACAGGATACCCAGTTACTCCTCCATTGAAGAAGTGTTCATGGCGGTGGAAAGCAAGGCCCTGGACCGGGAGGCCTTAATCCGGGTAAAGCCGATCAAGTTCCCCATTTGGGACAAGGTTGGCCGCGAAGCAGAACCCCGGAAAGACGGCACTATCGAGACGACTGCCGGCCGGCTGGTGTTCAACGAAGAACTGCCGCCGGAGATTCCCTTTCTCAACTATGAACTCAAAGATAAAGAGCTGCGGGCTCTTATTGAGCACATATTCAGCGTAAAAGGATCCTGGACTACGGTGAAAATGTTAGACGTCATCAAGGCTACGGGCTACAAATACGCCACGGTCTTTGGCGCCACCATAGGTGTAGACGACATTGTAGTGCCCAAGGAAAAGCCCGAAATGATCGACAAGGCCAACAAGGAAGTCGATTCTATTCAGAAGCAGTGGCGTCAGGGGCACATTACCCAGGAAGAGCGTTACAACCGGGTCGTTGAAGTCTGGTCCAAAACCAACGAAGACCTTACCAATATCATGATGAAAACCCTGGAAGCGGACCGGGATGGATTTAACTCGATTTACATGATGGCCAACTCAGGCGCCCGGGGAAGCCGCAACCAGATACGCCAGCTTGCGGGTATGCGCGGCCTTATGGCAAAACCCTCAGGTGATATTATCGAGCTGCCCATACGTTCAAACTTTAAAGAAGGGCTTTCGGTTATCGAGTTCTTCATTTCAACTAACGGCGCCCGCAAGGGTCTGGCCGATACGGCCCTTAAAACCGCCGAGGCCGGTTATCTTACCCGGCGTCTGGTGGACATTGCCCAGGATGTGGTGGTAAACGACAACGACTGCGGTACCATCAATGGAATTTCTTATTCGGCGATTAAAGACGGCGAAGATATTGTAGAACCCCTGAGCGACCGTATCGTAGGGCGTTATACTCTGGAACGGGTGAAACATCCCATCACCGGTGAGCTTATCATCGACGTAAACGAAGAAATCACCGAGGAAATCGCCGCCATTATTGACGCCGCCGGAGTTGAAACCGTGCGGATCAGGACGGTCCTTACCTGCGAGGCCAAGCACGGCGTTTGCCGCAAATGTTACGGCCGCAACCTTGCCACCAACCGCGCGGTGGATATAGGCGAGGCAGTGGGAACCATTGCAGCCCAGTCCATCGGCCAGCCCGGTACTCAGCTTACCATGCGTACCTTCCATATTGGCGGTGTCGCTACCAAGATGAGCGAGGAAAACCGTACCTTCCTGAAATACCCGGTGTATATACGGGAAGTAACCGGCGTTCATGTGGAACTTGCCGACGGCCGCTGGCTCTTTACCCGCAAAGGCTTCACCCTGGTGAACAAGGTGATGAAGGAATACAAACTTGAGCCCAATGACCGCCTGCTGGTTGAAGACGGAAAAAGAGTCAACCGCGATGACCCGATTATCAAACGCGGCGGAAAGGACATTCTTTCCCCGGATATCGCTTATGCCCTGATCCTGAAAAATCCTGAAGGGGATACCCTCTGCCTTATCGGTCAGGAGCAGAAGATAGAAATCAGAAACGGTTCCGAATTTGTGGTGAAGAAGGGAACCGTAGTAGAGGCGGAAAAGACCATCGCCACCTTTGATCCCTTCTCTGATCCGATCATCGCTGAGGCCAGCGGAACCGTCAAATACGAAGACATCATTCCCGGAACTACCCTCAAAGAAGAAATTGACGAGGAAACCGGTAACACCGAGAAGCGCATAACAGATCTCCAGCTTGAAAACAAGCAGCCCCGTATTTACATCGTTGACGACAACGAGAATGAAGTGGCTTCCTACTTCCTGCCCGGTGGTGCCTACATACAGGTTGACGAGGGCGAGAAGATCCACGCCGGTAGGACACTTGCTAAAACCCTGAAAGAATCCGCCAAAGCTATGGATATTACCTCCGGTCTTCCCCGGGTCAGCGAGCTCTTTGAGGCGCGCAAGCCCAAGAGTCCGGCGGTGCTTGCCCTGGTTTCCGGAATCGTGTACTTCCGGGGCAATGCCAAGGGTAAGCGCAAGGTGAGCGTTGAGGACGCCTTTGGCAAAGAATACCCCCACCTCATTCCCATGACCAAGCGGCTTTTGGTACGCGATGGCGACACTGTGGAAGCCGGCGAGCCCCTCTGCGTAGGCGCGACCAATCCCCACGACGTACTTCACATTCTGGGTGAAAGCACATTGCAGCGTTATCTGATGGATGAGATACAGCAGGTTTACCGCCTGCAGGGTGTGTCGATCAACGATAAACACATCGGCGTTATCGTCAGGCAGATGCTGCGGAAGGTGGAGATTCGTTCTGTGGGCGACACCAAATTCATCTACGGCCAAATGGTAGACAAGTACCGCTTCCATGAGGAAAATGCCAGGGTTATTGGCGAAGGCGGCCAACCCGCTATTGCCCAGCCCTTGTTCCAGGGCATTACCAAGGCATCGCTCAACATCGATTCGTTCCTCTCGGCGGCGAGCTTCCAGGAAACCACCAGGGTACTCACCAACGCCGCTATCGCCGGTTCCACCGATTATCTGCGGGGTCTCAAGGAAAATATCATCATCGGCCACCCCATACCCGCAGGGACGGGCATGAAGCGCTACCGGGACGTCAAGCTCTTTGATGAAGACAGCCAGGATTTGGATGTCTATATGCAGGAAATTCTTGAGAAGCGCAAGCTGGAGGCAGCCGCTCTTGCGGAAGCCGAAGCGGCGGCGGAATTTACCACCGAGGAAACCGAAGAAGAGTGAGGAGTAAACGGTAATTTGTCGCACAGCGTAACATTCTCTCGCTCATCAAATCGGGGTGGGCGGGGCAGCGGGGCGCTGAAAGTGCCGGAGGAGTCCGCCTGCGCAGCCTCCGCCCGGATGAGCGATTCATACTGATCTTTGCGAGTTAAGATATTCAGAGCGGATATCATAATCAGGGAACCGGGCGGCAATGGAAACAGCCATGTTCAGCCCTGACGGGCTGCGTTAGATCGCTGGTCTGCTCCAGCGGAGAGCGCCGGAAAACTTTCAGTGCCCCGCTGCCCCACCCACCCCGATTTGCAGTTGTGGAGTTGGTTACACTGTTCAATAAATCACCATTTCCTTCGCAGAGAGAATGTGCCATTCACTACGAGCAAAAAATAACTCACAAGTCCTCCCCATTGCTGCATTAGCGACTATTTCTCACTCGTGGCGGACGATACATTCCACCTTACGGAGTAAAACTCCCCATTCCCCCTCAGCGAAGGGAAAAAGTCATTCCCCCTCAGCAAGGGGAAACGGTAATTGGCTGCTGTATACATTAACAGGCAAATGCAAGCGAAGGAGCCCTGAATCCCGGGGTGAATCGGAGCGCACCTCAAGAAAATGTTGAAAGGCGACTCGGGGCGGAAATCACCTCTTGAACCGAGTTATTCCCGAGGTGAAAGGGGTGAGTTTCCGCCCCGAGTCGCCTTAACATATGTTCCAGTGCGCTCCGGGGACAAATCAGGATTCAGGGCTCCTTCGCTTGTGATAGTACGATAATGTAGCAGTGCGACAAATTATTGTTTAGTCTCTATTTCCCCAAACCGCGAGAGCTGCGCCAGAAATGTTTTGGTGCGCTCCAGCCGGGGATTGTCGATGACCTCCGCTGCGGGTTCGTGGGTTGTTGACTCGATTGTTTGTGATTCCCTAAAACCGCATCTTGCTCCGTTCCGCAAAGCCTGTGATGTTTTGAAACTCCGTAACCGAGCCGTCGTCAAGTGTCGCCTTGCCGGAAAAGAAGCCGCATACCTGACGCCGTGTTGAAGCGTGAAAGAGCAGCCGCTTGCGTTCGATGCGTTCCTGGTGGGGGGTAAAAGTCATTTCCAGGCGGTTGTCGTTGCTGGTAAAACGCCAGGGGGCAAGCCAGTTGGAAGGGGGGATGTGGAACGTTACCTGATCCAGTTTGTGCAATTTTCCATCAACAAAAAAAGCGTTCTCAGTTCCTGCCGAAGAATCCGCCGAGCTGTAGCCTACGCTTAGTCCTATCAACCTGCCTTCGCTCATGCCGCAGGACGCCGCCCAGTAACGTATATCCGAACGGGGGCGGACGCCGCGGTTCCAGTCAAAAATACCCCAGCCGTTTCCTTTGGTAAAAATAATTTCGGTAGTGCCAAACTGGATGACCCCCTCCGCTGTGTACCAGGGCGAACGCCGGGAATATCTGAAGGCGCTTTTTTCATTGCGCCAGGGCTGGTTGGCTATTATGGATTCCGCCGTTTCCGGCTCGGTTAGTACCAGTTCTCCCCGCAAGACACGGTGGTGGCCGAACTTGGGAATATCCATCTTGAGTATCCGCACCCCGCCCTCCATAGGAACAAAATCGAGATGTGATTTTTTATGATGATAACGGATTGCGCCGCTTACGCTGCCTGTGGGCATCTCGTAAGAGCCGAGGGGGAAAAAAGTCTGAAAGAGCTGGGTGGTTCGTTTCTTGTCCCGCAGGGATACTACCGAGATTCCCATATAACCAAGGAAGCCGTCGTCTCGTACTTCAAGAATGATGAGGTGGGTGGGTGTATACACGATGTAACGATCTGATTCGGAGATTCTGCGCCGGGGTGCCCACACCAGGGCGGGATCGTAAAAAAGGCCGGGCTGCCGGGACCAGCCGAAATTCTGCGGCTGGCCTGAGTCGTCAAGCACCGATACGGCGCCGGGGATTTCGTTTTGGGCCACTACAATCCCCATTTACAGGGCGTTATTTGCATGGTATTACCATAGCATGGATTATTCGGGAATGAAAGTGCTGGTAATGGGTCTGGGGCTGCATGGCGGCGGCCTTGAATCCGCCCGCTATCTGCTGCGGCATGGGGCGGAAATCACCGTTACCGATTTGCGGGACGAACAGGTGCTGACCCCTTCTATCGAAAAACTCGAAGCAGCCTGGGGCGAAGTCCGCGCTTTGGGCATGGGCGCCTCACCTGTCCGCTATGTGCTGGGACGGCACGAGACCGAAGATTTTAAAAATGCCGATATGGTGATTAAAAACCCCGGCGTACGGCCTGATTCCCCTTATTTGCAGGCTGCCAAACGTATCGAAACCGATATTTCCCTGTTCCTCGCCGCTTCCCCGGCCCGGCTTTTCGCAGTAACCGGCTCCAAGGGCAAGTCCAGCACCGCCTCAGCCCTGCATTGGGCGCTGTCCAACGGGGTAGCCTTGGGCGGAAGAGCCTGGCTTGGGGGCAACATCACGGTCTCGCCTCTCACCTTTCTTGAAGAGCTCCGGGAAGGCGATGATGTGGTGCTTGAACTTTCAAGCTGGCAGTTGGGAGATCTGAAAAACCGTACAAATTCCGGCGGCGCGCCGTTGTTAAAACCAAAGGCCGCTGTTTTAACCGCCATTATGCCGGATCACCTTGACCGTTACGGGACAATGGATGCATACGTTGCCGACAAGCGCATTATCTACCAGGGGCAGGATGAAAGCGACATTACCGTGGCGGGTGATGACGATTGGGGCAGGAGCTTTCATGCTGAAAGCAGGGGACGCCCCCTGGTCTATGCAGATTCGGCGCTGCCTGGGGGACAGAGCGGCGGCTGGCTTGAGAGTGCGGACGGCCCCGGCCTTGCGCGGCTTTGCGGCCCGGCCTGGCCGGGCATTACAGGGGAAATCGCCGAACTGGTACCTGAGCGCCTCCTTACGCCGGGTTATCACCAGAAGCGGAATACCCTTGCTGCGGCCCTCGCCCTGTTTGGCCTGGGGTTTGAAGCGCGGCGTATTTGCGAGGCTATGGGAACTTTTCCCGGCGTTGAGCACCGGCTGGAACTGTTCCACCAGGCGAGGGGCATCCGTTTTTACAACGACAGCGCTGCCACCATCCCCGAAGCCGCCGCCGCCGCCATTGAGGCTCTGGGCGGAGAAGCGCCGCTGGTGCTGATTTCTGGCGGCACCGACAAAAACCTGGATTTTTCCCCGCTGGTAAAAGCGGCGCCCAGGGCAAAGGCGATAATGCTTTTGGCAGGCAGCGGCAGCGAAAAACTCAAGTCCCTTTTTGATGAAGCGGGCATACAGTATCGGGGCCCCTTTGACGATCTTGAGCGCGCGGTAAACGCCGCACTTGAGGCCGCCGCTCCCGGCGATCTTGTGGCCCTTTCCCCGGGCTGTACCAGTTTCGGAATGTTCCACAACGAGTTTGACCGCGGCCGCAAGTGGAAAGACGCTGTTATGCGATTGACGTGAGGGCGGCAGTGGATATTGAAATGCTGCAGGAGCGGGCACGGATAATCCGGCAGGTTCGTTCTTTTTTTGACCGCAAAAATTACCTTGAACTTGACACCCCGCTGCTTTCGCCGGATCTCATCCCCGAATCCTGCCTTGAAGTGTTTGAAACTACCCGCCTTGCCCCGCCCGGCAGTTCTTTCATAAGTAAACCCTATTGGCTCATTCCTTCGCCGGAAATCTGGATGAAGCGAATTATCGCCCAACACCGGGTAAACGTGTATCAGGTATGCAAATGTTTCCGTAACGGCGAGTCTTCCGGCCATCTGCACAGCCCCGAATTCACCATGTTGGAATACTACACTATGGACGCGGATTATCTTGATTCTCTTTCGCTAACCGAGGAGTTATTCGCAAATTTGGCGGAAACCCCAAAACTCAAGCCTCCATTTGAGCGCATAACAGTTGCCGAAGCCTTTGCCCGCTGGGCGGGCTTTGATCTTTACAAAGCAGCCGAGGCAAAAGGCGGCATGGAAGCGGAAGCCCGGCGACTGGGCCTTGCCCCGCCCGCCGATCTGGGTGTCCCGGCGCTCTACGATTTAATTTTCATCCACGCCGTGGAACCCCGCCTCAAAGCTGACAAACCCATAGCCCTGCTGGATTACCCCGCCTTTGTGCCCTGTCTTGCGCGGCAAAATGCCGGCGGTAAAACCGTTGAGCGCTGGGAACTGTACTTTAATGGTATCGAATTGGCGAACTGCTACTCAGAGGAAACGGATCCCCAGAAGGTCAAATATTTTTTTGAAAGCGAAGCCGCCGCCAGGGAACAAACCGCCCTGGTGCACCACAAAGTGGATCACGATTACTGGAAAATGTTTCTGCCCCGCGCTGAAAATGCGCATACCAAAGACGCCGGCCATGCGCCCGCCGCAACCGGCTTTCCCCGCTGCTCCGGCGTTGCCCTTGGTCTTGACCGGCTCATCATGGCCTTGACCGCCCGCTCAACTATCGACTCGGTGCTGCCTTTTCCAACAAACAACTAAAAATTGAGCCGGTTCGGCCATAGCTTTGAACAGGAATTCCAAAACGTAAGGAAATCATTGTTGAACCTACTGATAATTTAACATGGGATAATTGCGTGAGCACACCAGCGGGAGCACAGTGGGGCACAACATGACATTGACACAGGCTAGTTCTCAATCTACCCTGAATCATGCTTACCGATGCCCACTGCCATCCCTTTGACCTCGAAAAAGTCTTTCCCGGCGCGGAAGCGGAACGCCGCCGGCTGGGCGTACTCTGTGCCGCCAGCGCCACAGACTTGAAAGAGTTTGAACACAACGAAGAACTCTCCCGTAGGGCGAAAGCTGAGGCTGCCCCGCTTCTACTTCCCTGCTTCGCCCTGCACCCGCAGTTACCGGCGGCGTATACCGCAGAGGGAAAAAGTGGCGGAAGCGGAACGCAAGCCAATTTTAAAGATGCTCTGGCTACGCTGGAAACCCTTGCGGGGCAGGGCAGACTTGCCGCCATAGGTGAAACCGGCTTTGATTTATACAATGCCGCTTTTAAGGAAACCGAAAAAATACAGGACGAACTTTTTGCCGTTCACCTTGAAACCGCATTGCATTACGAGCTGCCCCTGGTGCTCCATGTGCGCAGGGCCATGCACAAGGTCTTTGCCCACGCAAGGGTGTTGAAAAAATGCAAATCCGTTATTTTTCATTCCTGGTCCGGAACCCTTGGCGAAGGCGAGACGCTGCTTAAAAAGGGAGTGAACGCATTTTTTTCGTTCGGTACAACCATCATGCTCAATCACCATGAAGCCATGCGCTGCTGCGCCGTATTTCACCTAACGAGCATCCTTACCGAAACCGATGCCCCCTATCAGCCCCTGTGCGGAAGCCCCTGCTCAAGCTGGGGGGATCTGCCCCGCATCCTTGCAGCCGCGGCAGCATTGCGCCGCCAGGCCGGAACCAAAGGTGCAAGCCCGGAGGAACTGGAAGTGGCTATTGAAACAAATTTTAAAAAAGCGTTTGGTGTTTATTAAGTTCTTTGCATTTTAAGTTCCCGCAGGGGAAGGTCTTCTATGTACTGATCCAATATCGCCTTTTCATTGCCCGGGAAAGAAGCGAATTCTATGGAAACGATTCTGCCGGTACGGACCAGGCGGCAGACCGGCGACAGGATGTCGTCTCCGGCGCGGAGGCTGCATTCGTTTAGTTCCATACCCAGGGTGATGTCTTTCATGAGCGAAGAGCTGGTCGGGGAAAAAGAAATGCCCCCGGTGGAAACGGTTTTGAGATCCCCGGTGATGATGATTTTGTCGCCGGGATTGGCAAGCAGAAAACCCAGACGGTGCCAGGCTTCGACAAAGAAGCGCTGGGATCTTCGCTTCTCGTTCACCGGCACATAACGGCCCAGTATGTTCTGTAAACGGGAAAGTTCGGAGGGGTTGTCCTGGAGCTCATCCACAATGCCGCTTGCGCCAAGAAAAAAGGCTTTGGAAATTTCATCTGAGGGAAAATTATCTCCCTTTAATATGATAATGGGGCATTTTTCCTTTGAACGTTCGCTGCGGACAAACTGGATCAGCGCCTTCCAGTGCCGGGGAAAATCCCTGGCACTGATGATTATCGCCGTGGGGTTGACCTCGTCCACATTGTCCATTGCCTTGAGCACATGACGGTAGCGGATGAGTTCAAACCCCAGGGGTTTTATATACTGGGAAATAACATTGTAGCTGTCATCTGATCCAAGTATGAGCAGTAATTTCATTCGGTCCCCAAATTCACCACCGAGTAATTCACAATGACCCAAATATTGTTTTTCTGTTCAAGGTTATAGGTGTAACGCTTGAGCTCGGTAAAGTTTCCAACCCGGAATTTTTCCAGCACCACGACGGTTCCTTCGTCATTGTTGTATCTGGTCTGCTGCATGGTGAACTCTGTTGGTATAACGGAAATATCACCATCGCTGACCGAGCTTTGCAGTTCTTTGCGGTAGTCTTCCAGCATACGCCTGCGGCCTTCTTCGCCTTCGGCAAGCCATCTGCGCTGGCGTACTCCGTCTCTGGCAAGCATGGACTCAAGGTCAAGATACAGGAAGAATCTTTCCCACTGGGATTTTTGCCTGGCACTGAGCATATACTCAACTACCTGATCCGGTGCAAGCCGTTCGCGTATCAATACCGCATTAGTTGCAACGTTCATGTCAAGGGGGATACCGTCGGGACCGGGAATGGCAGGGGGCCTGATGTTGAGATTCAGGCGGTTTGATTCGAGCGCTGCGGCGCCGCCGGTATTGCCAACGTTAGCTGAAATCGAGGATGAAACCGTTGTCCGGTACAGTTCGGGAAAGACCCGTGCCTGCACGATAAAGGAGCCGGGCTGCTTCAAATTCACATAGTCCCGGAGATCCTCCACAAAGGAAAAAGATTCGCCTGTTTCAACCGCTATCTCCCGGAAAAATATCTGCTGATACTGGGTACGCTTGCGGATGAGGGCATCGGCCTGCTCCAGGCTCCGGTTGGTTACGGAGCGTATGTCAAAATCAACCGAAAAGGCCCGCTCATCCGCCAGCTTGAAACGATAGGTGGAAGAACTGTGGTTGGTAATGGTTATCTGCACATAGACAGGATCGCTTTCAACATAATAGATGCGCTTGTCAAAAAAACGGATGCTGAAATCAACGCCGGCGCTAGCCCCGGCATTTGCCCCGGCAGTAGCCGATGTCTCAGCAGCTCCGGCGGAAAATGGCAGTATAAAACCTGAAATTGCAAGCAGGGCCGCAGCCCCAAAGCGGTACATATTGTTCATCTTACTTCCTTGAAAAAAGGTGTTCAAAAAGAACCCACTTCTATACTATAGTAATCGGTAGATTGGCATGAATACCTTATCATTTCCTGAGCTTCAAAATAAAATCAGTCTCTCAAAACCGGTTTCAGCCTGTATTGGCGCCTTTTCGGGGGGTAAATTCCCCCTGGAAATCGAGGGTTCCGAGGGTTCTTTTAGCGCCCTGCTCCTGGCAAGCCTGTTTCGCTCCCGGCCGGGCCTCTATTTCGCCGTGGTTCCCCAGGAAAGCGACGCCGCCGACCTTGCCCTGGACCTGAGCTCGGCGGAAGTTCCCTTTCTGCAATTCCCCTGGTGGGGTGCCGCGCCCTACAACGAGCTGCCCCCGCTTTCCGCTATTTTCGGCGAGCGGGCCAAGGTTTTAAGCGATCTTGCCCTGGGCGGCACCGGAATCGTCGTCATCCCTGAGCGGGCCTTTCTGACCCCCCTGCCGCCGCCGGATTATATCAAGAGCCTTTTGGTTTCACTCAAGCCCGGCGGCGCCATAAACACCGCAGCCCTGGCGGAGACTCTGGTTTCCTACGGTTATACCCGTGTGCCCCGTGTGCAGGTTCACGGCGAATTCGCCCTGCGCGGCGAAGTGCTGGACATACTCCAGGCCGGGGATGACGAAGCGTACCGGGTACTTTTTGATTTTGACCGCATCGAATCTATCAAGCGTTTTGACCCCATTAATCAGGGCAGCGTGGGCGAGCAGGGCAGGGAGAAGCTGCCGGAACTGTTCATACGTCCCTGCCGGGAAGTGGTCTGGACCGATGAGCGTATCGAAGCGCTGGGAAACAATCTGGCCGCCTTTGAGGAATTTACCGAAGACGGCAGGGTAATTATTGAAGAACTCATTTCCCGGCGCTGTATTGAGGGGGAGGAGCTGTTTTATCCGCTGGCGTTTAATGTTGCGGGTAACGGGCAGCAGGCAGGCGGCGGCACGCTCCTTGATTACCTTGGCGCCGGTGGGACTCTGGTGCTCTTTGAGCGGGAGCGGCTGGAACACGCCCAGGATGCGCTGGGCCGGGAATATCAGAGCCTGTATATGCACTCATTCAGAAGTGTCAAAGAAATTACCACGAATGATAAGAGAAGAGAGTACCCCCTGCCGGAGCGGCTGTTGCTTAACTTCAAAAACACGGTTGCAGGGTGCAAGCGGATCGTCTCATTAAAGACTATCAAGAGTGAGCCAAAAGCCGGAGTCTGCCACATCGATATTCCCTGCGATCCGCCGAGGAGTTTCTTTGGTAATATCAATTATCTTAAAGAAGAAATTGCCGCGTTACTCGCAAACGGATGGACTATCGTGGTGGCGGCGGAGTCGGAAGTGCAGGCCGATCGGATCAGGACGGTTATTGAGCCGCATCAGGCGCTTTCCATAATAGCGGCACCCCTTTCGGCGGGGTTTTCGCTGCCGGATACCAAACTCATGGTGATTCAGGAGAATGAGATCTTCGGCCGCCGCAAGCGTCCGCCCCGTTCCCTCAAAACTGTGCGCTCAAGTCCCATCGACACATTCGTTGATCTCAACCCCGGCGATCATATTGTGCATGTGAATTACGGCATCGGTCTTTTCAAGGGCATTGAGCGAATCAAAGCCCAGGGACATGAGCGGGACTATATTCAGCTTGAATACGCCGACGAGGAAACGGTTTTTGTTCCGGTGGAGCAGGTGAACCTTGTCCAGCGCTACATTGGCAACGAAGGGCGGCTGCCCCGGCTGGATACCATAGGTTCAAAAAGCTGGGAGAGCCGCAAGGGCAGGGTGCGGAAATCAGTAGAGGACATTGCCGGGCAGCTCATTGAGCTTTACTCCAGGCGCAAACAGGCGGCGGGTTTTGCCTTTCCCAAAGATAGCGACTGGCAGACCATGTTCGAGGCCGCCTTCCCCTTTGAGGAGACCGAGGATCAGCTCCGCTGCGTGGAAGAGATAAAAAGCGACATGGAAAGCCCCCACCCCATGGACCGGCTGGTCTGCGGCGACGTGGGCTACGGTAAAACCGAGGTAGCGGTGCGGGCCTGCTTCAAGGCGATCATGGGCGGCAGGCAGGCGGCTTTTCTCGCACCCACCACCATTCTGGCGGAGCAGCATTACGAAAATTTTCAGGAGCGTTTCTCCCAATTTCCGGTGCGTCTTGCCATGCTCTCCCGTTTTGTTGATGCAAGGAAAACCAGAGCAATTCTGGAACAGCTTAAAAAAGGCGCGATAGATCTGTTGATAGGGACTCACCGTATCATCCAGCGTGATGTGCAATTCAAGAACCTTGGTCTCATCGTGATTGACGAGGAACAGCGTTTTGGCGTAAAGGACAAGGAGCGGCTCAAGGAAATGAAAAACAATGTGGACTGCCTCACCACCTCGGCTACGCCCATTCCCCGTACCCTCCACATGAGTCTCCTTAAAATCCGGGATATGAGCCTTCTTGCCACCCCTCCCCGCAACCGCCACCCCATTGAAACCATTATCGAAGAATATAACGATGAGCGGCTGGTGCAGGCAATACGCAGCGAGGTTGAACGTGAAGGGCAGGTTTTCTTTCTTCACAACCGGGTGGAAACTCTGCGGGAAACAAAGTTGAAAATCGAACACCTGGTACCGGAGATGTTAGTTGAAACTGCCCATGGCCAGATGGATGCACGTGAACTTGAGGATGTGATGCACCGTTTTATCCACGGCGGCTTTCATGTGCTGGTGTCCACTACCATCATTGAGAACGGTATAGACATTCCCAACGTGAATACCATCATCATAGACCGGGCGGATATGTATGGCGTGTCACAGCTCTACCAGCTCCGGGGCAGGGTGGGTCGTTCAGATCGGGTGGCCCACGCATATCTCTTTTATCCCAAAGGCAAGGCGCTGACGGAAGTGGCAATGAAGCGGCTGCAGGTTATTTCCGATTTTACCGAGCTGGGATCGGGCTTTAAAATCGCCATGAAAGACATGGAGATACGCGGGGCGGGGAATCTGCTGGGGCGCGAACAATCAGGTGATATTTACTCGGTGGGCTTTGAACTGTATATGCGGCTGCTGGACGAAGCGGTGAAGCGGCTTGAGGATTCGCAGTATGAAGGCGAGACCGAGCCCCTTTTGGAACTGGAATACTCCGGTTTTATCCCGGACAGCTATATTGATTCTCCCCAGGAAAAAATGGAAATCTATAAGATGATAGCCGCCATCCGCGACAAGGAAGAATTGGAGCGGGTGTACGCCGAGCTGTTGGACCGTTTTGGTCCTCTGCCCGACGAAGCCGCTTCGCTTTTGGCCCTGGCTGAAATACGTATCATCTGCCGGGAGATAGCGGTGGCTTCGCTCAAGGAGCGGGACGGCCTGGTGCGGGCGGAGTTTGCAAAGGTGTCAAAGATCAAAGTGGAGCGGCTGGTGCGGCTCATGCAGGAGTCCCCCGGCAAGGTGAAGCTGGATCCCAAAAAGCCCAATGTACTCATGCTCGCCGTGGGCAATATCGGCTTGAAGGAAAAGAGCGAATTTATTCGGGAGAAGCTTGCGGCTTTGGCGTAAACAACAAGGAGCGAAAATGATTAAAGCAGTGGTATTTGATTATGGCGGGGTTATCTGTTTTCCTCCGTCTCCGGAGAATGAGGAAGCGCTGGGGCGGCTTATCGGCCTGTCCGTTGAGAGCCTTCGGGAACTGAACCGTAAATACCGGGGCGAGTATGACCGGGGAACGTATAACAGCAGGGATTATTATAAATTTATTTTATCCGAAGCGGGAATATTCCCTGACGATGCAAGCCTTGAGCGTATCGGTCAAACCGACATGGATAGCTGGAAGCGCCTGAATCCCGACACGGTGCAATTGATGCGGGACATCAAGGCTGCCGGTTTTACCCTGGGAATTCTTTCCAATATGCCCCACGATTTTCTTGCCTGGGGCCGGCAAAACATACCGGTATTTAACGAGGCGGACCCGGCGATTTTTTCCTGCGATTTCAATTTGATAAAACCAGAGGCGGCGATTTATGAAAAGATGAGAGAGCTGACAGGCTGCGCCTTTGAGGAGATTGTTTTTTTTGACGACATCCCCAATAATATAGCAATGGCCGGGAAACTGGGAATACGCGGCATTATCTGGGAAGGCCCGGAGGCCGCCAGGGAGACCCTCAAAAAAATCGATAAAGGATTTGAGGTATTATGATAAAGACCATTATCGGCTTTGCCGCGGTAGTTTTCGCCGCGTTCGCTCTGACTCCTCTGGGAATCGTTGTGGTGGTTTTCAGCCTGCTGGGCCTGCGCCGGTCAATGGCTATTCTGATGTACCGCGCCGCCCAGGGCTGGGCCTTGTTTATGATCAAACTGATAGGATGCAAAATGACCGTTACCGGCAGGGAAAATATTCCCCGCCAGGGCGGCTTCTGTTTTGTCAGCAACCACGGCAGCATCTTTGACATTGTGCTGTTACTCGCATACGCCGGCCGGCCTTTCGGTTTTGTCGCAAAAAAGGAACTGCTTTTAATTCCCCTTATAAATATATGGATCTCCGTTCTGGGGGGCCTTTTTATTGACCGGAAAAATGTCCGTAAGGCGATCCGTACCATCAACAAGGGTATTGCCCGGATCAAAGCCGGCGGCGCCATGATCATCTTCCCCGAAGGCCACCGTTCCCGCGGCCAGGGTCTGCTCCCCTTTCACCCCGGCTCCCTCAAACTCGCAACCCAGGCGGAAGCCCCGATAGTTCCCGTAGCCATTGACGGCAGCTACGAAGTGTTTGAACGAAATTACCGTGTCAAGGCCGTCCCGGTAAAAGTCGCTTTCGGCAAAACAATCAACACCTCGGATATTCCCGTCGCTGACCGGAAGCTGATTCTCTCGGATCAGATTTACGGCGTTATAAAGAAAGAGCTGGAGGGGTGAGTTGGGTACGCACTGCGCCTGAAGTCCGGGGCGTTAGGTGTCTTCCAGAGCTATTTAGCAATATTATAGGAAAAGGGAACTACATTCCCCTGCTCAAGGGTTTTTAGTTGCGATTCTCGTGGCCGGGTAATTCCCCCTTGAATAAGAGAGTTATATTCTTTTGAGAATTCTTGATAATTTTTAAAAAAAGATGATGTTTCAATATCTTGGCAATCTTGCACTGCTCGACTAACAGAATCGACTATATTAGTCATATAAAGCTCCTCGTATGAACAAAAATATTCAGCTGGTTTTTAGCTACATAATCTGTTACCAACCGATGATACGCCCGCAATGAGCGCGTCAGGTCCGCATCTCCCCCAAAATCATTGATTTTTAGTTTTAACTCTTCCAAAACCTCAATGTTCAACGGCCTTGAGTGAGATTTCCAAAGACGATTACTACTAAGTTTATCGGCTATCTCCTCAGCTCGCTGTATCTTTTCAGCTTCAGTGACTTCAATCCCAGTTTTATGTATTTCCCAGGTTTTAAATTTATATTCCACTGAATAATGCCAGCGGATGATATTTACATAGCGCTCCACCGCAGTAGCGCTCCCCCCGTCCGTGGTAAGTATGACAAAAAGCATATCATGTGCTTTGGATTGGCTTAACTGCTCAACAACCTGTAGAAAAGCCCCCTCTGCTCCATCAAAAATAGGGCCATAATAGGTCAGAAATAATTATAACACATAAGGGTAATTTAAGGTTAAATAATGTCTAATAAAGCAAAAAAAGTCTATTGGTTCAGACCCAGGGTCAAATTAAGTATGTACACCTGCCGGGGCAGTTTCGCAGAGGTTCAAATCTCCTCTCTGGTGTCGTTCATCTTAAAAACCGGTTCCGCCTGGGCTACGTGCCCCGGAACATGGCGCCTGTGGGGCAAAATGGGTACCGGCAAGCATGGGTCCTGGCCATTTCCCCGGTATCGTGTCGACCTTCGCCGCGACCCTTTACGGGAATCCTGGTTGAACGGATACAGTCATAATATATAAGGAATTACATACTGGGCGCGCAGGGATTCGGCTTCCGGTCGCGCGCGTCCTGCGCACTCCCTCCAGCCCGCCTCCGCGCTTCTCGGCGCGTCCTGCGCCTCGCCCCCGCCAAGGCTTTCGCCTTGGCGGGGTACAGCGCTCCGGTTCGAATCCCTGCATTAATGACTTGGTGTTAAATTCGTCTGGTGTGGTAAGATTTTTCCGGCTGGTTTTTATTTTCTGGGCGCGCAGGGATTCGAACCCCGGACATCCACGGTGTAAACGTGGCGCTCTAACCAGCTGAGCTACGCGCCCGGTTAAGTGAGAAAAGTATACCGGAAAAGCGGTATTTGGTCAATGCGTCGCGACGCATGATTTAAGCGGGCAGTTTGTAGGGAAATATGTCTCTGTGTTTCCAGAAAAACAAAAAAAGAGGTAGATTTTCCTGAAAAAAAGGTGTATATTATGATA
>BNVF01000050.1 GCA_025997895.1 Spirochaetia bacterium
CTGTAATAATTCGTCCGGCTTATTGCTAAACAGATCGCAGGCAGTGAGGAACAACAGAACCATCATTGACAGAACCGCACTCGCCAATAAAACGCCGCTTTTTTTACACATGATACACCTCGCTTGGGTAAGTTAGAAAAGATGGGAAAACATGACTAAATTGGTAATTAAAAATGACGAAACGGTCTCCTGAAGGGAGATCAGCAGGACAGGGGATGCGAATATTAGAGAGAGAGAGAGAGAGAGAGAGAGAGAGAGAGAGAGAGAGCAAGAACCGTGCCAAGTCCACACATCAGAGCATAAAAAAGCGAAACTTTTTCGCTGTCTTTTACATTGCGGTCATGCACCATATTGAACACTATATCACCTTTTTCTACGATTTTCAATAATATACTACAATATTTTCATTTGAAAGCGCAAGTCATTTTGAAGAATAAAAAACCACGGACCACACAAGAGCCCGCTGCGCGGAGAGTTCCCGTGTGGTCTGTGGTTAAATTTCTTCGGTACGAATGAGACTGCCGGGCGGATATTTGCCCGGCTTTCTGATTAGCGGGTTACTTCTGATGGCCGCCGGTGGGGCTGTACTTGCAGCGCATACCGCCTTCGACGGAGCCGCAGTAAATGCACTTATTGCCGCCATGGCCGTGAACATGAACCCTGGTCGGGGTCTTCAAACAACCGTTGCCGTATGATGACGAACCGCAGTAAATACAGCGCTTTTCATTTTCGTTATGTACATGAAGTCCATTGGTGCTGCCGGAACAACCCGGCCCATAAGCGGTTGTACCGCAGAACTGACATTTGCTGGCCATAAAAATCTCCCTGATAAATATTATATATTATCTATAATATCGGAAACTTGGTTGTAAAGCTTGAATACACCACAGGGGCGGGCAATTACTTTCGCCAATACGAAGGGCTGAACAATATAAACACAGTCCACATCTCAAGCCGGCCGGCTATCATCACAAATGAAAAAAGCCATTTGATATGATTCGGAAAATGGCCGTAATTGTGGGTAGGGCCAATGGCGCCGAAACCAACGCCCACATTGCCGGTTATCGAAAGGGCGGCGCTGAAAGATGAAAAAATATCCGTGCCCGAAGCGGCAGTTATCAAGGTAGTAACAATGACTACGGCGAAATAAATGAAGAAAAATGCCGCTACGCCGTAGATTACGTCTTTCCGGCCTACCCGCTTGTTGAGCTGTATGCTGAATACCCCCCTGGGGTAGACAACCCGGCGCAGCTCATTACCCATCTGCTTCCAGAGCACCGCATGGCGTATAACTTTGATACCTCCAGCAGTGGAGCCGGAACAGCCGCCTATGAATATAAGGGCAAACAATACCATTCTGGCCAGTCCTGGCCAGGTTTCGTAATCCACGGTCGCCGAGCCGGTGGTGGAAAGAATGGACGCGGCATGATATGACGCATAACGCAGGGCGGAGGAAACCGAACCGTATACGGGAACCAGCGTCAACGTGATAATGACCGACGCTGTTATAAAGATGGCAAAATAAGCCCTGGCCTCGGTATTGTCCCGTAAATCTCGGAATTTTCCCTGCAGAAGCCGGTAATAGAGGCTGAAGTTGAGCCCGGCCAGCAGCATGAAAACCGTTGAAACACCATCGATAAACGGCGAGTTGAAAACCGCAAGGCCGCCGTTTCTGGTGCTTACCCCGCCGGAGGCCATAGTGGTCAGTGCGTGGCAGAGGGCATCAAACCAGCCCATGCCCCCGCACCGGTAGAGGATGAACAGCGCCAGGGTCAGCACACAGTAGGCCAGCCAGATGAGTTTCGCGGTTACCGTTACCTTGGGGGTAATTTTCTGCTTTTCCGGCCCCGGCGCTTCCGCCTTGATAAGCTGAAAGCCGCCGACTCCCAGCAGGGGCATAAGGGCCACGGCAATGAGCACTATCCCAATGCCGCCGAACCAGTGGGCAAGGCTGCGCCAGAGGAGCAGCGAGCGGGGCAGGGCTTCAATATTGCCGACCGTAGTGCCGCCGGTAGTGGCAAAAGTACAGGCGCTTTCAAAAAGGCTGTCGCTAAAACTGAGCCCCGCAAGGCAAAAGGGTATCGCGCCGATCAGACTCGCCAGTACCCAGGTTACAAAGACCAGAAAAAACCCGTTACGGGCATTCAGGTTGAGTTTCTTTTTCCGCAAAGAAAGAAAACTCGTAACGGCCAGCGCCGTGATTATGATCATGGGAAACGCAAAGGCGCGGATCATGGCGCTTTCGCCCAGAGCGATTGCCATGATCAGCGGGAAAATCATCACCACCGGCATAAAGCCCAGGAGCGCCGCCAGTACGCGAATAAGGATGAATTGTTTTGCAAGTTCCGGCTTTTTCACCGCATTACCGCCAAAATTCCCTGGTAAAGAACACCATCACCGTCCACAGTTCCAGCCGCCCCAGGATCATCACCAGGGAAAGGCCCCATTTCACATAACCGGGAAAATCGGGAAAAACGTTAAAGGGCCCCAGCCTGCCCAGACCCAGGCCCACATTTCCCAGGCAGATCAGTGCCGTATTCACCGAGGTAAAAATATCCACGCCGGCGCTGCTTACCAAAAATGCGGCAAAAAACGCAATAATCAAATAGAGAAATACAAAACCCGCCACGCCATAGACCACGTCTTTTTTTCCGCTCTTGCCGTCAAGCTGAATATTAAACACCCCCCTGGGGTAGATTATCCGCTTCATTTCGTTTTTGGTCTGCCTGGCGAGTATCACATAACGCACCACTTTGACGCCGCCGGCGGTGGAACCCGAACAGCCGCCTATGAACAGCAGAAAAAACAGCACCCCCTGGGCAAGGGCCGGCCACATATTGTAGTTTTCGTTAAAGAGACCGGTTGTTGTCAGTATTGAAGCGGTATTAAAAACCGCCTGTCGCAGCGCCGCCTCAACAGAAACGGCCTGGGGAAGTATGGCAATAGTAATGATGATCACCGCCGTCAGAATTATGCCGCCGTAAGCCCTGGCCTCGCTGTTTCGCAGCAATTCCCGGGGTTTCAGGCGCAGCGTCTGCCAGATGAGGGAAAAGTTGAACCCCGCCAGCAGCATAAAGACCGCGCAGATCCACTCAAGCGCCGGTGAGTTGTAATAGGCAAGGCTGTCGTTGCGTGAGCTGAAACCGCCGGTGGCCATAGTCGAAAAAGCGTGCACAATGGCGTCAAACCAGTCCATGCCAAAGCAGAAGAGCAGCAGCGCCTGTATCGCCGTAAGGGCGATGTAAAGCAGCCAGAGGATGCGGGCCGTCAGAGTGATACGGGGGACAATTTTTTCGGTATCCGGGCCCGGCGCTTCGGCTTTAATCAACTGAAAGCCGCCTGCCCCTGTCAGCGGCAGCAGGGAGACAGTGAGCACAACGATCCCCATGCCGCCCAGCCACTGAGTCATTGCCCGCCAGAACAGCAGGGGTCGGGGCAGCGATTCAATGTCGTGTAACACCGTTATGCCGGTGGTGGTAAAGCCGGAGACGCTTTCAAAAACTGCGTCGGTAAAATTGGGGATGTATCCGGAAAAATAAAAGGGAAGGGCCCCCAAAAGGCAGACCGCAACCCAGGCAAGAAAAACAAGCAAATAGCCCCGGGAATTGGCACCAAGCCTCGTCTTTATGTATCGCCTGAACCGTTTTCTCATAACAAGCGGCTCATACGGCGGCGCCGAAATATTTTTCGATCTCCGCCTGGCTGCCGGTTTTGGCAATCAGGACAATATGGTCGCCCTGGCTAAACACATAATCGCCCTTGGGGATAAAGGAATTGCCACCCCGGTTTACCAGCATCAAAAGACCGCCCGCAGAAAGTTTAAACTCGGCTATGGGCTTATCAATTACCGGAACGTCCTTCCCGATTTCAACTTCGATAATATCCACATCACCGTCCCCGATGCGGTGCACCTCTTTAACACCGCTGCCCATCAGATGGGAGAGAATTGAATCTACCACCACCGACTTCATGGGGATAACCACATCCACCCCCAACTGCCGGGCCATTGTCGCATAACCAGAACTGGTTACCATAGCAATAGTCCGCGCAATGCCCCTCAATTTAAAATACACCGCAGTAATGATATTCAGTTCCTGATTGTTGGTAGTGGTTACCAGCAAATCCAGATCGTCTAACTGTTCTTCGTTGACAAAACTTTCATCGGAAATATCCTCGTTCAGAACCAGCGCCTCGGGGAAGCGGGCGGCCAGATCCTTGCAGAGCCGGTAATCCTGTTCGATGATCACAATCCGGCGGCTGCTCCTGGGGATGAGGGTCTTGAGCAGGGGAAAGAGAAAATTCCGTTTTTTACGGTTATGCTCGTTTTCCTCGTACTCATCTGAAAACTTGTCTTTGTGGATCAACCCTTCGGCGATAAGGGCGCCAATCCTGCCGCCGCCCACTATGCCTATCTTGCGTATGGGCTTTTCGGTACCACCGGCAAAACGGAAAATCTCGGGCAGATTTTTCCCATCAGCCAGAATGTATACACGGTCCCCTTTGGCCAGCACTGTCGCTCCTGAAGGAAGCAGCACTTCGTCATCCCGCTCAACCAGAGTTACCAGACTCTCAACTGTTACCAGATTCCGGTAATCCTTGAGGACAAGCCCGTCAAAGGCGCTTCCCTGTTCCACGTCAATGGAGCCCAGTTCGTAATGGGTATTTGAAAAGGAAACAATATCCCCCATTGCGCCGTGCTCAATGGCCTTTACGATTGAGCGGGCAGCTTCCATGTTTGGGTGAATAAAACGATCGATACCCAGCACCTGCTTGTCCCCGGCCTGACTCAGGTGCATATAGTCATCGTTCCGCACACGGGCAATTTTCAGCAGCCCCGGCTCCCCCGGCTTGTTAGTCCGGCCATAGCGGGAAGCCGCAAGGCCGCAGATGATCATGTTCACTTCGTCAGAATCGGTAACGCAGACCAGAGCATCCGCCCGGGCAATTCCCGCTTCTTCCAGGGCCTTGATGCTGTTTCCCGCATCATGAATCACCAGACAGTCAAGACGGTTTGAGGCGTGCCTGGCACGTTCCTCATTTGATTCGATTATGGAAACATCGTGCTTTTCCTGAATGAGGTGTTTAGCCAGTTGAGTACCGACCATGCCGGCCCCTACGATAATGATACGCATAACAGGTGTTTATTCCCTTGCGAACTGCTTCACCGCAAATACCACCGTGTCCCGGAGTTCCCCAACGGTTTTTCGTTTCAGCACGACCAAATTAAAAATAGCGGATTCTATAAAACTGTACAGAAAATCATCGGCGGTTTTGACACTGACTTTTTTCAATTCCCCGGCCTTGACGCCTTCGATCACCATAGAGGCCAAAATGTGCCGCATCCTTACCGTACGGCGGCGTACCCGGATTTCGGGGTCAACGTCGTTTTTTGAAAGGTGCAGCAGATAATCAAGTACCACCGAAAGGAGGAGGCGGTTTTGTTCCAGCAGCCGCAGAATATCCAGCAGCACGTTGGTAATTTTTTCCACGCTGCTCATGGAGGCATTGGCCTGAATGTTTTGAATATCTTCCTCGGCTTTTATCATCAGCTGTTTAATGCTGTAATTAAAAATTTCTTTTTTATTTTTAAAATATGTGTACAGGGTTGTCCGGGTAATGCCGCACCTGTCCGCAATTTTTTGAAAAGTGGCGTTTTCAAACCCTTCATCCATAAAAACATTCAGGGCATTTTCGAGAATCTCTTTCCGCCTTTTTTCATGCTCGACAACAATGGACATGTATCACTTCCCGCTCTATTCGCTATTTATTATAGATTATTATAGATCAAATTGAAAAAAATATGAAGGAATGGCGCCGTTGCTCATCTCCCGGCAGGAATCCGCCTTTTTGCCATAGAATGATTCAAAACCTGAATGATCGGTTATCAGCGCAAGTTTCCATTGAGGGAAACCCTGCCCCAGAGCCGCCATTTCGCCGTATATCCGCTCCGCAGTTGCCGGATCCTCCAGCCGTTTGCCGTAGGGGGGATTGGTAATGATGAAGCCTGCAGGGTCGCCGGCTTTGCGGTCATTGTCCGGCGCAAAGGGAGACTTGGCCGCATCCATGCGCAGAACCTTTACCTCAGGCAGCGCCGGACCGGACGCCGCATTTCCCGCAGTCGTTCGTATGCCCCGCACCGGCGTCCTGCCCTCGGCCAGGTCCCGCAGCCGCTCAAGGTTGGACCGGGCGATAGACACCACCCGCGGGTCTTCATCGCTTCCGGCTATCCTGATGGTATTTTCAAAGTTCAGCCTGCTCCGAAAATCCTGCCGCACCGCTTCGCCGGTTTTCCGGTTGGCGATAAGCAGATTGTCCAGAGCAAACCCCCTGCCCAGCCCCGGTGCCATATCCCAGGCGTACATGGCCGCTTCGATAAGTATAGTCCCTGATCCGCAGAAAGGATCGTACAGCGGAAACTTGCGCCTCCAGCCCGAAAGGAGCAGCATAGCCGCGGCGGTAGTTTCGCGTAACGGCGCAACGCCGCCATCGCTCCGGTAACCCCGTTTAAAAAGGGGCTCTCCGCTCAAATCCAGCAGCAGCGAAATCATGTCCTTTTCCGCATAGACCCGGACTTCCGCCGTACTGCCGCCCTCGGGCGAGCCTTCAGGAAGCCTCGTTACTTTATACTTTTGGCAGAGCCGTTCCGCTGCCGCCTTGTGCACCACCGACTGAATACTGGTCTCCGCCCGCAGCTTTGAGCGGTTGGAGCGCACCTTGACCACCTTTAACCCCATGCCTTCAGGCACGAACCGCTCCCAGGGCACATTCTTTGTCCCCTCAAACAGGGCGTCAAAATCCTCACCCCGGAAAAGCCCCGCCTCCAGCAGCACCCGGTCCGCCGCACGCAGCCCCATCAATGCCCGGTACAGCCCGGCAATATCCGCCATGAATCGCACTCTGCCAAAGCCCGAATCCTCGACCTTGAGCCCCAGCTTGCGTACTTCATTTGACACGGCTTTTTCCGCCCCCACCGCGCACAGGGCAATTGCATGAAACGAAGTTTCATGTTCGATTTTGTTTTTAAGGTTAGCACACTCAGTATTTTCCACGGTTACAGTATAACATAATCCGCGCTATGTGTGATATGGCTAAAACGACGCATCCAACTGTGAGCGCAAAGCCACCACCGACCAGGCATTAGTTATCGAACCTTCGGTTCGCCGGCCATTAGATCGCAGGACGCCCTCCAGGGCCTACATTGACAGATGTTCAATTTAATATAATAATTATTATACAAGGTAAGAAAATTTGAATAATTTGATTATCACCGAACATGCTCATAAACATGGGATTAAGGATGAAGACATAATCTATGTTATTGAGCATCCTGAAGAAGTAATCTTGATGGAGGTTGAACCGGATGAGAAAGTGTTGTATTTTGGCTTTGACCAAGCCTTAAGGGATCTTGAGGTTATCGTGGTTGTGAAAAAAGATGGAAAAGAGTATGTCATACATGCTATGAAAGCAACTCAGAAAATTCTTGATTTGATAATGGAGGTACGCCGTGGCAGATGAAAATTATACATTAAGTGATGGCACGGTGATTACGGATGAAGTCGCTGAAAAGATCGTAGAGGAAGTCTATGATGCAATAGATCGCGGAGCATATAAAGTTATAACCGATACAGTTAGAAAATCTCCGACTGTCACAATTCCAAATGCAAAAATCCAAAAGCGGCTATTACAAGAAATACAAAATGCGTGAATCACTTTTGGATAAACTTAACCAACAGTCGCTGGATTCCAAAAACCGGGAAGTCCTTGGTGCTGTTTCCGTAAAACAAGGAGCTTGGTATGACCAGAAAAGTGTCTTTTGCGACAGTGTTCACCGCCGTTTCATTGGCAATTGTTGTCTGTATCACCGCTGCCCTGTCGGTGGTTTTTTTCGTCAATTTCAGGAATGTTTCAAACCGGCAGGTTGAAGCGGCCACCAGCGAAACCATGCGCCGTATGCAGGAAGGGGTTATCGCCATGCTGGACGAGCATGAGGGTCTCCTGCAGCATAGCGCGGCTGCTGTGACGGCCCTGCTCAGTGCGAGCGGGACCGAAGTCCCCCGGAAACCAATGCAGGATTACTTTATCGAAGCAGCGAAAACCCTGCCCAGTGTGTCCTTTCTCTACTATTCCAGTAATATTAAATGGAATCTTCCCGGGGGCGTTTTTATTCTCAATATGGACTGGATACCGGGGGCGGATTACGATCAGACCCAGCGCGGATGGTTTACGGACGCTAAAAAAGCCGGCGGACAGATCGCGTATCAGGAACCCTATATCGATGTCGCGGAAAATGTCCTCACCGTGGCCATGTCCATGACCGTGTATGATTCGGACGGAAGGGATATAGGGGCTGTAAGCGAGGAGATTACCGCAGACTCCCTGGACACCCTGGTGCACGCGGGGCAGATCGGTTCCCAGCAGACCTTTCTTTTGTCCAAAGACGGGCTTTACATTACCAATCCCGACAAAAGCGCGGTGATGAACAAGGATTTTTTCCAGGAGTACGATCTTGCCCAGTATAAAAGCCAGATGCTCTCTTCGCCTAACTTCTCCGGGGGGAACAGGGAGACCCTTATCTACTCTGCGGTCATCCCCGGGGCAAACTGGGTACTGGTGTCCCTGCTTCCCCGGAAGGCCGTTTTTGCCGAAGTGAACCGCCTGCTCCTGATGTCAGCTATCCTGGCGGCGGTTCTGCTGTTCGCCGCTGCGGTAATACTTGTCCTCTTCACCCGGAGTTTGGTACGGCCCCTTTTGGTCATTACGAAAACCCTGCGTGAAATCCGGGAAGAATGGGACCTTACCAAACGGATAGATACCCGGCGCGCCAGGGGCATCGCAGAGTTTGCGGAAATCGCAGAGGTCTTCAACCTGACCTTTGAGAACATGAAAGACCTGATAACCCTTATCAAGAGTCAGACCCGGGAACTTTCAAGTACCGGCACGTCTCTGTCATCGAGCATGACCCAGACCGCCGCCGCAATCAACCAGATTACCGGCAACATCCAGAGCATCAAGGCAAGGGTGATGAATCAATCCGCCGCAGTTACACAGACTAACGCCACCATGGAGCAGATCACGGGAAACATCAACAGCCTCAACGGAAACATTGAAAAGCAAACCGAAAGCGTGTCCCGTTCTTCTTCCGCCATTGAACAGATGCTGGCCAATATCGAGTCCGTTACCCAGACCCTGGTGAAGAACGCCGGTAATGTTCAGTCCCTTGCGGAGGCTTCCGATGTCGGGCATCAGGGCCTGCGGGACGTTGCCGCGGATATCCAGGAAATCGCCAGAGAATCCGAAGGGCTTTTGGAAATCAACGGGGTAATGCAAAACATCGCCAGCCAGACTAATTTATTGAGTATGAATGCCGCCATTGAAGCGGCCCACGCCGGGGAGTCGGGCAAAGGCTTTGCGGTGGTCGCCGATGAGATCCGCAAACTGGCGGAGAATTCTTCGGCGCAGTCAAAAACCATCAGCGGGGTGCTGAAGAAGATCAAGGGATCCATCGACAAGATAACGGTGGCCACTGACAATGTGTTAAATAAATTTGAGGCTATCGGCGGCGGGGTAAAGACAGTCGCCGATCAGGAAGAAAATATCCGCAACGCTATGGAAGAGCAGGGCCAGGGTTCAAGACAGGTTCTTGAATCCGTCGAAGCGCTCAACGAGGTTACCCGGTTGGTCAAAAACGGATCCGGGGAGATGCTTGAGGGCAGCCGGCAGATTATCACCGAAGGGAAGCATCTTGAAGCGGCGACGGCGGAAATCGCTAACGGCATGGACGAAATGGCCGCAGGCACCGATGAGATCACTATCGCGGTCGGTGAGGTCGATACGCTCAGTTCCCATAACAGGGATAACATCGACATACTGGTGAAGGAAGTTTCCCGGTTTAAGGTAGACTGAGGTTTTATATAATTTTATAACTTATCCAACCTTCATCCACGTCAGCTCATGCTTGTTATGGCACAGGTGTACCACCGCGCCGCCGGGAATCGCCGCAAAGCGCCGGGGCGTCTCAAAGTCCACACCATTACCCTCAATATTGCCCTGCATCTTTATCGTGCAGACAAAATTTTTGCAAAGCCCGGAAGCGAGCCACTTTTCGATCCATTCGTAAAGCCGCGATGGATAGCAGATAACGTCGCAGAAGAGCCAGTCGATGGGGCCTGTGTCTTCGGGCTTAAGGGTGAAAGCATCGTGGCGAATATATTCAACGCCGCTCATGGCGGCAATTCGGTCTTCCAGAGGGGCCCGGTCAACGGCGATTACTTGCGCCCCCAGGCGGGCAAGGGCCCAGGTCCAGCCACCGGGGCTTGCACCGGCATCAAGGCAACGTTCGCCGGGAGCGGGCCAGCGGCGCAGTCTGACCAGGGCTTCCCAAAGTTTAAGATAGGCCCGGCTGGGGGGGCCCAGTTTGTCTTCCTCAAATTCGATGAGACCGCCGGGGAAGGGGCTGGAACAGCGGGCGCCGGCGATCATGGTGTGAGGGTCCAGCAAAGTCCATGCGCCCATAGGGGCATCTGGCAGCAGCCAGGGGAAGGGGCGGGGTTTGACGCTGAGGGACGGCAGCTTTGAGGCGATGAGACTGCCACGGCGGAACTGGGTGTGCAGGCAGGGCGCCCAGTTGCGCTGAATGTCGCGCAGGGCGGAGGCCGCTTCGTTGATAGAATCGAATTCCACGCGGAAAGGTTCAAGCCAGCAGTTCTGATACCAGAAGACAGGCGTCGCGGTATTTTCCGCACCGAGCGTTTCCGCAAAAAAAAGCGGGCTGCCATCGGCAAGCGGGCGCCAACCGTTCAGTGGGAGTTCGGTTTTTAGATGATCTTCAAACCCCGGAATTGCCTGATACACCCGGCCCGGGAGCGGGTTTATTTTCATTTCACCGCGGAACGGTACGCAAGATAATCAACATAACGCTGAAAAGACTTGCCCTTGGGAGAGGCAACAATATTAAAGCCGACCTCGCTGGAATAATCTCCGGTACGGATCCACTTGGTCTCGACCAAAAGGGAAAACTTGCCGATTTTCGCGGTACTTTCAGGCTCAATCTCCAACTGATACTGGACATTGGATTTTATATCAGCATAAGTGGTACATTCTATGCAGCACCCCGTGATGCTGATATCTTTAATCAGGTTATCACCTTCCAGCACGGCAGGAATATGCGCCCGGGCAAGAGTACGGTATCGCGGGTTTATTCTGTTTTCCAGCATACTTACATTTTGACTTAAGGACTTCGATTCGTCAACAGTACTATTGCTCTTCCCTGTTCTGTTTTACCCTGCG
Organism: Spirochaetia bacterium; assembly: GCA_025997895.1. Taxonomy (GTDB): domain Bacteria; phylum Spirochaetota; class Spirochaetia; order Treponematales; family Breznakiellaceae; genus WQXQ01. The sequence continues at coordinate 11,287 of BNVF01000050.1, forward strand.
CCGCCTTCGCCAGAGAATCCGCGGCACATAAAACAGCAGACCCGATGCGGCATAGACCGAAAAGATGACAAAGAAAATGTTCTGCGGATACACCAGTACAAGCAGCACCAAAACAATTACCAGCGCAAAAAGCTGTATGGTTCTGACTCTGGACAGATTCATCCGCTTAAAAGACGGGTAGGGAATGTTGGAAACCATCAAAAATGAAAGGGAGACCATGACGATGGGCATGGCCTTGAAAAAAGTCGGCATCCGTTCCATCAGAGCCGGGATGGATCTGAAATTCAGGGCGTAGTTTTCGGGGCCCAGGAGTTCGTAGCTGAGTACAAAGGAGAGGATGACTCCCGCAGAAGCCGGAGTGGGAAGGCCCACGAAATGTTTGTGTACCTCGCCGCTTTGGGCCAGCACATTGAAGCGGGCAAGGCGCAGGGCGCAGCAGAGCACAAAGAGAACGGCAATGGCAACGCCTATCTTGCCCATAGTGTTGAGTACCAGCATATATATCATAATGGCAGGCGCCATGCCAAAGGAGACCAGGTCGCTTAAGGAGTCAAGCTGCATGCCGAAGTCGCTGGTAGTCTTGGTCATTCTGGCGATTCTGCCATCAAGAATATCGCAGGCCAGTGCGCCTACCAAAAACCATGCGGCCTGAATAAAGTTCCCCTTGCTTGAGCCAACTATCGACAACATACCAAAGCTCATATTTCCGCAGGTAAACAGGGAAGGTATAATGTAAATACCCTTCTTCAATTCGACTTTTTTTATTTCGACTTTTCTAATACGCGCTTTTTTCATTTTGTTCCCATAACCGTAATACCGGCCCTTACTTTGTCTCCCGGCTGAACCTTGATGACCGCAGTGTTGGGCAGGTGAAGATCAACCTGGGAGCTGAATTTGATCATCCCGATTTTATCCCCTGCTTTCAGTACATCGCCGCTTTTAACCCATGACACGCAACGCCGCGCCAGAAAACCCGCAATCTGGCGGACCACATACACACTGTCTTCACCCTGTATGGTGATGATATTCTGCTCGTTAAGAACGTGAGCCTGCGGATCCCAGGCCATCAAAAATTTGCCGTCCTGATGCGTCACATTGCTTACCGTGCCGTCAACCGGGGAGCGCTGCAGATGGACGTTAAAAATAGAAAGGAAGGTTCGAATGATCTTTTCGTTTTCTTCTTCAACAATTTCCATAACCGTACCGTTGCAGGGTGAAAGAATAATTTTTTCACCCTGGGTGATCTCAATTTTTGGATCCCTGAAAAAAAACACGCAAAACAGCGCAAAGATCAAAAGGACAGCGCCAAGCCCCAACGCAATGTACATAGCCGCAGAATTCGTCAGGCAAGTTCGTGAAACAAGTACCAGCGCCGCACCGGCCAGAAGCGGGGGGAGAATAAAGGGATAACCTTCTTTAAGAATCGACATGAGTTTCCTCCGGACTTTTTTGTGTCTGACGATGCTGTTTTTCTATCATTTTTATCACGATAAATTCACCAAGGAATATCAAGCCCATAGCGACATAGGTGATGCCACTGTTGTATATAGCCCAAATAATATCAGAACCCCAAATCACGGTACATACGGCGATAATTCCGTCAACAACAAAAAAGCAGCACCAGACCAGGGTTGCCTTAAAACAATACCGTTCAAATTGATGTTTGGGAATTTTGTCCTTCATCGTCCGGTCAAAAATTTCGATAAAATAAAACGCAAAGGGCGGAGGGAAAAAGAACGATGTAGTAAAAATGGTTACATAGGCAAGGTCAGCCAGCGCCGGGTATAGTTTCAGTATGACCGGTGAATCCACAAACAGACTCACCCCGCCAATAACGCACAAAATCGCCGGACTGATAAAAAGCGCCGCAGCGTTTTTCCCCTTGTAATGCCGGCTGTTTACCACGCTGTATATGACGGCAAACACGATTATACCTATCGACATATACCGTATAGGCAGATTAAAGACCACCAGGGCACAGAAAACCAGCAGGGGATATAAAATAGCGATCAAGCCGAACAAAAATTTTGCCCGAAATTTGGCTTTGTTGCTTTTCATAAATTTTTATCAATACAAAGGTTAACTATACAGCAAAAGAGAAAATATTGCAATTTGAAAAAGTCGTTTTTCTTTGTTTTGCAGATTTTCATATCACGAATATTTACCGCAAATTTGGCGTTAGCGGAAAAACCAGCGGACGCAAGGCGTTTCTGACCAAGGTGCTGAAGTAGGGTATCAGGGAATCACAATTTCCGAGACCGCCTTGCCATCTCTGGAGTAGACCCGGTGGGGGTTATAGGGGTCCAGATAGCGCTCGCCGCGGTGAAAAAAAATGTACTGGTATTTGCCCGGCGGAAGGGGCAGGTTGAGGGTGTAGATACCCGCAGGGCTTTCTTTCAGTTCATACATGAAGGGATCCCAGCCATTGAAATTGCCCGCCACGGTAACGGTTTCTCCGGGCGGCCCTTTGAACGAAAAGCTAAGGCTTTCCGGCGGCCCATTGAGCGGGTCCGGCATTGGGTCTCTGGGCGGAAGTGAAAGCACCGACCACGCAAGCCCCGAAACGTTGTCCCTGCGGGTTTGGGGATTGACGGGATCAACAGTCCAGAGACCATTAATGACCAATCGATATTCAAGCTCATTGAGCTCTTTGGGAATCTGATGCACATAGAAGAGGAGCCCCGAATCTTTGTAGGGGTCGGGGGCTTTTTTACCCGGCGGTATAGGCACGCCCAGGGGGTCCTGGGGGATTAAAAGCTGCCTGAACCAGTAGACCCTGGAGAAGTCCTCGTAGGCAAAAGCCACTCCTACTCTGCGGAAGCTGGAAGAAGCGGTAAAGATAACCGCATCTTCAAAGACCTCCGGAGCGCCGGGGCCGGGGAGGGTTAAAAGGCGGTCAATAAGCTGATATGATTCTAAATCCGCTGCGCCGGCAAGACCGGCAAAAACGGTAAGAAGTACAGCCGTAATTATCGTTTTCATACATTCTTTACAATTATCGGCCGATACTTAATTATCTTAATATGCCTTCATTAAGCGCGCTTCAGGAGTTTAAGGCCTCATTCAATGACATCGGCGGGGAAAAAGCCGATCTAATCTCGAAAGATCTGCCCTTTGACGATCTTGAACTCCCCGATACCGAACCTGTACCGATGAATGCCGATTCTGAGACGGATATTTTAGGGGATCTTTCCCTTGACACAGACTCCGCCGGTTTAGATTCAGGCGTCCTTGATTCCCTGGATTTTGATATACCTGATACACCTGACACGGCTGCCGTGCCTGCTCCTGATACCGGCGATACCCCTGATGCCGGTGATTTTGATTTTAGCGCCTTCCTTGACACCATTCCCGATGATCTTCCCCCCCCGCTGCCAGATGACGTGTTTTCCGGTACAGATGCCGGTACTAATGCCGGTACTAATGCCGACGCAGAGACTGATGGCCTGTCTGCCGATGATTTCAGCGTTCCTGACGGGCTTTTGTCCGGCCTTTCGGACGAGCTGGGGGCCGGCGCCGATGATGAAGCCATTCCCGATGCCGAACCCGTCGAAACTGCAGGGGCTGATCCGGGCGATGAGGGCTTTGACCTGGGCGGCGAAAGCCTTGACCTGGGCGGTGAAACCATAGACCTTGGCGGCGAAACACCTGACTTCGCTATCCCTGATGCGGAGCCCGCCGAAAATGCGGGCGACAGCCAGGGCGATGAAAACTTCGATTTAGGTTTAGGCGGCGAAACGCCTGACTTTGCTATTCCTGATGCAGAGCCCGCCGAAAACGCAGGAGACAGCCTTGGCGGCGAAAGTCTCGATCTGGGCGGCGATGACTTTGGGCTCGGCGACAGTGCCTTTGATTTGGGCGACGGGAATTTAGACCTTGGCGGCGAAACACCTGACTTTGCTATTTCTGATGCAGAGCCCGCCGAAAGTACAGGAGACAGCCTGGGCGATGAAAGCTTCGATCTGGGTGGTGAGACCTCGGACCTTGGCGGCGAAAGTCTCGATCTGGGCGGCGATGACCTTGGGCTCGGTGACAGTGCCTTTGATTTGGGCGACGGGAATTTAGACCTTGGCGGCGAAACGCCTGACTTTGCTATTCCTGATGCAGAGCCCGCCGAAAACGCAGGAGACAGCCTGGGCGATGAAAGCTTCGATCTGGGTGGTGAGACCTCAGACCTTGGCGGCGAAAGTCTCGACCTGGGCGGCGATGACCTTGGGCTCGGTGACAGTGCCTTTGATTTGGGCGGCGAAGCAACCGCTCCGGGCGATAGTTTTGACGCTTTCAGTCTGGGCGGGGAAGACGCCGGGGCTGCGGATTTTGGCGCTGATGATGCCGGGTCTGGCAGCGATGATTTAGGTGAAACGGATTTTTCACTTCCCGGTATTGATGATCTTTTTGATGATACGCCAAAAGCAAAAGCCGGCGCAAAGGCTGCGCCCAGATCCGGGGGAAGGCCAAGAGCAGAGAAAGCCTCCGAAGATGTTGAAGAAATACAACTGACCGAAGATGACCTGAATAATCTCCGGGAAACCCTTTCCAATTATCCCCTTAATCTGCGCATTGCCTGCGAGGAACTGATCGCAGAGCAAGCGGTTGCTCCAGAACAGATGTCAAAACTGATACGGTTTCTTGTTACCGGCGCATCCGCAAAAGAAACCGCCGCTCTGGCCGGGCAGATTCTGGGCAAGACCATCGTCATACCCAAGGGCTTTGAAAAGAGCACCGGCGAGGCGCTGGAAGCGGAGCAGGCAAGTTTCGCGTATATCTTTGTGCATAACTTCCTTCCGGTGCTGCGGGTGTTCTCGATTATCGCTGTATTGGGTGTCTGTGTTTTCTATCTTTGTTATAAATTTATTTATACGCCGCTTAAAGCCGAATCGATTTACAAGATCGGTTACGAGCGCATATTCGCCGGGGAATACCAACGGGCAAATGAACGATTCAACGTTGCCTTTGGCATACACCGTAAAAAAGACTGGTTCTACAAATACGCCGAAGCCTTCCGCGATGAGCGGCAGTATATCTATGCTGAAGGAAAATACGACGAACTGCTGCGTTATTATCTCAGAGACAAAAAAGGCGTACTGGATTACGCCGCATTGGAAACAAATTACCGGATGAACTACGCCAAGGCGGATAGTCTGCTTCGGCGCGAACTCCTGGACTATGAGCCTAATGACCTTGAAGGACTCCTTGCGTTAGGTGACAACAGTCTTGCCTGGGGAGATTCGGATCCGTCAAAATACGCGGAAAAATATGAAGACGCCCGTTTTGCCTACGCCCGGCTTCTTGACAAATACGGATGGAAAGACCCGGTAGTGGAGCGGATGATGAAGTATTTTATCCGTACCGACAACCTCAAAGAGGTGCTTCCCCTCAAGGAATGGTTTGAAAGCAGCAAGAAACGCCAGCTTTCCGCCGCTTCCCTTGCGGAACTGGGCGGTTATCTGCTGGACAAGCAACTTGAGGAAGTCCGGGGCGTCCCCAACGAGTATGTGGAGCAGATAGAAGGAGTCCGTGCCCTGCTGCTGCAGGCGGTACGGGCAGATCCTTCCCTGCCGGAGTCTCACTACCATCTTGCCCGCTATTACAACAACCTTGGAAATGATTACGAAGAGCGCGTAACGCTGGAAAATGCCATCCGCACCTTTGACAGCGCAAAAGAAGAATCTGTTCGCCGCCGTATGTACCGCATAGATACCCACCGGCGTTATGCGGATGTGCTTATCAATAACCGGGAATTTTTCAAGGCCGAGGAACAGTTTGTCAAAGGTATCGACCTGTACGAGGACTACCTTTCACGGAAACTCATCTCTCCCTCGCCCCAGTATGGCAGACTCTACGCCGGTCTGGGGGATCTGGAATATTTTACCAAAGACGGAAAATGGGAGATGGCCCTTAATTACTATCACCGCTCCGAGCAAAACGGCTGGGCGCCGCCTGAAATCCAGTACCGCATGGGCGCCGCTTATTATCACCTTGAGGACTGGAAAAACGCACTGGAGTACTTCTTTACCGCTTCCGCAGACCTGCCCCTTAACCGCCGGCTGCTCTATGCCCTGGGGAACGCCGCCCTCAAACGCGGTGATAATTTTGCCGCCCAGGGCTATTACAACCGCCTGCTCGACATACTGGAGTCCCAGCGCTCCCGGCTGCCGGTACTGCTGCCCAACGACCGCCCCGAATTCCTGGAGACCGGTGAGCGTCTCATGATAGCCCGGAACAACATCGGCGTAGCCTACGAAGCCCTTGCCGCCCAAACCGGCGACCGCCGCTACCGTTCCCGGGCATTGGCCTTTTACGCTGAATCCGCCCGCGCCTGGGACGCCATCACCCGCAACCCCGCTACCATGGTCCGGCTGCGGCTCACCGAAAACGGCCCCAGCGTCAGCCTGCCCTTCCTCAACGCCAACAACGCCCTCCATCCCGCCGAAGACTATGAACCTCAGATATTCATCTATATAGACAAGGATGTAATGGAACCCTCGCTCTGGGAGCAGTTGACACCGGAGGCAAAAACCGCATTCTCGGAACTGCCATTATAGGGTAACGCATAAGCGTGCCATTTTTCCCGGATCGGTCTAATTTTCGTACACCCTCGGTACCCGTTTATTGATATTGCAGGTAATCTCGTAAGGTATGGTACCGATCCGTTCCGCAAGTACGGCGGCATCGGGGGCGTCTCCACCAAAAACTGTAACCTCGTCCCAGAGACGTACATTGGTTTCCGGTCCCAGATCCGCCAGGCACTGATCCATGCAGATTCTGCCTACCAGAGGATAGGCCCTGCCGCAGATGTATACCTGCCACTTGTTGCTTACCAGCCGGGGCAGACCATCGCCATAGCCCACGGGCAGCACCGCAGCGTTAGTGTCTTGCGGGGCGGTCCAGGTTCTGCCGTAGGAAAGGGTCTCGCCCTTTTTCACTTTTTTGATAAAAACCACATTGGTCCGCAGTTCCATGACCGGCTTCACTTGCAGTGGCGCAAATAGACTGGGCTCTTCAGCCTTGTAGCCGTAGAGCAGAATCCCCGGCCGCACCATATCAAACCAGGCGTTGGGGTGGAGCAGCACCGCGCCGGAATTGGCGGCGTGGACTATGCCGGGGTTCAGGCCCGCCGATTGTATGCCTGCCAAAGTCTCTTTAAAACATTCAATTTGTTTCTGCGTATAGTCAATGTCCTCCGGGGCGGCGGAGTCCGCTACTGCAAGGTGGGTGGCGGTTCCGGCGTAGTCCAGGGCGGTACAGCCTTGGCTGTCGGAACAGCTTCGGCTGTTGGAACAGCCGGCGATAAACCGGGCCAAAGCGGGGGCTTCGGCGGGAGAGCACCCCATGCGGCCCATGCCGGTGTCAATTTTCAGGTGAACCGGGAGTTTGAGCCCGGCAGCGGCTGCTTCCCGGTTCAGGGCATCGGCAAAAGCGGCATCCGACACAAAGGGGGTAAGGCCGGCCTTGAGAATACCGGGAATTTCCCCGTACAGGGGTTGGGAAAGGAGCAAAATAGGGATTTTTACCCCCCCCTCGCGGAGCTCTGTCCCCTCTCCCACGGTTGCCACCGCAAGGCAGGAAGCGCCTGTCTCCAGGGCGGCCCGGGCAATACGCAGGGCGCCGTGGCCGTACGCGTCGGCCTTGACCGGAACGCAAATCTGCCGCTCTGACCCAATTCGTTCCCGAATGGCCTGAAAATTTCCCCCAAAATGGTCCAAATGTATAATCGCTCTGGTCGCTCTCATAATTCTAATCATAGCAAAAAAAGAGGACTTGCGAACACTGGATTTTATGGGCTATTTATGGTATACTTATTATGGCTATGTATGTCCAAAAAGTGCGAAAAGCGTTGACTGTTTTGATTGTCCTCATTTTTTTCAGCAACTGCAGTGAACTGGACAGTGTTTTATCCTCAACCGGAACTTACCAGGTAAAGGCCCTGGTGAATGATGTTTCCCTGGATGAATGTTCCATCATCAGCTCAGGCGACAAGATACGTCCCTATTTTGCAAGCTCTATCGACAATGATCCGGATATTACCGGATTGATGGTTTATCTGAAAAATCCCAAGGGAGAAATTCTTGGTGGAAAAATCCATTACACTCTGAAGCCCAAAACAGATACCGTGCTTGAAACAAAAACCAGTACCGGAGAAGACAAAACCGAAGAAAAAACCGAAGACAAAACCGAATCCAGTAAAAATTCCGGCGAAGAAACGGAAAAATCTGAAACCACAAAACTGACAGGGGCTGCGGAAACAAGCGCCGATACAATTGATATCGATACTATCGTCATTGAAGATGCAGTTATCCATGTGAAACGGCTGGACAAGAATCTGCCTTATTTCTCCATGCCGAAAAATCTGAGCATGGGCCAGTATACCCTGGTTTTCCAGGTTATCGGCGGAAAAGAAAATCTTGGCCGAAGCGAAAGACCTTTTTACTATCTTGATAACGCCAAATTTTCCCTGAAAGATATTAGGATCTACCTTCCCGGCCTGAACGCTGGTTCCCGGCTTATCCCGGCAGGCGCAACAATTATGCTGGAAGCCAGGCTGGATTTTGACAGCCAACTGGATCCTTATATTATTTGGTATAACGGAAAAAAAGTTATCAGCGAAGGCCGTTTCTCAAATGAGGCGGGAACCATACTCTGGAAAGCGCCGGATCAAAATGGTTTCCATTATCTGCGGGCGGAAGCTTTCCCCTTCCATACCAGACAGGGTTTTAAGGGAAGTTCCAGGGAAATTTCCCTGCCTGTTTCTTCAAAGACAACAAGCGAGAATTTGCTTCCCGGCGATGCTCCTGAGTTACTGCACTGGTATCAATTTGAAGGCAGTCTCAAAGATTCAAAGTCTCCCATGTCAACTGAATGGGTATTAAAACCCAAAGAGGAAAAGTTGCCCGGCTGGAGTCCGGCGGGCTCCAGTTATGGTTTATCCGCCGGCCCCGGTGAAGCATATCTGCTTCCTGCGGTTTCTTTCTTCCGTGAGGAAACAAAGGGAGGAGGACGATTTTTGTTCCGGCTTAAACCAGTCGCTGATGGTAGTGTTTTTAGTGCCCGGTTTGGAATATCCTCCACTGAGTCTCTCCAGATGAGCCTGAATCTGAAAGAAGAGAACCTTATCCTTAGGTTGAACGCTTCGGGAGTACCGCCTGTGGAGGTATCGGAAACGTTGAGTTCCCCCGAGTCCGGCATGTATATCACCATTACAATAGATTTCTTCATACTACCGGAGCATTTTGGTGTTAAACTCAGCCAGGGCGATGCCGATCAACAGGATGTGCCTGAAAAAGATCAGATGATTCAGAACGAAGCAAATTGGATCGATCTTGCCGTCTCTCTGAATGGTGAATGTACATTCACGCTCGGCGGAGAGATGCGGGAGCCTTTGCAAGTCCCCCAGAAAGAAACGGTACAATTGCCTTTGGTAACGGCTGTGTGGAATGAACTGGCGCTCTTCTATGCGGATCCTCCTGTCATAACGGCGAAAATAGAGGAACCTGATCCTGAAACTGAGGAGGCTGTTCCTGAAACTGTGGAAGCTGCCGAACCGGAGCTTGAGACAGTCTCGCCGGAACAGCATAAGCTGGAGGCCGAAAGTTCTCTCAGGGAAGTACCACCGGAACCAAAGGTCGAAGTTCCCATTCCGGCTGAAGAACAAAGCTCCGGCGAATCTGAAGCAGCCTGAGTCTCAGCTATTTCCGCTACCATGAAATATAATTGTACTGTGATACTTCTTCTAACAGTCCTTTTAATTTTCAATTCATGCGCCGGTCCCCAAAAAATAATTATCCAGCCTGAATTTGAATCAGAACAAGCGGAATTTGAATCTGTCCAGTTAATCGAATCCCAAAGCGGAAATGCTGCCATGCCCGAATGGGTTAATCAGTTTCTTCGCGGAGGAATCCCCGGGCTGGAGGCTATAGGCGCTTATCAAAACCGGTATGTTTTTGTCGGGAAAAACAAGGGAAACAATTTCAGCGCCCTGCAGCAATGGGCCGAAAATTTTAGCCCTGTCCAGGACTTTCCAAGACTCGCGGCAGCAAGAATTGAACACCGGCTGATCTCCGCAGCCTCCCTGTACCCCGATGACGAATACGGTGATTATTTTGAATTTCTGATAAAAAGCGCATCTGACGCCGAATATGCCGGGGCACTAAAAGAAGAAAGTTTCTGGATAAAGCAGCGGGTAGAACACAAAACTGAAACCGCTGATTCGGAAGAAACAGATCAGTCTGGCCCCCCTCTGGTTGAAGAGGTCTATGAATTTTTTGTATTAATCAGTATAGATAAAACCATACTGCAAACCCGCATCAGGGAATTTATGGCAGGCATAAAACCTGCGGTTCCCCCAAGCCGCGCCCAGAAAGCCGCGATAAACCGGGTACAGCAAATTTTTTTTGAAGGATTTTAAATATGGAAGCGATACTCCAATGGGGTCTGGATTTAATCAGGCTGGTACAATCATTTGCCAGCCCGCCCCTTACTGCCGTTATGCGCATAATTACCGAATTTGGTTCGGCCACAGCTTATATGGCCCTGCTTCCCTTAATCTATTGGTGTTATGACGAAAGAAAGGGACTGCGTCTGGGACTGGCGATTCTGGTTTCAGCCTGGCTCAATCTCTCCCTCAAGTTTTTCCTCAACCAGCCACGCCCTTTTTTTGCCGGCTACGACCCTTCGGTAGGCATGATCTCCGAACGGTTCGGCGGTCTGCCCTCGGGACACGCCCAGAATTCTCTGGTTATGTGGACCATCATCGCCTCATGGGGAAAACGAAAATGGCTCTTTGGCATAACCGCCCTTATCTGCCTTTTGGTGAGTTTTTCCCGCATCTACCTTGGTGTGCATTTTCCCAGCGACATATTCGGTGGCTGGGTACTGGGCAGCCTGGTACTCTGCGCATATTTTTTCTCTGGCAAGCGGATAGAAGCGCTCCTTGCAAAAGGCGGCTTCCGTGCGGAGATCTACGCCGCCGCCGCTGTTGCCTTTATCATGATTCTCTACCGTCCTGGTGCGGAAATACTCATGCCCGGCGGAATGTTTCTGGGCATGGCTGCAGGTTACAGTTTGAACAAACGGTACATAGGTTTTAAAAGCTCCGGCCTTTTCGGCAGAACCGGCGCGGCAAAATACCTCACCCTGCTTGCCCGTTTTGTCCTGGGAATCGCCGCTACCGCCATAATACTCCTGGCCTTTGAAAAAGTAATTCCGCAAAATCATTTTGCCGATTTTTATTTGATTCTCCATTTTCTCCGTTTTACCGTAACAGCGCTCTGGGTCTACGCCGGCGCGCCCTGGCTCTTTTGTGTTCTGCATCTGGCTGAAGTACAAAAGGAAGCGTAATGGGCGTCTCCTACGGCGATGAGAGTCCCATTGCGGCTTTTGCTACAAGCCCCGGCAAGAACGCCCTCACGCTAATCCGCTGTTCCGGCAAAGGCGCAATTGAAATGGCGGCTTCAGTTTTTTCCAGGCCGGAAAAACTGCGCAGCGCGGCGGGGAACACGGTAATACACGGCTGGATAATTGCAGCTAACGAAAAAATTGACGAAGTGCTGGTCTCGGTGTTCCGGGCCCCTAAAAGTTACACCGGCGAGGATAGCCTGGACATTTCCTGCCACGGCGGAAGCGCTGTTGGTCAGGGGGTGATGTCCGCCCTCCATGCCGCAGGCTTCCGTGACGCCCTGAGCGGCGAATTCACCTTCCGCGCTTTTATAAACGGCAAACTCGATCTTACCCGGTCGGAGTCGGTAATGGAACTGGTTTCCGCAAAAACCGGTGCAAGCCGCCGCCACGCGGTAAACCGCCTTTCCGGCGCGTTGGAAAACGAGATCAACGAAATTAAAAAATCGCTGGTAACAGTTCTTTCCGGCGCGGAAATTTTCCTTGACTATTCGGAGGATGAAGTTGGCGCAAACAGTGACGAGACAGCAGGGAGACTCCCCGGCCAGGCCCAGGCGGCGGAAGCCCTTGGCCGCCTAAAAAAACTCGCCGCTTCATGGCAGCGGGAGCGTATCTACCAGGAGGGGGTTCTGGCAGTCATTGCAGGGCGGCCCAACGCGGGCAAATCCAGCCTTTTTAACCTGCTTTTACGGGAAGATCGCTCCATAGTTACCGAGATTCCCGGCACAACCCGGGACTGGATAGAGGCATGGGTTTCCATCGAGGACATTCCAATCCGCCTTGCCGATACCGCTGGCCTGCGCGAATCAGCCGATCTGGTGGAAAAGCTCGGCGTGGAGCGGAGCCGGGAACTGCTTGCCGAAGCGGAACTGGTTTTGTACCTGATTGACGGCGTTGAAGGCGTAACCGAAGAAGACCGGGCCTTTTTCAGTGAACTGGAACAGGCCGATGGCGCGGCGGGCAGGCCGGTTTTGCTCCTCTGGAACAAGGCGGACATTTCCCCCATGCCTGCTTCGCCATTAATTGCAGCTAACGAAAATGGAAACAATATTTCTATTGAGAAAACTATTCCCATCAGCGTCAGCGCAAAAACCGGCGAAGGCATGGCGGAGCTTTGCAGGGCAATTGCCGCTGCGATTGAAAGTGTCGCGCTGCCGGTAATCGCCGGTGCTGACCTCTCAGCCGATGTTTCGCAAAATGCCGCCCTTGGCTCAGCGCGGCAGAAAAACCTGGTCGAAGCCGCCATCGCCGCCCTGGAAGAAACATTGCAACTGGCAGACCGCAAAGAGCCGCTGGACCTTATCGCCCCCCTGCTGCGGGAGGCGGTCAACGCCCTGGGGGAGATAACCGGAGAGGTTTCTACTGCGGACATTCTTGAGGAAATGTTCAGAAGATTCTGCGTGGGGAAATAGTCCAACAACATAAACTCAAGAATTAAAAGTTTACGAGCCACCTACTGGGCCGGTCTACCGAAAAGCAGAAAAGCGTATACAATTATGCGCAGTGCCGCACTTTTATACTATTTTTTTCTTGAATGTTTTTCATAAAATTTTACTAATTCTTCTTTTTTTATTTCACTTTTTGCCACACCTATTATTTCATCATATAATATTTCATCCGAACAACTAAATTTATAATCATTAATATCAAGAAATACTAATGAACTCGCAAGTGCTACACGTTTATTTCCATCAATAAACGGATGATTTTGACAAAGATGATACGCATAAGCGGCCGCCATTGCCGGTATTGTGTTATGTAAATATTGTCCATTAAAACCTGATTGTGGAACATATAAGCCTGAGCTTAATAAATTCAAATCTCGTACACCATATACTCCACCATAATTTCTAATTTGATCCTCTAATATTATTAAGATTTCAGATAAGGTCAGAAATTTGATCATTTATTCAAAGGAAGCGTCAGCTTCCAATACTCCATATAAAAGTTGGTTTACCGACACGTCAATCGGAAGGAAGCGTCAGCTTCCAAGTTTCCTTAAAACATTTGAATATTGTTTATTTATTTTCTCCAGCGAAATGAGGATATTATTTCCCTGGGCATATTCCATTTGAGGGGATAATATTATATTTTTCCCATCCGTAGTCAATTCAAAGGATGTTTCATTGGTGATTTTTAACATTTCCAGAATTGGTTTATCAATAACAAGAGCAACGCTATTTCCGTGTTGAATTAATTTTTTGACCATTTGTTTACTCTCCTTATATGCTATAATGTATGATTTATTATACACTATAGCATATTATTCATTGTATACATAATGTTGATACTTGTCAATATATAATAACCATGAAACAACAACGAGGATTTTTTGACGAGAATGATCGGCTCCAGAAACTCAGCACTGTTTCGTGTTGTCTTCCTTCCTTTGCGCGCCTGCGAACCTTTGGTTCGAGGCGCCTTTGCGTTTTTTCCTCTTAATTCCTTAAAACAACTCCATCTGTGTACCCTTCTTCCCCTCAAAAGTCCGCATATACTCAAACAGCGCATCGCTATTGTAAATAATATTATGCCTGTCGCAAGTGTCGTATAACATATTCATCAGCACATCGTTATTGTCGCTTGTTAGTATATAATTCAGGCCGTACTTTTTCTGATATGCCGTTTTTAACCCGGGGTAATGCTCATCCAGCTTTGAGTAAAAATACTCCCGGTCCCCCTCCCGCAGGGTAAGGCCGATGCCAAAGCACATAACGCCGTACACTTTCGCTTCAACGCAGTAATCCAGCAGCCCACTCAGATTTTCTGCGGTGTCGTTAATAAACGGCAGAAACGGCGAAAGCCACACAATAGTTTGAATCCCCTTGTCGCGCATAATTTTCAAAACCTCAAAACGCCGCT
>BNVF01000051.1 GCA_025997895.1 Spirochaetia bacterium
TGGTTGCTTCCTTCTCGCTAGTTTCTAAGGAGGAAATATGAAAAAGCTAATTGCTGTTTCTATTCTGCTCGTTCTTTTATCCGCCACTGCCTTTGCCCAGTTCAAGGTAGGGTTTAAGGCGGATATCACCCCTGAGTTCATGGCTGTGAAGGCGCCTACCGGCGACAACAAAGATGTGCCCGGTGGGGATGATAACACAGCCACTTTTGACCTGCTGAGTTCATCGTGGGCTGATACCACCGAGTTGCGGCTTTCGTTCGGCTACACCGGTGAGAATGTCCAGGCATTACTGGAGTTGAAACTTGACGGCCTTATAGCCCGGGGAAACAATTTCACTGGCGGTAGTTTGAATGCCATTTTAGGTTCCGGTTTTGGCGATTACTATGTCAAGGGAACTGCTGGTAAACTGTACGGTTATTTTGGAAATGTTGCCGATCGCGGTAAGACCGCTGCCGGCCGCTACCAGAATTTCAATGATTATCTCAAGAACAAAGTTGATAATTTTGGTGTTATCTATGGGATTAATGGCCTTGCACCTGACGCAATTGACGTTAACAGCCTGCGAAATAACGGTGTGACTACACAAGCTACCAATAAGGGTCAGTATGTCAGTTTTGGCCTTAATTTTTCCCCCATTTTCATTGAGATAGCCAGTGATCTGGGTATGACAGGCCTGGTAAATACTGGTACTGATTCAGAGTCTAAGGTTGGCGCCGCCTTCCGGGTTTCGGGCGAGAAAATTGCCGACCTGGTAAACTTTGACGTTATCTACCGGATTAGCGGCGGAGATATTAATACCAAAGGTGATCCTGATGGCAATGGCGAGTGGTTGAACTCCTTTGGTCTGTATGCCAACCTTGCCATAACCGATACCTTTGGTGTTTCCGCCGGTTATTCAGGCGCGGTAGTAGTCTCCGAAAAATACAAAAGCGGTAACGACACAGTAAAAGTAACGAATCCCTTCTACAGCGGTATTGATCTTCGCTTCAACTTCACCGGTGTTGAGAATCTCAAAATTACCTTCAACAACAACATCAGCTTTGCCGGTGCGAAGGGCAGCGACAGTGATGATAACTATGGGGTCGGTGGTAGTGTACTTTCTGACGGTGTGAATGACAGTTGGTTTGCCCTGTACAACGCCCTTGGCGCCGATTATGCGATCACCGATAAGCTTACCGGTACACTCCAGTTGGCGAATGTCCTGGGTGTTTATAAAGCAGAATACACAGGTGGAAGTACTACTTATACCGATGACGCTTTCGAGGTTGCGTTGTCAACGCTCTACAAATTCAATGCAAACGTAAACTTTGAAGCCGGCGTTTTACTTGGCATTACCTCCGAAAAAGGCGAAGTTACTGGAAGCCCCAGCACCGATGCCGGCTGGCTCTATTTTGCTGTTCCCCTGCGGTTCAAAGTTATGTTCTAAGCTGAATGTAGCTTAAAAACGTAATTTAGAAGCGTGGAAACGCAAAGGCTGTCCGAAAGGGCAGCCTTTTTTTGGGTGTGGTTTGTGTGGGTTGAAAATTGCCTTGGAAATTGCAGGGCTAGAGCAGAAAAGCGTATAGCGTGTGTTATGTGCAATTAAAACCTGGAATTTTCAAAGCAATCTGGCCGCATCAATGCGGCCAGAGGAAAAAATCGATTAAAATATGCTTAAAAACTCTTGAAAAGGCATACTGTTTTATGATATTATGTGTAATGGAGGATATTTATGAGAACTACCTTGGATTTGCCTGACACATTAGTATCAGAGGCCATGAAAATAACCAATATTTCCACAAAAAAAGACGTTGTTATGATGGCGTTGGAGAATTTAATCCGTGCGGAAAAGATTAAAGGCATTAAGAATTATGCCGGAAAAATCGATCTGGGGATTGATCTTGAGAAGATGAGGAAAAGATGAATAATATATTAGTGGATTCATCGGCATGGATTGAATATTTCAAAACTCATAAAGACTATGCCTTTATTGATGATCTGATAGACAATAATTCAATATGCACCAATGATTTAATATTGACAGAATTATTGCCGTCAATTATTCATAAAAAGGAGAAATATTTAATAATATTACTTAATAGTATTGTAAAATATGATATTGAAATTGATTGGAAAGAATTACAGGATATTCAGGTAATGAATTATAAACATGGATACAATGATATAGGAATTACCGATTTGGTAATAGCACAAAATTGTTTACAGAACAATTTAACACTTGTGGCACGGGATAAACATTTTAATGAAATGGCACAATATTTACCATTGAAAATGTATGCATTAAAATAAATAAAAGAAAAAAGCCCGCCCACCGTCCATGGTGGGCGCTAGCGCTACGCTCCTCGGGGTTCCGCAGTCTTGAAATTAAGGGCAAAATCCGGTATCTTCTATAATCATCAGAGACATATATGGCCTTGAAACTATAAAAAATTATCTGCAGCCAATGGGTAAAAATTGTGCTTTTCCCTTGCACAGCGCCGCTTTTTTCTTTCAGGGGAATATGCTGCTTTTGCCGGCTGATATTCCCGATTCCCTTATGGACCGGGAAATTCCGCTGGAATTGCTCAAAAATTTTGAAAATTTGCCTTTTCAGGGGGAGATTGGAGGTTTTCCGGATATTTTTGAGGTGCCTGCTGTGGAAGCGTCTGCGGACACTGTTTCCATAGGTATGGAAACTATAGCCGGAGTATCAATTTCCCCTGAATCGCCGCTTCCGCCGCTCTGGCGGGCTGTGCCGGTGCGGCAGACTCTCCCGCTGCTTACCAATGGCTTTGTCGAGGGGAAAGGTTCCCTTGGACGCCTGTTCCGGGCCTACCACATTGCCCAATGGCGGCAGGAATCCCGTTTTTGTGGAAGCTGCGGAACCAAAAACACCGACGCCCCCGGCGAACTTGCCCGACTCTGTCCCGCTTGCGGCAGGCTTGAATTCCCCCGTATTTCCCCGGCGGTTATCACCATCATCATCAATGATGAGGATAAAGCCCTGTTGGCGCATAACAAAAAATTCACCCCTGGTGTTTACAGTCTCATTGCCGGATTCAACGAGGCCGGCGAAAGCCTGGAGGCCACGGTGGCCAGGGAAACACTGGAAGAAGTGAACATCGCTATCAGGGACATACGTTATATTGCCTCCCAGCCCTGGCCCTTTCCCAATTCCCTCATGCTCGGCTTTTGCGCCCGCTACGCTTCGGGAACGATTCGGCCTGACGGTATTGAAATTGAAGACGCCCAATGGTTCAGCAGGGATGCCCTGCCAAAGCTGCCGGCGCCGGGATCGGTGTCGCGCTATCTTATTGGGCTCTGGCTTGATGGAGCGTTAGGTGCTTGAAACGAGCTACTTCGCTGTGCTGCGCTTGATTTCAACGATTTGCCAGTTTCCGCGCCTGCGGATTAGTGTGAGCTCATCGGTATAGTGAACGCCTTTGGGGAGTTTATCCGCCCGGGGTTCCTCATCCTGGTTTGGAAACCATAGCGTGTAACGTGCATGGTAGCGGATTTCGTTTGTGGTTTCATCGCCTGAAATGCGTTCCATTGTTAGATCGGTAATGCCGAAAATTTGGGCTTCCGCAGGGAGCGCGCCCTGTTCCTGCCATTCGCGGGCGGAAATAAGGGAAGATGCGCGGTTGAATTCATAGGCTTGTCTTACCCTGTTTATCACATACAGATTAAGTACCATATCCAGGTCGTTTTTGCCGGCGCCTTTTGCGAGGCATGCGTCCATCAGGGGATGATCCAGATCGCCGAATGCGTTGTAGTAACTTTGTATTACCTGGGATGAATCCATTCCTTTGGTACTGGGAAGTTCGGAGCGGCTTTTGATAATGCTGCGGGCTGTGAGCAGGGCGATGATAAGCGCCGCTGCGCAGCCCAGTATGATGGCCGTATTGCGTATAACAAAACGTTTTGTTTTTACCGCAAGGTTTTTCCTGTTCAGGAACTGTTCTTTTTCTTTGATGAGCCGTGATTGCTCATCGGCGGAGAGGGGGCGGAAAAGGGAAGGGGCGCTCTGTAATGTGTCGAGGAATTGGTAGAGGAGGGCGGTTCCGTCGTCGTTGTTTGCGCCGCCAGCGACGCCGTTACCGGCATTGCCGCCGCTTGCGCTGTCTGCGGCTGCGGGGCTGAGCGCCTGTTGTATAAGGGCGGCGAATTTTTCATCCAGGCCGGGGGCGGCAAGGCGCGGGGGTAAAAAGCAACTGTCCCGGATGTCCTGATGCAGAAGGTCCTCGTCCAGGGTGGCAAAGGGCGGCGCCCCGGTCAGTACCCGGTAGAGCATGGCCCCGGCGGTAAATGCGGCGGCTTTCATGCCGGTTAGATCCGGGTGGATATATGCCTCGCCGCCGCTGATACGCTCTGTTTCTCCCTCGGCCTGCAGGCAGCGCAGAGCCAGTTGTTCGGGGCAGAAGAAGACTGTCCCGTCAGCACTGTCAGCGCCATGCGCGATCAGCGCGGTATAGGGCAGGAGGGAAGCGCCCTGGGTGCTGTTTGATGCGGCCAGGGCAAGCCGGGCGCGTATCCAGTGGGTTATTGCCGCCAGGGCTTCGTCCTGACGGGCCTTATCGGCGATGAGCATATCCAGCCGCTCACCCGCAAAGGGCGGGCCCCAGATCACCATAGACGGGCCGTTTCCCGAGACTTCTGCTACGCCCGAAGCTTTCCATATTTCGATTCCGCCGGCCGGGGAAACGATCAGACCCGGCCCGGTGATAAACTGGGCCAGTTTTGCCTGGGCAAAGGAACGGGAATCAAGCCCGGTGTCAAAACCCAGGGCCTGTGTTCCCTCATGTTCAAAAAGATAGATGCGCCTGCTCATCCTGCCAACAATTACCTCGGCGAATACAGATAACGGAAATAGTCCATATCTGTAGTGAGGGTTTTGTTGAATCTAGGCAGGGTAGTGCGGTAGGATTCCACCGCCCGCCAGAATTCAAAGAAATTCCGGTCCCGGTTGTAGGCATCGGCGTAAATCCGCGACGCTTCGGCATCGGCGGTTCCGCGAATGATTTCGGCGCGATTATACGCGGAGGAGCGAATGGACATACGCTCGTTCTCCATACGTCCCAGGAGGACTGCCTTTTGCCGTTCGCCTTCGGAGCGAATCGCCTGGGCGATCTGATTCCGTTCCTTGATCATCCGGGCATAGACGCTGGGGGTAAGTTCATTGGAATAACGGATCTGGCGGATAACCACGTCGATAAGCTCAATGCCGTATTCGGGAACCATGCGCCGGGAACGGGTCAGAATCTCCCCGGCAAGCTCGCGGCGTCCCCGTTCAATGGCTTCGTAACTGGTACTGGGCTGTATTGAAGACTGAATAAGGCTGGGATCGATCTCGCCGCCTATGCCCAGGTCGTCCACGGAACCGCTTCGTTCCATGATGACATTGGAGTTCCGCACCGATTCCCGGAAGTAGTTTTCGGCGGTTACGGTCCGAACTTCGGAATCGATCACCTCTCCCAGCTTGGGATAGGCGTTGCCAAGAGTGGCAATGGATTCGTAGAATTTTTGGGGGTCTGCGATGCGCCAGCGGGCAGTAACATCCACCCAGATATACTGCTTTTCTTTGGTGGGTATGCTCTTCTGTTCCCCGTCCCAGGCCATGATCCGTTTCGGATAACGCACTACTTCATCGATAAAGGGTGCCTTGATATGCAGCCCCGCTTCGGTTTTGATATCCACCAGTTTTCCCATCTGCACAATTACCGCCTGTTCGCCTTCGTCAATAACGTAGAAGGGGCCGGCCACGAGAATACCGATAAAAATAACGACAATAACAACAATTAAGGTAATAGTTTTTTTCATTATCTGCCTCCCTGGCCTGCTGATTGAACAGCCCCGCCCAGGTTCATCATGGGCAGAAAGTTTTTGAGGTTACGGTCAACTATTGTGGTACCTTCGTCATTCTTGAAGACCTCCTCGATCATTTCATAGTAGAGCCGCTGTCTGGTAACTTCCGGCGCCCGGCGGTATTCGCTGTAGACCGAATTGAATCGGGCTACATCGCCGTTAGCGCGGTTTACCCGCTCGGCTTCATACCCCTGGGCAAGCTGGATAACGCGTTCGGCTTCTCCTTTTGCTTTGGGGATTTCCTCGTTATACACCTGCTGGCCCTCATTGATGAGGCGGTTCATATCCTGTACCGCCTTGTTCACATCGTCAAAAGCTTCCTGCACCCCCGCCGGTGGATCGGTGTTTTGGAGCTTTACCGCGATCACCGAGATTCCCAGGCCGTAATTTTTGAAAGTTTCGTTCATCAGATCAGCCCCGGCAATTTCAATCGCGCTCCGCTCGGGACTCATGATGTCCATAATCGCCCGGTCGCCTACCAGCATATTGATCACCGAGCGGGACACATCCCGTATGGTTTTGGATCGTTCCATCACGTTAAACACCCATGCTTTGGAATCCAAAACCCGGTACTGGATAATCCACTCCACATCCACAATATTGAGGTCTCCGGTGAGCATAGTCGCCTCGTTGGCCTCTCCCGTATAGGTTGAAAAAACCCCGCTTTGCAGGGTTCTGAACCCGAACTGCTCGGTCAGCACCGCTTTGGTATTTACCGTATAATTCCGGTCAATGCCGAAGGGTAGCTTGAATTGCAGGCCCGGCCCCTTGGTGGTAAGGTACTTCCCAAACCGGGTAACTACCGCCTCCTCTGCCTGGTCTACGATATATACACTGGTTCCCAGCAGGATGAGCAGCACAATGCCCAGAACAACCAAACCAAACACAGCCGGAGTGAGCAATTTACCCATTTTGGGCGAAGAAAAATGTTGCATAATAGCCTCCGGGGTCAGTATATAGAGAATAAGGAATAGGGAATAGGGGTGGGGCGTCTTGAAAATAAAATCTGCGGGCCCTTGACCTTTTCTCTGCTCTGGTTCATACTATGTATTCGGTGCGGCTTGGGCCGCCTTTTATTCCCAAGACTAAGGAAGTGTCGCTTCCGGTCAGACAAGGAGATGCTGAAGTGCCCTGCGGAAGAAAACGCAAACTGCGGAAAATCGCCACTCACAAACGCAAGAAAAAATTGCGGAAAAACAGACACAAGAACAAATAAGGGCATTTCGAAAAATTTTAGTTTTTTGAAGTGAACCGCTTAAATGGGGGCTGTTTTGGAACAGCTTCAACAATATGGAGCCGTTTTTCAGAGGAAACTCCTGTTTTTAAACGGGGTTGTTGATTTTGAAAACGGCTTCTTTTTACTCTTGTCCTGATAGAATCCATATATTGGTGTATATTTAGTAAGATGCAACATTCTGTCTCCCTGTTATCTCAAATTCATGGTCCTCAGGATCTGAAAAACTTTGGACTTAAGGAGTTGAATGCTCTGGCGGCCGAAATTCGGGAGTGTATTGTGGCTGCAGTGTCCCAAAACGGGGGGCACTTGGCCTCGAATTTGGGGGTGGTGGAGCTGAGTATTGCCTTGCACCGGGTATTCAATTCTCCGGAAGATACCATTATCTGGGATGTGGGGCATCAGTGTTACGCCCATAAGCTTCTTACGGGGCGCTTGGGCGGTTTTTCCCGGCTGCGCAAGGCCGGCGGGCTGGCGGGTTTTCCCAAACGGTCAGAGAGCCCCCATGACGCTTTTAATACCGGACACGCCTCAACTTCCATTTCTGCGGCTCTGGGTATGCTTGCGGCGGAGCATATACTGGGGGGCAAGAGACATGTGGTGGCGGTGATTGGCGACGGCGCCCTGACCGGCGGGCTTGCCTACGAGGCCCTTTCACACGCGGGGCAGTTGGGGTTGCCCCTCATCGTTATCCTGAATGACAACACTATGTCCATTAGTCCCAATGTGGGCGGACTTTCCAAATATTTGAGCCGGCTTTCCATGAAGGCGAAATATCAGACTTTCCGCCGGCATTTTGACGATATGGCAAAACAGCTGCCTTTTATCGGGGATGTTTTTTTTGATTTGGTGGTGCGGCTCAAGCGGGCGGTTAAGGCGGTGTTCTACACCGATAACTTTTTTGTAGACCTGGGCTTTGAGTATGTGGGGCCTATTGAGGGGCATCACATTCAGGGGCTTATGGAGGTACTGGAAGATGTGCGGAACCTGCGCCGGCCGGTGGTGATCCATGTGATCACCCGGAAGGGTAAGGGCTATGGTTTTGCCGAGGAGGATCCGGGGAGTTACCACGGGGTGGGTTCTTTTTCGGTGAATGACGGCCTTGTCGGTGATAGAAAATCAACGAATGAAGTGTCGTTGCAGGCGAAACTTCCACGTGATTTTTCGCAGTCGAATCGCGAGCCCAGTTTTACTGAGGCTTTTGGCGCGGCGCTGCTTGGGGCTGCCGGGCGTAACAGCCGGGTTGCGGCGCTTACTGCGGCAATGGAAAAGGGCGCCGGGCTTTCACTTTTTAAACGGGCCTTTCCGGAGCGTTTCTTTGACGTGGGTATTGCCGAGGAGCATGCGGTAACTTTTGCCGCAGGTCTTGCCGCACGGGGATTAAAGCCGGTAGCGGCAATTTATGCTACGTTTATCCAGCGTTCGGTGGATCAGATCATCCATGACACGGCGCTGCAAAATCTGTCTGTGGTTTTTGCCCTGGATAGAGCCGGCTTTGTAGGCGATGACGGCGAAACTCATCAGGGGCTGTTTGATATTGCCCTGTTCAGGCCGGTGCCGAATATGACCATTCTTGCCCCTGCAGGGGAAAGCGAATTGCGGCTCATGCTGGATTGGGCGCTTGTGGATAATGGTGGCGCATTTGCAGGTAACGGCGCCGCAGGGCCGGTGATGATACGCTACCCAAAGGCCCGCTGCCCTGCGGAGGTTCCCGGCTTTTCCCTTCCCCTGGAAAAGGGGCGGGGGGTGTGGCTGCGCCGTGGGCTGAAGCAGCGGGTCTGCCTTGCCTTTACCGGCAGCCTGTACCGTGAGGCGCTGGACGCGGCGGATAGGCTGGGGGAGCGGGGCATAGAAACGGATCTCTACAATCTCCGCTTCCTTAAACCGGTGGATGAGGATTACCTTGCGGATATTATGAACCGCTACGAACTGGTTGCTTTTATAGAGGAAGGCATACGGAGCGGCGGTTTTGGGGAGTATGGGGCGGCCCTGGCCCGGCAGCGGAACTGCGCTGCCCCGGTCGAAGTGCTGGCAGTGGAGGAAGGCGCCCTGGAGCAGGCTTTGGGAACCAGGGAGGAACTGCTGAGACTGAACGGCCTTGACGGGGAGGGAATCGCCTTGCGGCTGGAACGGTGTTATGCGGAGTTGCTGAAAAACGCCGAAGCGGTATATGATAAAGGTCTATAATGGCATGGTTTCAGCGGCTGCTCACAATTTATGATCTCATACGTCCCATTCTGGATGTGGCGCTTCTTGCCTTTCTGCTGTTCAAGGGCTATGAGCTGCTGGTTAAAACCCAGGCCATGCAGTTGGTTAAGGGGGCGGGTTCTCTCGTCCTGGTTTACGGCATTGCCTTTCTTTTCAAACTCACTACCCTCCAATGGGTGCTTACCATCATGGGCCCCGGGCTTTTTATTGCCATTGCCATTGTTTTTCAGCCGGAGCTCCGCAAAATTATCATTCGCCTGGGGCAGGGGGAATTTTTCCGCCCCGATACCAAACCGCGCATAGGCCAGCTTGAGGCTGTGGTAACTGCTGCGGAACTGCTCTCCCAGCAGAAGCGGGGTATGCTGGTGGTTTTTCCCCGCAAGATTAATATCAAAAATGTTATCGAAACCGGCACCAGGATCAACGCCGAAATTTCCTCAAGCCTTATTGTGGCGATTTTTGAATTTGACGGTCCCCTGCATGACGGGGCCATGATCATACAGAACAGCAAAATTGTGGCTGCCGGCTGTTTTCTGCCCCTGTCCGAACAGCAGGACATTCGCAAAAGTTTTGGTACCCGCCACCGGGCAAGCCTGGGAATGTCGGAACAGTCTGACGCGGTGATACTGGTGGTTTCCGAGGAGACCGGGGCAATCTCCCTGGCCTATGACACGAAACTCTACTACGATCTTTCCCCTCTCGAAGTTACGCGCAAACTCAAGGAGCTGCTTGACCGGGGGAGCAGGAGGGAAGCTGAACGAAAGGAAGTTTCTCTTGCCGATTCGGGCATGGAAGAAAACAAGGATGTCCTCGTTGAATAGCAGAAAATTGCTTGCCAGGGCAGTGGAAAAATGGCCGGCCAAGGTGCTTTCCGTGGCAGCAGCGCTCATTCTGTTGGTGTTTCACCGGATGAGTACTCTGGAAACGCGTTTTTTTTCGACGCCCCTCATGGTGGAAACCGGCGCCGATCTTATTCCCGCCAGTTCACATACCGGGATCGTGCGGGTGAGTCTGCGGGGAGACGCCAACAGTATTTACCCTATTCTGGAAGAGGACATTGAAACCTATATCGATCTGAAAAAATTTAACGCCGAAGGCTGGTACCGTGTTCCGGTACAGGTGCGCAAAAAGGACAGCGCCCTGGATGTTGAGCCTCTGGAAATAGCGGTAGACCCGCTGGAAATTTCCCTGCGGCTTGAGCGCAAGATCAGTAAAAATGTTCCCCTAACGCCCGTGTTCCGGGGGGCGGTACAATCCGGTTTTGACCTTGTTTCCCAATCCCTTTCGCCGGCCAATGTAATAGCCGAAGGTCCCGCAAGCCTTTTAAAGGATGCAGTTGAATTCCGAACCGATGCTATCGATCTTGAGGGAAGGCACGAAGATTTTAACGTTATGGTGAATATTATTAACCCTGACCCGCTTATCGTTATCCGCGGAAACGGAATGACCGAATTCAGGGGCCTGATCCGCCGCCCGTCGTCTGTGGGACTTCGTTCCCCGGATCAGACAATACTGCGGCCTGCGGACATAACAGGAGATCCGGCTACGGCGGGATTTTCCAGGGGAGACGCCGGAGAGTGATTGTAGGCATAGGGGTTGATGTGGTTCATGTGCGGCGCATGGAACGCTGGCATGGCATTCCGGGGCTCCTGGAGCGTTATTTCCACCCCGATGAACTGCAGGCCGCCATCTCCCGCAGCCATGCTGATCTTTCCCTGGCGGCGCGTTTTGCCGCAAAAGAAGCGTTCGGCAAGGCCCTGGGGACGGGGCTTAGGGGGATCGTTCTGAAAGATATTATGGTGATAAACCGGCACAACGGCCGGCCGGAGATACAGGTACTGGGTACTGCCCGGGCCGCATTGGACAGAAGTGGGGCAAACCGGGTACATATTTCCCTGACCCATGAACGGGATAACGCCATTGCTATGGTAATTTTGGAGACCGTATAACGGGGGGTATATGACTGAAGATCGGGAATTAAAAGTATCCTTCCTTTCAAAAAAAGAATATGAGTGCCCGGTCTGCGAGACCGTATTCCGTAAAGAAGAAATGCTTTCCGGCGGGGGCAGGATGATCGCCGGCTCCCTTACGGAGGAACTCCACCGGCTCTACGAACCTTCGCTGAAATACGGCGAAGTTTTTCCCCTTGCCTATCAGGCGGTGGTTTGTCCCGAATGTTTGTTTGCCTCGATGGATGCGGATTTTTCCGAGCTTCCCCGGGAGAGCCTGGATCGCGCATCTAATGATCAGGAACAGCGCATCAGGGAAACTGAGCTTATCTTTCCCGGTATTGATTTTCACGAACCCAGGGGCCTTATGGAAGGCGCCGCATCCCAGTACCTGGTACTCCGGTGTTATGATTTTTTTGACAAGAATGTTTCCCCCACCATCAAGCAGGGACTGGCCGCTCTCAGGACCGCCTGGCTTCTGGACGATCTGAACAAAAAATACCCCCAGCAGCATTACGACTGGCTTGCCACGCTGTTCCGCAAAAAAGCCGAGTACCTGTATAACGAAGCCCTTGCCAGGGAGCAGAATGGAACGGAAACCCTTTCAGGTCTTAAGGTCTTTGGCCCCGATACGGACAAGAATTATTCATACGAAGGAATGCTCTACCTCTGCGCCTACCTGCGCTACAAGTACGGCGCTTCCCATAACGACGCCGAACGTACCGCTTCCCTTGAAGACGCCCGCAGAACCATTGCAAAACTTTTCGGCATGGGAAAATCTTCCAAAGACAAGCCCGGCGCTTTTCTGGAGCGGGCAAGGGCAATTTACGATGCCATTAACAAGGATCTGACCGAGAATGACGCATAGCGTTTTTGTTTATGAGCGATAACAGAAACATAAAGTTGATCATTGCCTACGACGGCACTGATTTTTCCGGCTGGCAGAGGCAAGAAAATCAAAGATTTTCTTGCCTTACGGAGTTTTGCCGGGGGCAAAACTCCTTACGTACTGTTCAGGGCGTTATTGAGGAGGCCCTTGGGAAGATGCACAAAGAACCGGTGCGGCTTACCGGCTCCGGCCGTACCGATGCGGGTGTGCACGCCGCAGGGCAGGTTGCCAATTTTTACACTACCATAAAAAGTATTAGCCCTGAACGCTTTGTGCCTGCCCTGAACGGCCTTTTGCCCCGGGACGTGCGCATCCTTGAGGCAAGCGAAACCCGCCCCGATTTTCACGCCCGCTTTGACGCGGGTATGCGCACCTACCGGTATCACTTTGTCTGCTGCCGCCACGCTCTGCCCCACGAAAGCCGCTACAGCCTCCAGCTCTGGCGCCATCCCCGGCTGGAACTTCTCAACGCCTACGGCCGCCTGTTGTTAGGTGAAACTGATTGTTCCATATTTGCCGGCGCGGGAGACCAAAGCAAATCCCGGAGCAGGTACATTTCCAGGGCGGGTTTTTTTATTGAAGGCGATAAACTGATTTTTGAAATCAGCGCCAATGCTTTTTTGTGGAAAATGGTACGCTCAATAGGGGGAACTTTTCTGCATTACGAGGAGCGGGGGACGCCGCCTGAAAAATTGCGGGATATTATCACATCACAGGAACGGAACCTCGCCGGTCCCACTCTGCCGCCCCAGGGGCTGTTTTTGTGGAAGATTGAGTATTACCGGAGTTAGCGCCATTAAAACGGCGCTAACTCCCCCGACTAAACGCCATTGCGCAAGACGCAACGGCGTTTATCGCAGTTGTTAGCGCCATTTCGCCGCTGTGCTTGCGGAACGGCGCAAACAACCATTGTGAGAGGTTCTCTTTAGAAAACTTTTCTGAACCGCGCCACATACATGGGGCCGATACCGGAATTATCAGGCAGGATGATCCTGCCGAATTCGGTTGCTTCCCCCTCGGCAAAATCCGGCCGGTCAAGCGTTGCCGCCGGGCCGTATTTTTCAAGCAAGCGTCGTGCGACGCCATCGTTCTCTTCGTGGGTGAGGGCGCAGGTGGCGTAGACCAGGGAGCCGCCTGCTGTAAGCAGCAGAAAGGCCGATGAGAGCAGCGCCCATTGCCGCCGGGCCAGAAAGCGGGGGCGGGCAGGGGTCCAGGCCGCCAGGGCCCGCCCATCCTTGAGCACATGGGCCTCGCTGGAACAGGGAGCGTCCAGCAGAATCGCCGCATAGCGGCCATGTTCGCTTTTCCGCCTGCCCTGGGCCGCAGCGTCAAAACCGGATACCCGTACCTGCTCCCGTGTTTCGCTGTCCAGGTGTTTGTCCAGCGCGTCAGAAAGCCGCCGCCGCCTGTCCGCGGAAAGCTCGTTTGAAAGCAGCGAAAACCCCGGCGGCAGGGCCGATGCAATCACCAGCGACTTTCCCCCCGGCGCCGCGCAGGCATCAAGAACGGTGCACGGCTCCGCAGGAGACGACGGCTCCGCAGGAGACGACGGCTCTGAAAGAGACGACGAGCCCGCAGGGGACGACGGCAACCGTACGGAGCGTGCCGCAAGCACCGAGGCGTAATCCAAAAAGTAGGGAACGCACAGCCCTTCGGAAAACGCAAAAGCCGGCCGCTCTTCAAGCAAGCTCTTTCGCAAGCCTTCCCAGCGATCCGCATAGAGGGACAAATAATATGTTTCAAAGGATTCGTTTATCAACAGACTACTCACCACTCCCGGGGCGTAAAACCTTCGGGGGCGGTGATTTTGACGGTATCGCCGGTTTGTTCTATTACATAAAAGCCGGCGGCAAGAGTGTACCGCTTTACGCTCTCGGGGAATATCGCGCCGGCTATTGCGCCCCGGAATTTCCGGGTATCGCGCCGCCGGTCTGCGGCAAGACGCAGGGCTTCCATCCGCTTGATATGCTGGTCAATGTCTCTTTGCGCGGGTTTGGACTTTACCTCTACGGCGATCGCAGTGTCTCCGTTTTCAAGGAGGATGTCTATTTCAACTGTGTTCTGGCTGCCTGCGGGATCTTTCATTTCGATATTCTGCGAAGTTTGGGAAAAGTGGTAGTCCAGGGCGTTGAACTTATCCCTGATGCTGGGGGCTACCAGGTGCTCGGCCAGTTCGCCGAAACGGTTGCCCAATTCGCCGATTTTCCGATCGGTCTCTTTCATCCGTCGGTCGGTGTCTTTCATCTGCTGGGAAGTTTCTTGCTGCAGACGTTCAATCTCTTTTATCCGCTGGCCGGATTCCTGAAACATGGCCCAGACCTTCTCGAAAGTTAAAGGTTCGGATTGTGATACTTGCATAGCGTCTCCTTAGTAAGAATATACTATACAGTTGTTTGGTTTGTCAAGAGGAGGAGGAGGGAGGGCGCGGGGAACATGGCCAGTGTATTATCAGATTTTTAACCACTAACCACACGAGGGCTCTCCGCGATAGCGGGTTCCCACACGAACTTTTACTTTGAAATCGCTTGCTCTTTTTGTGTGGTCAGTGTGGTTCGTGGTTTTAAATTTTCTTTTTCGATTTAACCAGGGCTTTAATTTTTTTCAGGGTCTCGTCAGAAAGTACGTGCTCCATTTTGCAGGCGTCTTTTTCGGCTGTCTCCGCGCTGACGCCGATAGTATCCTGCAGGAAGGCCGTGAGGGTGCTGTGCCGTTCCCGTATGTCCGCCGCCTGACGGGCGCCTTCAGTGGTCAGATTGACCCGCCGGTAGTGCTCGTGTTCAAGCAGACCCTGGGCTTCCAGGTTTTTGAGGGCCGTAAATGCCGAAGGCTTTGAGACCCCCAGGCGGGAGGCGATGTCAGTTACCCGGACCTCTCCCTCGTCGGCGAGAAAGCTTACCATTTCAAGATAGTCCTCAAGGGATTGACTCATGGTCATATATCAAAGATAGGGATATTTTTGCATATTGTCAATAAAACATAAAATCGAGCCCTTAATGAAATTGAGCCCTCAATGAAATTGAGCCCTCAATGAAATTGAGCCCTGATCTGGGCGAAAAAATTTTCTGCAAGGGCGGGATCATCCACCGTTTTTTCAATCTCATGGTATTTGATGAGGTGCTGGGGGATTTCTTCAAGAAAGGGCGAGGGGGTACATTCGGCGGTGTTCTGGAGACGGCGGCGTTTTTGGCAGCTGGTGATGTAAAGTTTTTCACGGGCCCTGGTGATGGCCACGTAAAACAGGCGGCGCTCTTCCTCAAGGCTGCCTGCATCTTCTTCGCTTTCGGAGATGCTTCGTTCATGGGGAATGAGTCCCTGCTCGGCGCCGGCGATAAATACCACCGGGAACTCAAGGCCCTTGGAAGCGTGTATGGTCATCAGATTGACTTTACCTTCGGCATCGTCCTCGCCGTCGTCCCTGGTGATAAGGCTGATCCGGTTAAGCCAGGGGTACAGCCCTGCGTCAAGATTATCCGGGTCCCGCTCCCAGTTTTCGATCATTCTGATAAAGTATTCGATATTGCCGAATTTCCAGCGGGCTATTTTTTCTTCCTTGCCGTGCTCCGCCACCAGATAGCCCCAGTAGTCAACGCTGTCGGTAAGGGCCCGCACTTTTTGGGAAAGTGTCCATCGCTGCCCTGACACAGCCTTCCGCTCCAGTATTTCGGTACGGTAGGTGTCAATGAGCTGGGCGAATTCCTCAAGCTCGGTCAGCGCATTTTTATCCTGAAAAAGACCCTGCTGGCCTCCTGAGCGGGCATTGTTCAAACGGGCAAGGGCGTCCCAAATGCTGGAATGGTTTTTCCGGGCCAGATCGCTTAAGGAAGCGACGGTAGTTTTGCCTATGCCCCGGCGTGGCGTATTGATGACACGTAACAGGCTCACGTCGTCATCGGGATTGGCGATGACCCGCAGGTACGAGATGATATCCTTGATCTCCTTGCGCTGGAAAAAGCTGGTTCCCCCCGACACCTTGTAGGGGATATCTTCCGCAAGGAACGCTTCCTCAATATTCCTTGCCAGCGAATTGGTTCTGGTTAAAACGCCGAAGTCGTGGTATTTGCGGCTTTCCATGATCATGATGTGGCGAATCTGTGATGCGATAAAATCGGCCTCGGCGCTTTCGTTCTCCGGGTAAAAGAGTTCAACCGGCTTACCGCCTTCGCTGCCTGACCAGAGGGTTTTTTCCTTACGATTGGTGTTATGCGCTATAACGCCGTTTGCCGCTTCCAGAATGGTGGAAGTAGAGCGGTAGTTCTGTTCCAGTTTTATCTCGATTACGCCGGGGAAATCTTTTTCAAACATGAGGAGGTTTTCGTAATTGGCGCCGCGCCAGGAATAAATTGACTGATCATCGTCGCCGACTACGCAAACATTACATAAATTGGCGGAGTCCGCCGCCTTGCCCGCGCCTGCCAAAAACCGCAGCAGTTTGTACTGGATAAGGCTGGTGTCCTGAAACTCGTCTACCATAATGTAGTGGTAACGCTGCTGGTATTTTTCCAGAATATCGGGGTGTTTTTCAAAAAGTTCAAGGGGAATGGTGAGGAGATCGTCAAAATCCACGGCATTGTAGACCTTGAGCCCCTGCTGGTATTCCTCGTACACCGGTTTTAGATCGGCGCTTGCCACAGTGGTCGCGTTTTTGCCGGCAGCGCCCTCGTTCCATGCGGCAAGGCCTGTTTTGATTTTTGAAAAGAGCTGGCCCAGGGCGTAGAGATCAACCTTGTGTGAAGCCATGTGACATTCCCGCAGGCTCTCCTTGATAAGGGTCATACGGTCGGTTTCGTCATAGACCGAAAAATTTTTCCGGTAGCCCAAAAGCTCCGCTTCGTCCCTGATGGTTTTCAGACCGAAGGCGTGAAAGGTGCTCACCGTGAGACTTTGCAGTTTCCTGCCTGTAAGTTCCTTGACCCGGGTTTCCATTTCTTTGGCGGCCTTGTTGGTAAAAGTGAGGGCCAGAATCGCCGATTGGGGAATTCCCTTTTCCAGCATACGGGCAATACGGTAAGTGATGACTCTGGTCTTGCCGGAACCTGCGCCGGCGATGATGAGTACCGGCCCTTCAATGGTGTTCACCGCCCGCAACTGGGGCTCGTTGAGTTCCGCGCTGATATTCAGTTTTGACAATTGATTCCCAAATCCTTACATACGATTTTGCAAAATATCCGCTATTGCCCTTCCGGCTTTTCCCCGGTGGCTGATACGGTTCTTCTGGTCTTCCGAAAGTTCCGCCATAGTGCGCCCCAGTTTAGGGATAAAAAAAATCGGGTCATAACCAAAGCCACCGCTTCCCCTGGCGTGTTCCGCCCGGGTAACTATTTCCCCTTCCGCCGTTTCCTGGGCCAGGTGAAAACGATCTTCGCCAAGCAGCATCGCCATAGCGCATACAAAGCGGGCGCTCCGCTGCGGATTGTCGCCCAGTTCCGCAAGGAGCAGGGCGTTACGCTCGGCGGATTCGAGTTTTTTCCCGTTTGCGGCATTATTTGCCACACCGGCATACCGCGCCGAAAAAATTCCCGGCCTGCCGTTCAGGGCGTCCACGCAAAGCCCGGAGTCATCGGCAATTACCGGATCGCCGGGGCTGTACCGGGGAGGGCGTCGTTCGGCAAGGAGGCGTCGGAGTTCCCGGGCCTTGAGCAGGGCATTTTCGTGAAAGCTGGTTCCGGTTTCTTCGGGATCAAAGTCCAGCCCGGCGTCGGTGGGGATTTTTATCTCATAAAGCGACGTTCCGCCGTTAGCGTTGAGTATGGCCGCAAGCTCTTCTTTTTTGTGCACATTGCCCGTGGCAAACCAGATTATCATGGAATCATGGTACTCAAAAAGGGCGCTGAAATGCAATGCGTTGCCCCTTGACACCAGAATAAACGCATAGACTTTGAAATCAATGTCTGATGTCAAAAACTCTTAAAAAAACCACAACGGACACAAAGGGCACAAAGGTATTAAAGCGAATTCCTGTCTTTCCTTCGTGTACTTTGTGTCATTCGTGGTTGAATTTCTTTATCTTTGTGAAAACCCCTGTAATCGTGGACAGTTTTGTGTTTTTTCATTTGATATTTTGAATTGTTGTTGACAAGTGGAAATTTGAGATATACCATAGATATACCTATTTTTTCTTAAGGAGGACTAATAATGTTTAAGAAAATCACAAACGGTTGCGTTACCCTGGTGCAGCGCTTTCTCCCGGATCCCTTCATTTTCTGTATTATCTTAACGATAATCACCTTTGTCATCGCTATGCCCCTCACCGGGCAGGGGCCAATGTCGATGGTTATGCATTGGGGCAACGGCGTGTGGGTACTGTTGACCTTCTCAATGCAGATGGCCCTGGTACTGGTTCTGGGTTCGGCTATGGCCAGTTCCCCGCCCATGAAAAGGCTGCTCAAAACCCTTGCTTCCATTCCCAAAACGGCGGGACAGGCCATTATTCTGACTACGGTCGTTTCCCTTATTGCCTGCTGGCTGAACTGGGGCTTTGGGCTTATTGTCGGCGCTATTCTTGCCAAGGAAATTTCCAAGACCGGCCTTAAAGTGGACTACCCGCTTATTATCGCTTCCGCCTATACGGGCTTCCTTATCTGGCACGGCGGCTTCTCCGGCTCCATCCCCCTGGGTATCGCCACCGCCCCCGCTGCGGGACAGGCCATTGCCAATACCGGCGGTGTTCTTAAGGAAGCAATTTCAACCAACCAGACTATTTTTGCCTGGTGGAACCTGTTGATCTGCGCCGGTCTGCTGATTTTCATTCCCCTGATTAACTTAGCTATGCACCCAAAAGGGGATGCCATTAAATTGATCGACCCGTCTCTGCTTCGGGAAGAGCCCGATGTAGAAACCAAAGCGACAACCCCTGCTGAAAAAATCGAAAACAGCCGCATATTGCAGTGGATCATCATCATTTTGGCTATTGCCTATCTCTTCAAACGTATGACTGCCAAGAATTTCTCGCTGGACCTGAACATTGTTAATCTGATTTTCCTCACCCTGGGAATGATCTTCTACGGAAGGCCCATTCTCTATGTACGGGCTATTGCGAAAGCCGCTAAAGAAGCGGGGGCCATTCTGCTCCAGTTTCCCTTCTACGCCGGTATCCAGGGCCTGATGGTCGGCGCTACAGCCGTAGCCGCCGGTGGTACGGGACTGAGTCTTGCGGGGGTTATCAGTAACGCCTTTGTTTCGATATCTACACAAGTGACCTTCCCCCTCTTTACCTTCCTGTCTGCGGGTATTGTAAACTTCTTTATTCCCTCAGGCGGCGGTCAGTGGTCGGTACAGGGGCCCATCATGATGCCTGCCGGTCTTAAGCTGGGCGTTGAGCCGGCTGTTACCGCGATGAGTATTGCCTGGGGTGATGCCTGGACCAACATGATACAGCCGTTCTGGGCGCTGCCTGCGTTGGGCGTTGCCGGTCTTGGTGCGCGTAACATCATGGGCTATTGTCTGATTGCCCTGCTGGTGTCCGGAATAATTATTACCGGGGGCTTTGTCTGTGTGGGTCTTACTATTTATGGGTAACAAAAGAGTATAACAACGTTATATATTTTTTACGGGCTTGTGCTGTAATTATAGAGTGATTATAGCACAGCCCGTTTTCTATCTTGATACAAGGAGACAGAAATGCTGAACAAAATAAAAAATTCGGCTGATGAAGCGGTGGCCCCGATACAAGATGGCGCCGTTATCATGGTAGGCGGTTTTATGGCCTGCGGTACGCCGGAAATATTGATTGACGCGCTGGTTAAAAAGGGCGTCAAGAATCTTACCATTATTTGCAACGATGCGGGGTTTCCTGCGCGCGGCGTGGGGAAGCTTATCAACAAGGGGCAGGTAAAAACCCTTATCGTGTCCCATGTGGGGCTTAACCCTGAAGTCGCCCAGCGGATGAATACCACGGTAGAGGCGGACAAGATCGAATGTATACTGGTTCCCCAGGGGACTTTGGCTGAACGTATCAGGGTCGGCGGAGCGGGTATGGGAGGTTTCCTTACCCCCACCGGTGTGGGTACCATTGTTGCCGAAGGAAAGCAGGTCATCAATGTTGACGGCAAAGATTATCTGCTGGAAAAACCCCTCCATGCGGATTTTGCCCTGCTCAGGGCTTCAAAAATCGATAAATTCGGGAACATTATTTTTATCGGCACCACCAGGAATTTCAACCCTCTGATGGCGACGGCGGCGGATCACGTCATTGCCGGGGCATGCGAAATTGTGGAAACAGGGCAGCTTGACCCCAGTGCCGTGCATGTTTCCGGTATTTTTGTTGATGCGATTGTAGGAGGAGAAAAACCATGGCAGATGTAAAAGATATTATCGCGGCCCGTGTTGCCAAAGAGCTTAAAGACGGTGATGTGGTAAACCTGGGGATAGGGCTGCCCACCATGGTGGTCAATTTTCTGCCCCCTGGCATTGATATATCGCTGCAATCCGAAAACGGTATAATGGGCATGGGTCCCTCCCCCGAAGCGGGCAAGGTGGATGTGGATATAGTCAACGCCGGCGGCGCGCCGGTTACGGCCAAAACGGGAGCCATGTTTTTTGACAGCTCTCTTTCCTTTACCATTATCCGGGGCGGCCATGTGGACGCTACGGTTCTGGGAGCTCTGGAAGTTGATGAAAAAGGAAATATTGCCAACTGGATAGTACCCGGCAAGATGGTGCCCGGTATGGGCGGCGCCATGGACCTGGTGGTTGGCGCAAAAAAAGTTATTGTCGCCATGACCCACACCCAGAAAGGCACGCCCAAGATATTAAAACAGTGCACCCTTCCGTACACCGCCCTTGGCGTGGTAGACATGATCGTAACCGAAATGGGTGTAATGGAAGTTACTCCCCAGGGGCTGGTTCTTACCGAACTGCATCCTGACTTTACCAGGGAACAGGTACAGGAAGCCACTGAGGCAAAATTGATAATCAGTCCTAATCTGAAACCCATGCAATAAATAAAGGAGCAAAATATGGCACGAGAAGTTGTAATTGCCGGCGCATGCCGCACGGCTATAGGAAAATTTCAGGGGTCCCTTTCGGCTGTTTCGGCAGCGGATCTGGGGGCAGTGGTAATTAAGGAAGCGATAGCCAGGGCGGGCATAAAGCCCGAACAGGTTGACGAAGTATACATGGGCTGCGTACTGCAGTCGGCGCTGGGCCAAAACGTAGCCCGCCAGGCCATGATCAAGGCGGGGCTTCCCATTGAAGCGCCTGCGCTGACGATCAACGATGTGTGCGGCTCCGGCCTTAAATGCGTCAACCTGGCCGCCAGTCTCGTTGCCGCCGGTGAAGCGGATATTATCATCGCGGGCGGCATGGAGAACATGACCGCTGCACCTTATGCACTGCCGGCGGCGCGGGCCGGTTTCCGTATGGGCGACGGGGCTGTTGTTGATACAATGATCAAAGACGCCCTGTGGGATGCGTTTAACAATTATCACATGGGTATTACCGCGGAAAATCTGGCAGCCAAGTGCGGTATTACCAGGGAAGAGCAGGATCAATTTGCCGCTTCAAGCCAGCAGAAATGCGAAAAGGCGCAGAAGGAAGGCAAATTCGCCGAAGAGATTACGCCGGTCATGATAAAAGTAAAAAAGGACATGGTTCCTTTTACCGTTGACGAGTACCCCCGGCAGGGCGTAACCGTAGAGAGCCTTTCCGGCCTTAAGCCCGCTTTTAAACCCGACGGCAGCGTTACCGCCGCCAACTCCTCCGGCATTAATGACGGCGCCGCCGCAATGGTGGTGATGAGCGCCGACAAAGCCAAAGAACTCGGCGTAAAACCTCTGGCCCGTTTTATAGCAGGTGGATGGGCCGGCGTTGATCCTTCCATTATGGGCATAGGCCCGGTGCCGGCGGTTCAAAAGATACTCAAAAAGGCATCCCTTACCATCAACGATTTTGACCTTATCGAAGCCAACGAAGCCTTCGCCGCCCAGGCGCTGGCAGTCGGCAAGGAACTCAAGTGGGACTCCGCCAGGGTCAACGTAAACGGCGGCGCAATAGCCCTGGGGCACCCTGTAGGCGCGTCAGGCGCCCGCATACTGGTAACGCTGCTTTATGAACTTAAACGCCGGGGCGCCAAAAAAGGCCTGGCGACGCTGTGCGTTGGCGGCGGCATGGGCGTTGCAGCAGCGGTAGAAGCCCTGTAAGGCAGGAAGGATAATCAACCACAAAAGGGAAGAAGAATTTTTAACCGCGAAGGCGCCGTCAGATCTTTGGTCTGCGGCGACGAAGGAGAAGAAGAGGTTCTTGGATGAGGTCCAATGAAGCTAAGTCCCAAGTCTTCCCCTTTGCGCGCCTTCGGCGCCTTCGCGGTTTTTCTTCTCTTGTAGGACTTGCACTTTCAAATGAAAATATTGTAGTATATTACTGGAAATTGTAGAAAAAGGTGATATATTGTTCAATATGGTGCATGACCGCTTTGTAAAAAATAGCAAAAAAGATTCGCTTTTTTGTGCCCTGATGTGTGGACTTGGCACGGTTCTTGCTCTCTCTCTCTCTCTCTCTCTCTCTCTCTAGTATTCGCATCCCCTGTCCTACTGATCTCCTTTCAGGAAACCGGTCCGTTATTTTTAATTACCAATTTAGTCATATATCCCATCTTTTCTAACTTACCCAAGCGAGGTGTATCATGTGTAAAAAAAGCGGCGTTTTATTGGCAAGTGCGGTTCTGTTGTTCCTCACCGCCTGCGATCTGTTTAGCAATAAGCCGGACGAACTATTACAGAAGATTGACGCACAGGTTGCCTACGACAATGCCCCGTTTGCCAATGTCAGCGTGGGGATTATTCCCGGCTCTCTTTCGGCGGTTCCGACGGAAGCGCCCAGGGAAAAAGTGGGCTACCCTTTTACGGTACAGGCGGCGGCGAACTCCGGGTACGGGTTTTCCGGATGGCGGGTGCTGACCAAAGCGCAATGGGAAGATCTTGATTTACAAGATTCCACGTTTGAGACGGATTTTATTACTGCCGCCCAAAACGCCAATGCGGATAACGCGCTGGCTACGATTAGCGATACGCTGGGGGTTGACGGCAAGCCTTCCGGCGGGGCTTCCATTACGGCGCATACGGCGAATCCGCTGGTGATTGTACCCTATGCGACATTACGGCCTGCTATCAGCAGCGCGAGCTATCCGGCGATGAACGCCAGGGACATAAATTATAGAATCCCCATAGCGATCCGTTTTGATGCGCCTGTTGCCGCAGAATCTTTTATGTGGCAGGAGGGGGAAACCCATGATCCCTGGGACATCAAGAATGTTACGATAAGCGCGGTAAAGGCAAACGGCGATTCGGTGCCGCCGGAGACGATAGAAGCCCTGTTCAATACCGGCGTAACATCCGGTATGGGTCTGGATGACAGCGGCAAGATATTGTTTCTGAAACTGGACGCCGCAGGTAACTTGCCGCTTTCCGCATCCGACATTGAGCAGTGCCAGATTACGATTGCGCTGGGCGGCGATATTGAACGCCGGGGTTCACCGGGGGTCAAGATAATGCCCCGGCAGGAACTGGTGTTCACCATAACCACCGCTTCATCAGTGGTGAGCACCCTTTTGAGCGGCCTTGGAATAACCATTGACGGAGAGGCGCCGAGTGGTTATAACTTTGAGTCAACCAATTATAAATACACTATCAATACCTTTGCCAAAAGCGGAGATATCATCATAACACCCACTGCGGTCGGGGGAACTCTGGTTGATATAACCATAACCATCAAGGAGATCACGGAAACAGTTGCCTCAGGTAACCCCACAACACAAACACATACTATTGCACCGGGTAAAAACACGATTCAGGTAAATATAGCGCCGAGCGGCGGCTCGGTATTAAGCACTTATATCATTACTATCGAAAACTATCCGGCGGCTGACATGCCGGAGGTAACGTTGACTCCGGCGGCGGGGCAGATAAGCGCAACATGGGGGGCAATAGGCGGCGCGTCAAGTTACGAGCTGCGTTATTCCACCGGAAACAATCAGGACACGGCTACACCGCAGCCGGTAGCGGGAGCAGGCACAACAAGCGCAACTATTACCGGGCTTGGAGCGGGGACAACGTACAATGTGTGGATGCGTGCAGTTGCGGGGAGCGGGGATGACGCCCTGTACGGAAACTACAGTGTGATGAGAACCGCGACAACGTATAGTTCCACGGCGCGGCTTGCGACCCTCTCGGTGAGTGGGACAACCTTAAGCCCCGCATTTAACTCTGAAACATTCCAGTATTCGGTGAATGTGAATAACCTGACCTCATTAAGCAGTATAAATGCAGAAGCGCAGAACAACGGCTCGGTTGCGGTAAGCGGCAATTCCGATTTTGTACCGGGGAGGAACCTTAACAAAATTACGATTGCGGTAACGCCGCAGGCGGGCGGAACACCGCAGAATTACAACATCACCGTAAACAACTATCCGGCGGCTGCCGCGCCAACGGTAGAGCTGACAACTCCGGCGGCAGGGCAGATACGCGCAAGCTGGGAGACGGTAAGCGGCGCGTCCGGTTACGAGCTGCGTTATTCGCAGGGGAGCGATCCGGCCGGCGGAACGGCAATATCGGTCGGCACAACAACCAGTTACACCATCGAAGGTTTGGCGGCGGGGCAGACGTATAACGTGTGGGTGCGAGCCATCGCGGGGAGCGAGGCGAATGCCCTGTATGGAAACTACAGCGCGGTAAGATACGCCACAACCTATAGCTCCGTAGCGCGGCTTTCGGCGTTGACGGTAGGCGGCGGCGCTTTGTATCCTGTTTTCAGCGAGGAGCAGTATAACTATA
>BNVF01000052.1 GCA_025997895.1 Spirochaetia bacterium
TTTCCTTAAGGACCAGTTCCGGATCGGTGTGCACCAGAAAAAGCCCGTCTTGATCAATCAGGAAGGTGCTGCCGTCGGCGGTGATTGTACGCTGGGTGATAATATCGTTCAATACGTCCAGGAACACGTCGGTACAGATTACCCCCGAAGCGATCCTCCCGTCGGCGCTGGAAGTGCTTACCATGGAAACGCAGAGCTTTTGCGAACGGGTATCAAGGTAGGGCGCGGTAAACACCGTTTTGCCGGCGCCGGCCACTGCGGTTCTGAACCAGCCCCGCTTGGTCTGATCATAATCCGCCGCAGGCTGAAAATCGGTGGCATAGAGAATATAGCCCCCCTCTTCCAGCCGGGAAACGGTAGTGGTGTAGAGCAGCTGGGGTATCTTGCTGTCCGTGGCCATAGCCTTTTCAAGTACCTCCTTGCGCTTTTCCACAGGCAGGGATTCAATAACTGCGGCAAGGGTAGTGGTGATATCAACCGGGGAGGCAAGGGTGTTTCTGATATCCGCACCCAGGTATTGCATGGTAATCCGCGCAGTATTACGCAGATTTTCATCCGCCGTGCGGGCAATATTTTTGAGGGTAATTATTGAAATTACCGCCGAAACCACAAGCACCAGGGTAAGACATAACACAATAACCTGGAACGATAAGGGAACCGTGAAGCGCTTTTTCATGATATATTGTATAGGTTGAGTATCGGAAGGTCAAGGTTTCAAGAAACAGGCGATAAGAACGGTATCACCGGCGCGGTAAGCTCAATCGCGGCAGGAAAATCTTCCTTGTGCAAAAGCACCGTCTCACCGTCCATCTGTGCAAGAATAGGGTGGCTGCCGGAAAATTCTACCCGGTGGGCGCTGAAGAGAATCGATTCCGGCTTGTCGATATGGGCGCCGGTGGTGAAAAGACCCTTCAGGGCAAGTTTGCGCAGCAGGGGCATTTGCCTGACAACACAGATGTTACGCGCATCGGGGAGTATCTTTTTTTGGGCGCCGTAGGTCCGGTGCCCGGAAGCGCCTACTGCCAGGAGCAGCACTTTTCCCCGGAACGCGCTGATTTCGCGGTTTTGCCCGTCCAGGACGCGGACGTCCAGATAGTCAACTTTGTAAATGCGGTCGTAGAGCAGGGCGGCAATGTCTACCCAGAGTTTGTAGGAATCGCCCGGGAGCTTTCCCTTCATTTTGTTGGTCATGTGGGTAACAAAAGAATCGAGACCCACTGAAAGAATGTTAAAGGCGAGGTAAGACGGCAGGCCGGATTTTATTACCTGTTTCTGCACGGGGCCGTCCGGGGCGGTAACAAGACGCACTGCCGGGGCGAATTCAATACGCACCGGCTTGATCAACAGTTCGAGGGCGTCGGCCAGTTTGGCGCAGTCGGCGCCGTCGTTGCCGGTACCCATAGGAAGGCGCAGCACTGCCATACTGTTACGCACATGCGCCGGGGCACTGTACATGGCGGATAACACCTCAAGGCTGGTACCGTCGCCACCGGCGGTGATGATAAGGTAAAAAGGCGCAAAGTTTTTGCCCGCCTCCGCAATCAATGCCCCGGCGATCTCCCCGCCGGAACCGGGGCCGGAGGTAAAGCTGAGCCCCCCTGTTTCGGCAGGGGCGGAATTTTCCCGCAGAGGATTCGCCTGAGCTTTTTGCCGGTATTCCTCCAGTGTCCGCTGATGTTCCTTCCACCTGGATTTGATGGTGAAGCCCCCCGCAGTGGGATTGACGATCACCGCCCAGCGCAAAGGACGCCCCGGCGACACCAGGGAATGGGCGCAGATTTCAGCCAGCGATTGGGCGAAGAATTCCAAATCCATGCTTAATTGTGCGCATGGAAAGGGAACTGGTCAAGCGGGCAGGGTCTCTGCATTTCACTCCTCTCCGTATATCCCGAGGTGAGGCGGCAGTGCGGGGGCACTGATCAGGCTGGGGAACGCCGCCTACGGAGCTCCGCAAGCGGGTCTCCTCCCTCCCCCGCGCAAGCGGGCTCTTAAGAATCCCGCAAATGATCAGTGTCCCCGCACTGCCGCCTCACCTCGGGCCTTAGGGGGTAATTGTGCAACACGGCGTGGCGCCAGTAAATTTCTCCTTTGGGATGATGCTTTAGTGCGCCGCGCGCACCAGCCGGAAACCAATATCGCCGTAGCGACTGGACGGGGATATGCCGTCCCGCTGGGCTGAACGGAGGATCCACCCGGAGCTGAACCACGACCCGCCGCGATACACACGGAGGATGTTAAAGTCCGCTCCGGTCGGGTTCGCGTCAGGCCCCGCACCATACGCACCATACCAGTCCCAGCACCACTCCCACACGTTCCCGTGCATGTCGTACAACCCCCACGA
The DNA here is from genome assembly GCA_025997895.1 of Spirochaetia bacterium. Classification (GTDB taxonomy): domain Bacteria; phylum Spirochaetota; class Spirochaetia; order Treponematales; family Breznakiellaceae; genus WQXQ01. Next base: position 2,342 of record BNVF01000052.1, read on the forward strand.
GTTCGCCGCAAAGGTACCTACCGGCGCAACTTTCGCATATCCGTCCCGTATATTCACTATTTCCGTCCAATAAGGATCGCTTTCTTGTCCTGTTAAATCCGCTACATTAGCTTTTCCCTCAAGCGTCAATTCATCATCACCGCTCCAAAACCGTGTGCTTGTCCCGGCACGGCAGGCGTATTCCCATTCAGCCTCGGTCGGCAGCCGGTAGCCGCTCTTGCTCCGGTCCATTACGGCGGCGTCCCAGTCTATGTCGTTTGAGGTGAATATACTGCTATAGTTAAGACCCGCCCAGTCGGTAATGCCGCTGACGCTGTACACCGGATCCAGCCCGGCCAGAAGACTCAGTTTGTTGCAGAAGACTATCGCGTCATACCAGCTTACCTGCTCCACCGGAAAATCTGTGCTTGTGGTAAACCAGCTGGGATTTGTCCCCTCTCCCATCACCGCTTCCCACTGCGCCTGCGTTACCTCATGCTTCGACATCTTAAAGGCGCTCAGCGTTACTTCGTGCTGGGGTCTCTCAAAACTAACACTGCCAACTTCACTAATGGGACTGCCCATCATAAAGGTTCCGGCAGGAATGTCGGCCATCTCTATGCCGTATGGATCGGTGAAGGTTGTATCGCCCCCTCCTCCGCCATCAGTAGGACAAGCGGTGAATACTGCCCCCATAATCAGGGCCAGCGCTAGAACTTGCAGTGCTCTTTTCATTAGTGTACTCCTTTAAAAACGGCAGCTATGCTGCCACGTTAATTGGAAGTGTTACGAAGTAACACAATGCTCCTTTGTTACCAAAATATAAAAAAACCGAATTCCTCGCAGACGGAGTTCCGGTTCTTTTAACAAAAAAACGGCGTATATAAGGGAGGCGGTTCCTGTTCTGCAGACAAACCTATCCCCTGAAAAATGATTGGAGTGTAAAATTGATAATTTTCTTCTATGAAGAGAGAGAGAGAGAGAGAGAGAGAGAGAGAGAGAGAGAGAGAGAGAGAATTTGAATTCACACAGGAAATGGGCGCAGGCCCAGTCTGTATTTGCATAGGGTGTAGTATAGCAAGATTTGGGCGTATGTGTCAACGCGTGCGTCGGGCGAGCTGGTTACGCTGGTCCTGGAGGAACGCTTGACTGCCCAAACAAATAAGGCTTATAGTAAACATGGGTGGAAAGGTAACACCTCTGCGCCTCTGAGGGGGAATATATGTTTGCGGTTAAAGGCATTTACTCCGGCGAAAGAACAGTCAAGCTTGAGAAAGCCGCACCGGTGAATGAGGGTTATGAGGTTATCGTTACGTTTGTAACTCCGCCCCGGCAGACGGAAGCATATCATATTTTAGAAAACGACAAAGACATTGCGGAACGGCAAGCGGGATTCGCGCAATTTATGAAGTACCATAAAACATTGCGTGCTGACTTTGACTATAAAAAAGAATTGGCAGAATATCGAGAAGAACGATATGGTCGCACTAATTGACACAAACGTAATTTTAGATGCCCTGGTAGACAGGGAACCATTTGCGACAAAAGCACGCGAAATATTAGCGCATTGTTCCCAAAAGAAATTTTCAGGATATTTTGCCGGACATACCATTCCCGATATTTTTTATATTTTACGCAAAGATTATTCCATTGTTCAAAGGAAAGATATGTTGCTGGGTGTATGTAGAACGATGGATGTTGTAGGGATTGATAAGTCAATGCTCATCGATGCGCTTACAAATGGAAAATTTGATGATGTCGAAGACTGTCTTCAAGCTGAATGTGCCGCATCCATTGGCGCTGATTACATCATTACAAGAAATACGACCGATTTTTTTGCTTCGCCTATTCCGGCAATAACACCAGAAGAATTTTTAGCAAAGTATTTATGATGTCGCGTAAACGCATCAGTGCCTGACACCGAAAGTCGCCTTGACAGAATGTAAATTATAAGCTACAGTATAAGGGTGAAAAGCGGCTTGCCAGGGGGAACCCCGGCGACGCATGGCCAATCGGTGGCGGCTGTTCCGAGCTGCGCAAGAGGGGGAACAATAACATGGTACAAGTGAAGGAACGGAAAAAAACCGCCGTAAAAAGGGCAACCGCCATCAAAAAAACGCCTGCCGCGAAAAAGGCGAAGGCCGTTTCCCTTCCCTCAGAGAAAAGCCTCAAGGCAATGGCCGTCCTCTCCGAATGGGATCCCGCCGAATACATTGAGGACAAAGAGGACGTGATAGCGACTCTCATGGTCGCCCTGGCAGAGGGTAACATGGAAGAATTGCTGGATGACATAAAAGACATAGCCCGGTCCAAGGGCATGACGCAAATAGCCCGCGAGATGGGCAAGAGCCGCGAGGGGCTGTACCGGTCCATCGCGCCCGGCGGCAACCCGTCGTTCGAGACCGTGATGAAGCTGCTGGATCTGCTGGGCTTCCGGCTCACAGTGGAGCGAAAACCGCGTAACGGCTGATCATCAGTCCGCGTTCCTCAAGGCGTCGGCCTTATCCCGTTCAAAAATACAACCTCATTTTTGATGTAAATTTGGAATTGCGGTCAGCAATGCAGGCAGCCCGTACACATCCGCAACTCCGTCAACCAGGATGCCGCCCATGCCGAGTTCCCGGGGCCGGGCTAAGTCCATGTCGTAGCGATCGCCTACAGAAAGACAACATTCAGGAGCAGCGGCGCAGTGTTCGGGGAGCCGGAATACCTTCATTCGCTTTCAGGCTGCTGAAAGGGCAGTTCGTGCTGGGGCTCCGCGCCCTTGGTTTCGGCAAGCAGGCGGTTGATAATATCCCGGTTGTCCAGCAGACTCGAGATGGAAAGGTTCTGGTGCAGCCGCGAAATAACCTGGGCAAAAAGGCTTGAAATATTCACGCTGATGTACCATTCGCGCTTGAGCACCTCTTCCTGATAAATCGCGTTGGTACCGATGATACGGTAAAAAAGCCCGTCTTTGTAAGCCTCGTCAAAATAGGAAACCGCGTCGCCTGAAAACAGGGGCAGGCTGATGGAACAGATGATCCTTCGGGCGCCGTTCTCCTTGAGTATCTTCATCCCTTTGATCAAAGTTCCACCGGTACCCAGCATATCATCGGCCATAAAAACCGTTTTGTCCTTCACGTTACCCAAAAGCCGTATCTGGGCAATATTCGTCTCCGAGGCATCCTTGCTGATTCTGGAATAATCCCGCTCCTTGTAGAGCAGGGCCAGAGGCTTTTTAAGGGCCGACGCAAAAAATTTGTTCCGGTCTACCGCGCCGGTATCCGGAGAAACCACCACAAAGTCATCGTTCAGGATTCCGTCCAGCCTGGACAGAATCCGTATGATCTGATAACTGGCGTGGAGATTCTCAAGCCGCATACGGTTAAAGGCATTTATAATATCCCTGGAATGGATGTCCAGAGTGATAATATGATCAACCCCCAGCCCCTCAAAAAATTTTCCGATACGGCTCGCGGTTAGCCCTTCCCTGCCCTTTGCCTTGTGCTGCCTGGCGTAGGGAAAATTGGGAATCACCAAAGTTACCCGCTGTGCCCCGGACTGCCTTACCGCGTCAATCGTCACAAAAACGGTCATCAGGTGATCGTTAATCGAGAGTATTTTTTTGACTTCTCCGGCTGAAAAATTCACCGGATAGTGATTTTCCACATCCTGAAAAATATACACGTCTTTGCCGCGTATGGATTCCTGAATCTCCGCCTTGACTTCACCATTGGCGAAAATCGTGAATTGAACCGGAGTCTTAAAGCGCGGAACCGGACACTTTTCCCTGCCGCCTTCGCTGTGGGGGCTGGAATAGACAATTTCGTTGATAAGGCTGATCTGCTGGGCAGCGGCCTCGGCGCTCAGGCCGTAGTGTTTGGCAAGCTCCGCCGCCATGCGCTCCATGTTACGGCGGTATCTCCTCTTTAGATGGGCAATTACCTCATCGGCAAAAACCTCGCCACCTGGACAAGCAATAATGGCAAGATTTGCCGGGTTGGAGTATTTCATGCGTATAATTTGTATACCATGCAAAGGCCGCGCCGGTCAAGGGGCCGCCTTAATTCTCCAAAATTGTAATTTCCACCCTGCGATTCTTCCGCATCCCTTCCGCGGTGCGGTTATCAGCGATGGGTTTATCAGCGCCAAAACCCCGCACCACTATCCGGTCTGGTGTGCGTACCTGCCTGGAGATGAGGTAGTCGGCAACCACGGAAGCGCGTTCAACCGAAAGTTTCATCCTGCCTTCGGCGACGCCGGCAAGGGCGGTGTGGCCGCTTATCAGTATGTCCCGGTCTTTGTAGCGCATAAGGATTTCAGTTATCTGGTCCAGCTTTGCCCGTTCGCCGGGAAGCATAACTGCGGTGTCGGCCTGGAACTGGATGTTCTCCAGACTGATGGTTATGCCCTCGTCCACTACCCGCACAGAGGCGTCGGGGATTTGCAGGCGCTTGATTTCATCGTTGATTTCTTCGGCAATTTTGGTTTTGTCCATTGCAGGGGATTCCATAATTTCCGCCGTGGCGCTGCCCCGGTATTCCACGATCCTGCCGTTGGAGAGTTCAAAGACCATGCGGAACTGTTCCTCATAGGCAGCAGGCTGGCCCAGTGCTCCGTCCCAGTACACAGTCTGATCCGAGGCGCCGATGATTCGTGTGGGCCATATTCTGCCCCGCGCCGCCGGGGGCTGATCAAGAATACGGTAGCTTACCGAAAAAGCCGGATAGGTTTTGCCCTTCCACTGGCGGTCTCCCAGAAACTCGTAGTTTGCCGTAAAGGGAATACGGTAGGGATCGCTTATGCCAAAGCTGTCGCGGAAATCGTGCATCTCGTGGCCGTCGGCGCTCCACTTTTCACCGGGCTGTAAGTCCTTGCCGGAAAACACCGGAACGTTCCGCACCACGGGCATATAGTATTTTTTATCGATGGAAATATAACCCAGCCGGTCCCGCTCAAACTCGGACTCGTATTCCCTGGACCACTGAAAACCCCTGCCGGCGCCGATACCGGCGGCCCGCTCCGAGGTTTGAAAAACCACCTTGTGGTAACCCTTTCCCCCGGCAGCACTGGCTACTTCCACGGCGATACGGTTCAGTATTTCAGCCTTGTGACTCAAACGGTAATCCAGATACACGTCTTCCTTTACCGTAGAAATAATCCGGTATTTGTCGCCTGCCTGGTGTTTATAAAAAAACTCCTCCGCCGCCGCCCGCTGGGGGCAAAGGATACGTAGAAGGCCCAGGGCCGCGAAAAGAAAATATTTAAGCGCGATCTTATTCATAAAAACTCCCTCTTATATCGGCATATTTCCGCTAAAGCTTTCTTCCTTGCTATAAATGTTCATATATAGTACACTGTTAATATAATGCAGTGATTGAAATAGAGCAAAAAAGAGGCGCATATTGATAAAATTTATACGTAATTTCGTCAAAAAATACATTTTATCTGATGAATTCTCCCTGGATATCAGAATGCTCAACATGGTATACCTGATCGGCCTGGGGGCTGCGGTTGCGGCTACCATCACCAGGCTTATTATGAGGAACGGCTTCATCCTGAATCTGGTAATGATAGGGGTAGTAGTTTCCGTAGCTGGTCTCCTCTTTATCAGCAATTACTTCAAACTGTATCTGCCCAGCCGCATCACCTTCATGTTTGTTCTGGGGAACATACTGCTCCCCATTGCCTTCTTCCAGTTGGGCGGCGTCAACGGCTCTATGGCCGCCTATTTTGTGTTGAGTATTGTGGCGATATTCCTCGTTGCCAGGGGCAAAGCACTCTTTTTTGTTCTCATCCTGCACATGGCGGTTATTATCCTCGTCTATTACATCGGACACCGGTTCCCCGGCATGATTACACCTCTTACGCCCTTCCAGCAGTTTACAGACAGTATTCAGTCCATTTTTATTTCGGGGCTTTTTGCCGGTACCGCAATCCTGTTTGAGACCAAGATGTTCATGAATGAAAAAAACAAGGTGGTAAAAGCCAGCATGGAACTTATGCGGCAGGACACCTTGCTGCGGGGAGTGAACGATGCCGCAGCGATTCTCCTTACCAGCGATGATGAAAATAAATTTGAAGAAACCCTGTATAAGGGAATGGAGCTCCTGGCAAACTGTGTCAATGCGGATCGTATCAATATCTGGAAAAATCATGCCCAGGACGGAATCCATTACTATAACCTTATCTTCAAGTGGATAACAGAAGAGGAAAAGAAAGCTGAGGCGGCGAGACCGGCGCTGTCTTTTTCTTACGAAGGAACCTTTCCGTTCTGGGAAGATAAACTCGAACGCGGTGAAACCGTCAACGGCCCCTTACATTCGTTGTCCCGGGAAGAAATCACGCGCCTCTCTCCCTATGGCATCAAGTCAATCCTGGTGGTGCCGGTATTTTTGCAGAAACGGTTCTGGGGCTTTGTAAGTTTTGACGACTGCCACAGCGAGCGCACCTTCCCCATTGCGGAGGAAAATATACTCCGCTCAGGCAGCCTGCTATTGGCAAATGCAGTTGTGCGTAACGAGATGACCCATAATCTGATACACGCCAGGGAAGAGGCGCTCCTGAGCTCCAAGGCCAAAAGCGATTTCCTGGCGAACATGAGCCACGAAATGCGTACTCCCATGAACGCCATCATCGGCATGACATCCATTGCAAAAAGCGCGTCCGAAACAGAACGGAAAGATTACTGCCTGAACAAAATTGAAGACGCTTCAACACATCTGTTAGGTGTCATTAACGACATTCTGGACATATCAAAAATTGAGGCGAACAAATTTGAACTTTCAGCAGACGAATTCAATTTTGAAAAAATGCTCCAGAAAGTGGTTAACGTTATCAATTTCAGGGTCGAGGAAAAACAGCAGCTGTTTCATGTAGATGTGGACAAGAATATTCCCCGTGTCCTGTCAGGCGACGATCAGCGGATTGCCCAGGTTATAACCAACCTGCTTTCCAACGCCATCAAATTCACCCCCGAACAGGGTTCCGTCAGGCTGAATACAAAGCTGCTTTCAAAGGAAAACGGCGTCTGTACGATAAAAATCGAAGTGGTTGATACAGGTATCGGCATCAGTGATGAGCAGAAAGCCAAAATCTTCGCTTCCTTTGAACAGGCGGACAGCAGCACTTCCCGCAAATTCGGCGGTACCGGTCTGGGGCTCGCCATCTCCAAACAGATAGTGGAAATGATGAAGGGGACTATTTGGGTAGAGTCCGAAGCGGGCCAGGGCAGTGCCTTTATCTTTACGATGCAGGTAAAAGAAGTAGCAGGCCGCCGCCAATGCCTCCTGCCCTCCGGCGTCAACTGGAGCAATATCCGGATTCTCGCCGTTGACGATGACCGCGAAGTCCTCGATTTCTTTAAAGATATGGCCGGGCAGCTCAAAATCTCCTGTGATACCGCCGACGGCGGCAAAGCCGCGATTGAATTAATCGATAAAAACGGCCCTTACGACATCTATTTTGTGGACTGGAAAATGCCCGGCATGAACGGCATAGAACTTTCGGATCGAATCATCAACAACGGAACCGATACGGGACACCTGAAGCCGGTGGTGATAATGATATCTGTGGTTGAACGGGCCATGATGGAAGAAGAAGCCAAGGGCGTAGGCATTACCAAATTCCTTTCCAAACCCCTTTTCCCCTCGAACATCACCGACTGCATCAGCGAATGTCTTGGCGCCGACCGGCAGACCGAAAGCACCGACGCAGCCGGGGACGGCAACAATAATTTCGCGGGCTGCCACATCCTGCTTGCCGAAGACGTAGACATTAACCGTGAAATCGTGTTGACCATTCTGGAACCCACCGCCCTTGAGATTGACTGCGCCGAAAACGGCGCCGAGGCGCTGCAAAAATTCACCGACGCCCCCCAAAAATACAGCATGATCTTCATGGACATTCAGATGCCCGAAATGGACGGCTACGAAGCTACACGCCGCATTCGCGCCCTTGGTACGCCGGAGGCAAAAAAGATCCCCATCATCGCCATGACCGCCAATGTATTCCGCGAGGATATCGAAAACTGCCTGAGCGCCGGCATGGACGATCACGTCGGCAAGCCGTTGGATTTTGAAGAAGTGCTGGAAAAACTGCGCAAATATCTGCGGATTGCAAAATAGGGGATAGCTCGCCTCAGAGAACGCTATTCAGTATTTCCTTGCCCAGTTCCATACACACGGTTCGTTTGGGGTCCACCACCTGGCAAAAACGGAGATTCCCGGCGGCGCTGAGGAGCATACCCGCCTCATTAAGAGAAAGGCCCAGCTTCTTCATGACTATCCGGCACATGGTTTCGGTAGCAATAAAAACCGCTTTTTCAACATCTTTGTCCGAGGCAATAACCGAGCAGGCACGGGTATTTTCCAGCAGGGGTGTAACAAGACCCGCATTTTTGATGACCTCTGCGGTAATAGTTACCGACGCCGGCGCTTCCACGCCGCTGACCATAATTTCTCCGTCCCCCATGACGGCATGGACATCGCCCAGGGAAAGCAGCGCCCCGGGGTGGTACACCGGAAGGTACAGCACCGCACCTTCCGCTATACGGGTATTGTCCATGTTACCGCCGTGACTGCCCGGCTCGCCGCAGAACACCTCCCCGCTTTCCGGCGCGGTTCCGATAACCCCAATCATGGGCGCTGCCGGCAGCAGGATACGCTCGTTGAATCGCACTATGCCATTTTTAATGGGAAGCCGTTTTATTTCGCTTTCCGTAACCAGGGAACCAAGTACGCCATTATCCGGCAGCGCAACCATGGTTCCCCATTCGGCAAGGGCTATTTTTTCTATAGTAACTTTAAGAGCATCCCCCGCTTCGGCGCCTTCAATATAGAGAGGCCCCGTTGCGGGGTTAATCCGTTCCCAATCCAGGGCATCCATCTTTTGGCTTTCCAATTGGAGCTGGTTTGAAAAACAGTCCAGCGTTTCAAAAATCACCGTGGACTTATTTGGAACCCGCAAGGCAGGTTCGTTCAGCGCCGACATTTTAAAGACGCATTTACCTTGGATTTGGTACATGGCAAGCTCCCCGGCCCGTTAGCCGCTAATTTTAATATTTTTTACGTAGGTATTCCAGAACCACATGCCCGTAAGGGTATCGATTCCTCCGGTGATACGGTTGTTTACCGAAAAGAGCCAGTTCTGGTGGGTCCAAATATAGTTGGGCACATCAGCGTTGATCTGATCCAGGGCCTTGTGCATCAGCTCGGTACGCTCTTTGGAGCTGGTGGAAGCCGCCTGCTTAAGCAGCAGATCGTCTACCATCGCATTTGAATAGGCGCAGGAATTGGAGCCGCCGTCACCTGAGTTGCTGCTGAAATACAGGGGCACCAAAACTCCGGAAGGATCCGGAAAGTCCGAGGACCATTCAAATACCGCGATATCATAGGGCCGCACCCCCTGGGCATTAATGCCTGAGCCGAACTGGAGGGATATGATTTCGTCGTTGGAAAGCCGCTCAATATTCGCGGTGATCCCTATTGGGGCAACAGCCTGCTGCAGCACCAGCGCCAGTGAATTGGTAACGGATTTTTCATCTACATTGATGGTACAGGTAAAACCGTTGGGGTACCTGGACTGGGCAAGCTCGGCTCTGGCTTTTTCAAGGTTCAGATCGTAGCGCTGACAGTTGGCCTGGTAATTGAACCAGGTGTCCTCTTCAAAAAGGAACAGGCTTTCGGGTACCGGAATATAGTTCGTGGGACCGCCGAAATCCTTGACGATGTTTTCATACAGGGAAGCGCTGTCGATTGAGTAAGCAATGGCCCGTCTGACATGAACATCGTCAAAGGGCGGTTTCTTGCAGTTAAACGAGAGAAACTCAAGCCCCGCAGAGGGAATCTTGGTAAGGTGCACTGCGCTGCTGGACGTAACATTGGCAATCATTTCAACAGGTGTCGATGAAGTCACATCTACCTGGCCGGAAGTAACCGCCATGACCCTGGTGGTATCTTCGGGGATTATCAGAAACACCACTTTCTTTATTGCCGGTTCCCCCGTATTCCTGGCGTTCCACCAGTTCTTGTTGTAGTCCATCACTATCTGACTGCCTACATCCCAGCGGGTAAACACATAGGGGCCGGTTCCCAAAACGCCGGTATCCGGCTTGCCGTACTTGTCGCCCGCTTTCTGAACAAAGGCCTTACTGTGGACATGGCCCGCAGTGGTGGCAAAGGTATGCTTCCACAGGACGTCAGCCTGTTTCAGCTTGACTGTAAACTGCCAGTCCCCGGTCCGGGTGATGGATTCCACACTGTCGTACATCCAGGCCAGGTAGGAAGCCAGATTGGGGTCCCGGTAGCGATCAATCGAAAAGAGCACGTCCTCCATTGTCATGGGTGTGCCATCCGAGAAGGTAATATCGTTGCGTACGTTGTACACATAGGTAAGACCGTCAACTTCCTGCCAGCTTTCACAGAGGTAACTCTGAAGCTGATCGTTCTCGTCGTAGGATAAGAGTCCTTCCGTTACCTGTATCACCGCAATATTGGTGGAAAAATCGTAGGCAAATGCGGAATCCATGGAAATAATTTCCGCATAGAACGCAAAGCTCAAGGTGTCACTTGCTTCTTTGCTCTGCCCTGAACCACTTTTGCCGCATCCGGCCAGCAAGACAAGCGCTGCCAAACCCAGGACAAATGTTATCCTGTAAATTCTTTTCATTGTAAAAACCTCCGTTTCACTCTGTGATTATATAATCCAAATTAGATTTGGTTATAACCGAATATTCTTCCGCCGCTTTTCTGGCGCGGTAACAGGAAACCCAATGGAATTCCGCAACCCGGTACAGGGGCGGCTGTTCGGCGTCGCATTTGCCCTTTTCAGCCAGGGGGCAGCGGCTGAAAAACCGGCAGCCTTTGGGTACGTCAAGGGCATTGGGAATTTCGCCGTCCAAAACGACACGTTCAATTTCTTCATCCGGGAACATCCTGGGCTTTGATGAAATAAGCGCTTTCGTGTAGGGATGCATGGTATTGTCAAAAAGATCTTTAGTATCGCTGTATTCAACGATACTTCCCAGATACATCACCAGAATGCGGTCGCAAATATGTTCCACTACCGTAAGTTCATGGGAAATAAACATCATGGTGAGGCCGAATTTTTCCTTCATTCCATCAAGCAGATTGAGTATCTGGGCCTGTACCGAAACGTCCAGTGCGGAAACCGGCTCGTCGGCCATGATAAAACTTGGGGACGGTATCAGCGCCCGTACTATGGCAAGCCTTTGAAGCTGGCCGCCGGAAAGCTCGGTGCTCCGCCGGGAAAGCATGGTCCGGTCAAGGTTTACATAGCCCAGAAGTTCCTCTATGCGCTTTTCGGTTTCCGCCTTATCCATACCGTAAAACGCCGCCACCTTGCGGAGTGTTCTGCCAATGGACATCTTTGGGTTAAATGACGAAAGGGGATTCTGAAAAACCATCTGCATGTCCCGCCGCAGGGCTTTCTCGTCACGGCTTATGTCTTTCATGTCGATAAAGGCTTCTTCTTTGGAATCTTTTCTCCGGTAGAAAACGCTGCCCTGCGTGGGTTTTATAAGGTTCAATATACAGCGGCCCAATGTGGTTTTACCCGAACCACTTTCGCCAACCACTCCCAGGGTTTCTCCCCTGAAAATATCAAAATTGAGACAGGACAGGGCCTTTAATACCCGTTCTTCCCTGGTTTTCCTGTCGATACCCATGTGGTAGTATTTATGCAAATTCCGTATTAAAAACAGCCGTTCCATATCTATCCTTTTCTTTACGCATAACAAATCTCGTTACAGCAGGCGTAACTGTGCGAATCCGGACCTTGTCGCATTTCCGGGGCGGAAACGCGGCAGGCGTCCTGTACCTGACCGCAGCGCGGAGCATAGGGACAACCGGAAATTTTCTCCCGCAGATCCGGGGGCATACCCGGTATGGTCAGCAGTTTGCGGTGGGCCGCCTTGGGCTGGGGTATGCTCATCATTAAATCCCTGGTATAGGGATGCCGGGGCTCGTGGAATATTTCATGTACTTCGCCGGATTCCACAATTACCCCGGCGTACATTACCGCCACACGGCTGCAAATCTCGGCTATTATGCCGAAGTTGTGGGTGATGATCAGAATGGACATATTGTTCTTTTTCTGCAGATCCACCAGGAGTTTGAGTATCTGGGCCTGTACGGTCATGTCCAGAGCGGTTGTGGGTTCATCGGCTATAAGGAGTTTGGGCTTGTGTGAAAGAGCCAGGGCTATCATGACCCGTTGCAGCATGCCGCCGGACATTTCAAAAGGGTACTGCCTGTACCGTTCCGCCGCAGGATGAATCCCCACATCTTCAAGCAGGGCAAGGGTCTTTTCCTTTGCTTCAGCCCGGGAAGCGCCCCGGTAAACCAGCATCTCCCCTATCTGGTCGCCTACCCGGTGGAGGGGATTAAGGGCAGTCATCGGGTCCTGAAAGATCATCGCCACATCGGCGCCCCGCATTGCCGCCAGTTCTTTTTGGTTAAGGCCAAAGATATCCCTGCCTTCAAAACTGATGCTGCCGCCATAGAGAATTTTTCGTTCGTCGTGGAGGCGCAAAATGGATTTGGCGGTCATGGTCTTGCCGCAGCCCGATTCACCTACAATGCCGAGAATCTCGCCCCTGCCAATGTCAAAGTTGATGTTCCGCACCGCGTGGACTATTCCGTGAGGCGACATAAGGTTAACCCTGAGAGAGCGGACAGAAACAAGGGTATTATCCATTTTCGGCTGCCACCATTTTTCTGAATTTGCGCAGCGACGGAAGTTTCCGCTGTGAAGGATCAAAATAGGCGCGTATCCCGTCGCCAAAGATATTAAGGGCGGTTACGGTAATAATGATCATAATACCCGGCGCCAGAGACACCAGGGGACTGACGGTTATGACAATCCGGCCGTCCGCCAGCATCGCGCCCCAGTCTGCGGTGGGCGGCTGCACGCCCAGGCCCAGAAAACTCATGGCCGCCAGATCCAGAATCGCATAACCGATATCCAGAGTCATCTGTACCGCCAGTGTTGCGATACAGTTGGGCAGTATCTCGCCCACAATAATGCCCATGTTGGAATAGCCGATGGAGCGGGCAGCCTCTACGTACACCTTGTTTTTTTCAACCAGTATCATGGAACGGGCAAGTTTTGCCAGCATAGGCACATACACGATACCCAGGGCAAACACCGCGTTGATTACCCCCCTGCCAAAGGCGGCGACAAATACAAAGGCCAGGAGCAGGGAAGGAAACGAAAGGATCACATCCGACACTCGCATAAAAAATTTATCCATTAAGCCGCCGTAGTACCCCGCACACATCCCAAAGGGAATGCCGATAAGCGCCGAGATAATAACCACGCAGAACGCGCTCAGTATGGTAATGCGGGAACCGTAGAGGAGCCGGGAAAAAAGGTCCCGCCCGGTTCTATCGGTGCCCAGGACGTGTTCCGCCGAAGGCCTGGAAAGCAGGGCTTTTAAATCCAGGGCATTGGGATCGTGGGTGGCGATCTGTTCCGCTGCCACTGCCAAAAACAGTATACAGAACAGCACCAGTATAGAGACGATCATGGGGACGGTAAAAAAACTTTTCAGCTTGCGCCTGGTAGATTCTTTCATTTATGGCCCCTGTGTGACGCGATACGGGGATCGATCAGCCCATAGACAATGTCCAGCAAAGTGCTGATGGTCATAAACACAAAAACCAGCAGCATGGTCAGCCCCTGCACCAGGGGATAATCCGATGACTTGATCCCTTCTATTAAGATTGAGCCGAGGCCGGCCAGGGAAAAAACAGTTTCTACCAGCACCGAGCCGACGATGAGAATACCAAACTGGGTTCCAAAAACGGTAATCACCGGGATAATAGCGTTTTTCAGGCAGTGACGGATCACCACGTCGGTAAAAGGCATGCCCTTGGCGACCGCAGCCATACGGTAATTTGAATCGAGCTGCTCAACCATGCCGGTTTTCATGATACGGCTGGTAAGGGCGATCATCGAAAAGGCCAGGGCAATCGAAGGCAGGATTATACGCTGTAAATACTGGCCGAAATTTGAAAAAGAGCCGGTAAAACGAAAGGTTGGGGCAATTACGGTGATGATCCAGATCATCAGGATGCTCGTTAAAAACGGAGGACTGGCAACCAGTATCAGTTGAATCACCGAAATGCCCGTATCAATAATACTGTTTTGTTTTACCGCGGTTATTATCCCCGATGGAATCGCTATTAACAGCAGTATTAACGACGACAGGATCACAATGCCGGCGGTTACCGGCAGCCGCTCTCCTATCAGTGCTGAAACTTGCTGACGGTATTTAAAGCTGCTGCCCAGATTGCCCTTGAATACTCCGGTGATCCATAGCGTGTACTGGGTTATGTAGGGTTTGTCCAGATTAAAACTGGCCCTGAGGTTTGCCACGGTTTCGGGGGTGGACTGCTTGCCGCCCAGTATAACCGCCACCGGATCGGCGGGGTTAAGGCGCACCATTATAAACACAATCACGCTGGCGGCAAAAAGCACAATTACGTATTGCAGCAGCTTGTCCCGCAGGTACTTCTTCAAGACAGTTCCTTTTCCTTTCTGGACAAAAATTCTTCAACAATGCGGTTGTATTCATCGCGCTGTTCCACATGGACCAGGTGAGTTCCCATAATAAGCGCCCATTCGCAATCCGGTATGCGGTCGTAAATGGTTTTGACAATAAGCGGTGTTGCTTCGTCCATCACCCCTGAAGTAAGCAGAGTCGGGATTGTTATCTTGTGCAGATCACCGGTAACATCCCAGCCTTTCAGTTTACCGGTAACCACAAATTCGCTGTTGCCCTGCATTACATAGTAGGGCTCGCCCATGTTGTCAAAGGACGCGCTGACAAAATCGGGATAGGGGTCCAGGTTGCACACATGCCGACGGTAATACTCGGCGTAGGCGGCCTTGTAGTCCGGTGAAGTGTAGTCGCCTGAGGCATCCGCTTTCTTCAGAGCCCCGGCCATTTCCGGCGGAAGCCAGTCAATCAGACGGTTTGCCTCGCTGAGCCAGAGATCCATGGATGCCGGGGAACTGGCCACCACCATGCTGATAATCCCCTTGGGCCGGGAAATGGCGTACTGCATGAGCAGCATTCCGCCCCAGGACTGACCCAGTATGTGGACCTTTTCAAGTCCCAGGGCTTTTCGCATAACGTCAATTTCTTCCTCAAAGAGTTTTGCGCTCCACAAATCGGGATTGGAAGGAATAGTTGAATTCCCGCAGCCAAGCTGATCATAAAAAATCACTTCCCTGCCAAAGTCGGCAATGTCTTCCATTGATTCAAGATAATTATGACAGGCGCCGGGTCCTCCGTGCAAAAGCAGTAGCGGGTATTTACCGGGTTCACATTTTCCTGTCCGGCGGTACCAGGTACTATGACCCTTAAAAGGAACTTTACCTTCGGTGCTAGTTCTTGCCATCTTAAAATCCTCCAATAGTAACGATAATAATTTATAGCAATAATCATGCCAAGTTACATTATACAGAGATTTTTTATAATAAAACAACAACTTTTATGTTAAAATAATGAAAAAAGTCCTTTTATCCGGGGATTATACTATTTTTTTGAACTATCCAAAAATTATCTAAATTATTTTTCTACAAATTTGTAAGAAAATAATATAATATTCTACATTTTTGTAATTTTAATTAGCCAACCCAAGAACCCGCTCTGCGGTGCATTATTCTCCCAGCGTCCTCCCCCGGCGCAGCGCCGCCCCCGGAAATTTCTGATTAATCCCGAGTATGGTCTGTTCAAGCTGCCGCTCTTTGTCATTGGCTGAATCAAAAAGTTCACCCTGTTGGACACCGGCGGTTTCAAGGTTCATAAGCCCCGCGCCGATTAAGCGCACTCCCCTGCCCTTTTGGTACTTTTTGTGGAACAGGTGCAGGAGCCGGTCATACAGATCGTTCAGGGTTGAAACCGCTGCAGGTGATGTTTCCCTGGCGCCTTCGGTGGAAAAGTCCTCGTAGCGGATTTTGATGGAAACGGTTCGGCTCTGCCATTGGTCATCAAGAAGCCGCCAGATCAGGGTTTGGCAAATTTCAAAAAGGGCGGTCTCAATGGTAAACTCATCGTACAGATCGTAGGGAAAAGTTCGCTCGGCGCTCATCGAATGGCTGCCCCGGTCCTCGTCAAAAGAAGCGGCGCCCTCGCCCCGTACCGCCTTGTACAAAAAAAGACCAAATGCTTTTCCAAAGAGCGCCGTAAGAGCATCAAGGGAGAGGCGGAAAATGTCATCGCAGGTTTTTAAACCGTGCTTCTTGAACAGCTCCTGGGTTTTGCTTCCAGCGCCCCAAATTTTGCCTGCCGGTAATGGGCGCATAAAATCCTCTTCCCCGCCGGGCGGTACTACCCAAAGGCCGTCGGGCTTGGACATACCTGACGCGATTTTGGCGATATACTTGTTAGACGCAATGCCAACCGAAACGGTCAGGCCGGTTTCGCGGCGAATCCGCTCCTTGAGTTTTTCGGCAATAGCCCTGGAGGGCCCCAGCAGCCCTTCCATGCCGGTAATATCAAGGAAAGCCTCGTCTATCGAAAGCTGCTGCAGATCAGGAGAAAAATCCGCAAAGATCGCCATCACCTCGGCGGACTTTTCCCGGTAGCGCTCCATATTGCCCCGGAGGTATATGCCCCGGGGACAGAGTTTTACCGCCTGTACAATGGGCATAGCCGAGTGTACGCCGAATTGCCGCGCTTCGTAGGAGGCGGTAGACACTACGCTCCGCCTGTCGCCGGGAAGCCCCCCGACAATTACCGGCTTGCCCCGGTACTCAGGGTGGTCAAGCTGTTCCACCGAGGCGTAAAAGGCGTCAAGGTCGGCATGGATAAAACAGGTCATAGTTTTATTGACGAAAACCCCTTTGCTCTCTATTATATACGGTAGATGAGTGTAATAACAGGCCAAAAAATATCAGTTTTCTACGAACGTTTTAAGGATATTGAAGTCACCTTTACCAAGGAAATTATCCAGGTTACGGGCCTGCTTACCCAGCAGGTGCATCTGAAATGCGGGAATGACTTCTGGCCCTGTGTGATCTATTCCGTATCGTTTCAGGGCGCCAAAATCGTGGCAAATGTGAATACCGGGCTGACAGGGAAGCTGCAGCAGGTGAATAACTATGTAAGTCTGCGGTTTTGCTTCAGATCCGTGGAAAAAGGGAATGCGGTTACGTTTTTTGTGGCCGGCAGGGTAACAGGCTCGACTCCCTATGGGGGCTCCAAGGATGTTTCGCTGCTGACCATCCAGTTTTCCAACCGGCCGCCGGACGATCTTATCGAAATTATGGGACGGGTGCTGGATGCCAATGTCAATTCGGCCAAACGTAAGGATGAGCGCATCCTGATTTCGGTGGATACCCAGCGGAAGCTCAACCTGTTGTCCAAGGAAAGCGCGGTTTTTATTCAGGGTGTACCCAGACGCTGTATTTTGCGGGATCTGTCCTTTTCCGGTTCCAAGCTGATTATGCTGGGGGTGGCCAAATTCCTGGTAGACAAAGAGGTGGCGCTCCGTCTTGACTTTGACGACCCCAGGGAAAGTTTTCTTATAAAAGGAAAATTTATACGCGCGGAGATTGTTGAAGGCAAAAAAGAAATGCTTGCCCTGGCAATTCAGTTTGACGAGGCTATTGTTCCTATGGGCTACAAGATCCGGCTCAACGACTTTTTGGCTACCGTACGGGCGGATAACCGGTTTCAACCCGACGCCGGCGCAGCCAGGCCCGAAGCCGCCGCAAAAGCGGATGCCGCAAAACCCGCCGTAGCTGCTGCGGCCAGGCCGGCGCCTGCCGCAAAGCCGGCAGATGCCGCAAAGCCGGCAGAAAATGCGCAGGCCGGGGGTACGGCAAAAGCGGAAACCCCGAAACCTGCCGCAGCTGCTGCGGCAAAAACCGAGGTCAAGCCGGCGCCTGCTGCAAAGTCAGCAGATGCCGCGCAGGCCGCCAAAGCCGCGCCGGCAAAGTAACGCTATGGAAAACAAGCGTCAAAAACGGATACTCTTTCTCGCAGTGCCCGAGAGCCTGCGGGGCCAGTTTGAAAGCGGGCACAGGGAACACGATGATGAGTGTAATGACGAATGTGATCATTCGCATAACGGACACTCCCACGGCGCAGCGGATTTTTCCATAAACCCGGACATTCCCATTCCGGTTGAAATTCCCGAAGGCGAAGAACAGTTCGATCTGAACGAGCTTTCCTGGGAGATGATACTTTCCGGAATGTTACACGTCATTTCATTGAACGAAGAAAAACCCGAATGGATTGACTATTACCGCCTTTTTACACTGGCCCTGCGGCCTGATATTATGGGCGAGTTTACCGAGGCGGCGATTTTAAAAGCGCGTAACGGCGACTTTGACATGGCTCTGGAGATTATGGACGCACTGCGGGGGCTTTTCCCCGTCTCGCCTGCGGTGCGGCTGAACCGGGCGCTGGTGCTGGAGGAGCGGGCCGCGCTTTTCCAGCGGCAGGGCAAACAAGAAGCCACTGATGCGTCCAGGGCGGCGGAGGCGGCATATAATGAAGCGCTGGACATGGAGCCGCCCTTTCCCGACGCGCTTTTTAACGGGGGCTTTTTCTTTCTCTCCCAAAAAAACTTTCGCCGGGCCAGGGAATGTTTTTCCCGCTACATCGAACTTGCGGAAGACGATGACAAAAGAGAACAGGCCGAAAATACCATCAAAGAAATTGAAGAAAGCGGCCTTGAAGATGAAAGTTTCCGGGAAGCCTGCGAGTTCATTCAGCAGGGTGATGAAGAAGCGGGTATGCAGAGCATACGGGATTTTCTGGAGCGGTATCCCACTGTATGGAACGGCTGGTTCATCCTGGGCTGGGCCCTACGCAGGCTTGGCCGCTGGGACGACGGCGCTGCCGCTTTTAGAAAGGCCATTGAGCTTGGCGGCAGCAGCAGCGACACCCGCAACGAGCTTGCCATCTGCCTGATGGAAACCGAAGACTTTTCCGGCGCGCGAAAAGAACTGGAAAGCGCCCTGCGGGAAGACCCTGACAATATCAAAATAATTTCCAACCTTGGGGTGCTTGCGCTCAAGGATGGCGACGAAGCGGAAGCGGCTGCTTTCTTTAGGACGGTACTTGCCCTTGACAGCGATGATCCCATTGCAAAGGAATTTGCTAAGCCTCGCCCAGCGAAAAATCCCCCACTATCTTAAAACGTTTGCCGTCCCGGACAACTTTCAGCGGGCGGCCGGGAAAATACAGCGGCAATTTTTTCACAATAAGCGCCGCCGCTTCTTCCATCAGAAATTCAAACTGTTCCACTGTTACTTTATCCAGGGTGGCTACCCGCAGGGACACGATATAACCCCTCCCCTTCTGTGAGCCTATGCCGGTAGTAAAGTCCGGCGCTATCTCAAAGAGGCCGTCCATCTCGGGGTTTTCGGTTGCTCCCTTGCCGGGGCGGTTGGGATGCAGGGAAAAACTTTTCCCCCAGTGCTCCTCCAGGGTTTCGTCTACCTCGTGGAAGAGCTTTTCCATCGCCTCGTTAAAGGCAACCAGTTTGGGATGGGTATACACCGTTCAGTCCGGCAGCGCCAGCGCCAGCACTTGCTCAAACCGTTCAACCGGGTGGAACTCAATGCCCTTTTTCACATAATCGGGTATCTCGTCCAGGTCCCGCTCGTTTTGCCTGGGGATGATGATATGCCGGGCCTTGTTCCGCCGGGCGGCTATGGTTTTTTCCTTGAGGCCGCCTATGGGCAGTACTTGTCCGGTAAGGGAAAGCTCACCGGTCATTACCAGTTTGTCGGTGATGACTTTTTCTCGCATCAGCGAAAGCAGGGCCGTGGCCATAGTTATACCGGCCGAGGGGCCGTCTTTGGGGGTGGCGCCTTCGGGAATGTGCAAGTGGATGTGGTTCAGATCGAACCAGTCCTGGGCTACGTGGTAACGCTCCACTGCGAGTTTGCGGGCAACCGTCATGGCGATAGCGGCGCTTTCCTTCATGGTGTCGCCCATTTTGCCGGTAAGGGTAAAGCCCTCTTTGCCCGGGAGCGAGGTGGCCTCGATAACCAGAGTATCGCCGCCCATGCTGGTCCATGCAAGGCCCACGGACATACCGGGCCGGTCAGCCCTTTTGATGTCCCCCTCGGGAAAAATGGGCTTGCCCAGGTGCTTTTCGATAAGTTTTTTATCGATAGTGAATTGCGAAACGGTGCCAGGCACCTTTTTGGATGGGGTGCCCGCAATGGTGTCCGCAATGGTGCCTGGCACCTTTGCGGATGGCACCTTTGCGGCTTCCTGCTCCTCGCCGGCGGTTTCGGCTGCCTCCACTATCTGCTTCGCAATTTTGCGGTGTACCTTGTCCAGGTTTTTCTCAAAGTTGCGCACACCCGCTTCACGGGCGTAGGCATTGGCAATATGCAGCAGGCTGTCTTTGGTGTACTTTACCTGATTTTTTTTAAGGCCGTTTTTCTCCAGGCTCTTGGGCACCAGATAGCGTTTGGCGATTTCCAGTTTTTCAGTATCGATGTAACCGGGAAGCTGGATGATCTCCATGCGGTCAAGGAGGGGCGGCGGCACCGTGTCCAAAGTATTTGCGGTTACCACAAAAAACACATGGGAAATATCAAAGGGCAGATCCAGATAGTGATCCCTAAAGCTCGAATTTTGTTCAGGGTCCAGCACCTCAAGCAGGGCGCTGGCAGGATCGCCCTGATAACTGGCGCCCATTTTATCGATCTCGTCGATCATGAACACCGGGTCTTTGGCCTTGACAATTTTGAGACCCTGAATGATCTTGCCGGGCATCGCGCCTATGTAGGTGCGGCGGTGGCCTTTTATCTCGGCCTCGTCGCGCATACCGCCCACGGAGAAACGAAAAAACTGCTTGCCCAGGGCATGGGCAATGGATTTGCCCACCGAGGTTTTTCCCACGCCCGGGGGGCCCACCAGGCATATAATCGAACCCTTGGTGTCCTTGCGCAATTTGCGCACCGCCAAATATTCCACAATGCGGCTCTTTACGTCTTTCAGACCGTAATGTTCGGACTCAAGAATATTCCTGGCATTTTTCAAGTCGAAAGTCTCAGGCGCGGCATTGTTCCAGGGCAGGCTGGCTATCACGTCAAGATAGTTGCGCGTAACAATGAACTCCGCCGAATTGGGTTCCATCAGGTTGAACTTTTCCAGCTCCTGCTCAACTGTTTCTTTTATTTCCCCTTCAAATTTAAAAGAATCAAACTTCTCTTTAAATCGCTGATAATCGGAACTCTTGGCATCGGTGGTCATACCCAGTTCGCCTTTTATCGCCTTGAGCTCCTCTTTCAAAAAATAATCACGCTGGGATTTTTCGATCTTCTCATTTATCTCTTTCTGAATCCGCTTCTGAATACGCAGCAGCTCCTGCTCTTTTTTGATAAACACCAGCACCTGCTCCATACGTTTCCGCACATTGAGTATCTCCAGAATTTTCTGCTGCTCCCCCTTGTCGATGTTGAGTATGCTGGCGATAAAGTCGGCAATCTTTCCCGGATGATCGATGTTGATCATATTGAGCCGCATCTCCTCGGAAAAGAGGGGGTTGTTCTCGGAGATCTGTTTCATTTCGGAGATGAGCGCCCTGGTCAGGGCCTTTACCTCACTGGTGTCGTCTTCCTCGTCCTTAAGGTACTCCACTGCCGCCACAATGGGATTGGCATCGTGCAGGCATTTTTTGACCACAAACCGCTGGAGGGTAGAAATAAAAATATTGACTCCGCCGTCAGGCAGGTTGATCTTCTTGACGATTTTCGCCACAGTTCCCACCTTGTGCAGGTCGCCAAAGGCCGGGGTATCGGTTTCATTCAGGAGCATTACCAGCCCCACCAGGGCATCCCCCGCCACTGCGTCGTCAATCACCTTTACATCCGTAGGGTTCCCAATCATGATGGGCGTAAAAATCCCCGGAAAAATCGGCCTGCCCATGAGCGCCACCAGGGGCAATTTATTCGGTAAAATCTGATCGATAGGTACAATTTGGTCTGACATTGGTTCCGCCTTTTTGAGAATATACGCTTATACTATCGCAAAAAACGGGAAAAATGACAAGAAAAAAGTATTCATCAATAAACGGTAATTTGTCGCGCAGCGTAACATTCTCTCGCTCATCAAATCGGGGTGGGCGGGGCAGCCGGGGGGCAGCGGGGTGCTAAAAGTGCCGGAAGAGCCCGCCTACGCAGCCCCCGCCCGGATGAGCGATCCATACTGAGCTTTGCGAATTAAGATATTCAGAGCGGATACCATAACCAGGGAACCGGGCGGCAATGGAAACAGCTATG
>BNVF01000053.1 GCA_025997895.1 Spirochaetia bacterium
CTTGTTGCTGAGGACGGCGTTTTTTATCCTTTTCGCTTTAAGGGATGTTACCAGCTCAGGCAGTGCATCGCCCTTATCCCCTGTATGCTCATCTTTGGCAGAATCTGGGGGCTCTGGGGCGCGGTAGCCGCCACCCCTGTAGCGGACGGATTGGCAATTATCTGTACCAGCGTTATGATCATCTTTGAAATGAAAAAGCTCCGGGGCGCCGGGAATCAGGCTGTTAGCTGATATGCGTTACTCCTGCGTTATTTTTGACTGTGATGGAACCCTGGTTGATACCCTGGAGGATATCGCCAACTCCATGAATCAATCCCTGACCCATCACGGTTTTCCCGCCGTTCCCCTGGAAAATTACAGAGCTCTGGTCGGCTGGGGTATGGCGAAACTGGCCTTCCTTGCCCTGCCTGAAGATGCCCGCACAGAGGAAACCGTCCAAAAAATTTCCGCAGACGCCTCCCGGATATACTTTGAGCAGCCCCTGATAAAATCGAAACCCTATCCCGGTATACCTGAGCTGGTAACATCCCTTAAAGCGAAAAGGATAAAAAACGCCGTCCTCAGCAACAAGCCCGACCCGGTATTGCGCCGGGTGATAGACGGCCTCTTCCCGCCGGGCAGCTTTGACGCAATCCTGGGCGAACGCCCCGGCGAAGGCCGCAAACCGGACCCTTCCCTGGTCTGGGAACTCCTGGTAAACCTGGACCGCAGCCCCAGGGACAGCGTTTTTGTGGGCGATTCCGAAATCGACATGGAAACTGCCTGCAACTCAGGCTGTTACCCCCTGGGCGTAAGCTGGGGCTTTCGTCCCCGCACTACGCTGGAAGCGGCAGGGGCGGCGCAAATTATCGACAGCCCCGGTGAGATTTGGGGACTGCTTTAGTCGTGATATAGTGCAATTGCACTTTTGTTTCGCCCAGTATCTTCAACGCAACTGCGCTGCCTTAAGATCTGCTTTTGCTATCTTGCCTGTCGGCGTCATTGGAAAAGAATCCAAATGCCTGATGATCAATACCGACAGATTATAACTGGTTCTGGGGGACATTGCTTTCTTCAGTGTTTCCGCATCCAAATCAGACTCTCCGGTATAAAAGGCCACCGGCCTTTGTCCAAGCTCTGCATCAGGGAAACCTATAACCGCAGCTTCCCGCACTCCCTGTTGTTCAGTCAGTAATTCTTCTATGTCACGGGGGAACCATGTTTTACCTGCTACGGTAATAAGCTCGCTAAAACGACCTCTCATAGTAACCAGACCATTAACACTCATGGTCCCGGCATCGCCGGTATGCAAAAAACCGTCCCGCAGCGTTTGAGCGGTCTGTTCCGGCCTGTTCCAGTAGCCCACCATGAAGCCACCGGCAAGACATATTTCTCCCAGTTCACCCGGGGGAACTTCCGCTCCTTTTTCATCAAAAATGCGCACGTTTTTATCGGGCAGCGGCCGTCCTACCGGCGCCAAATGATCGTCAGGCAATAATTCCGGCAGCCCAAGGCCGACAAAACCGCCAAGCTCACTCTGTCCGTAACTTTCCACCAGGGGAAGCTTCAATTCATCCCGCCATGCTTTTTTCAATACCAATGGGACAGACCCGCCCCCCGAAAGACCTAAACGTAAACTCTTGGGCGGCCTGCCCCGCTTGCGGGATTCCGCCAATATATCGGTCAGCAGTGTGGCATTAGAGGCAAAATAAGTAACCTCATTTTTTTCCAGCGCCTCATAACCACTTTCCTGCGACCAGGTGCTCATTATATTTACCGTCATACCGCGGTGCAAGGGAGGCATAAGATTAGCCACCAGATGAAAAGAGCTTGACAGAGCAGTGGGCCCCAGGGAGACATCCCGATGGCTGAGACGCAGGCGTTCGGCTATGCAATTGGTTGCCCGCATGGTCGGCTCATGGGCCAGGCACGCTCCCTTTGACAGGCCGGTGGTTCCGGAAGTGTAGGAAAGGTGCGCAATGGCGTTTTCATCCCCAGGATCGGGAGGAGGAGTAAAATTCGCCGCCATCAGTTCGGGCAGGCTTTCAGCTCCATCTTGCTTTTCATCAATGCAAACCAGAACAGGTTTTTTTTCAAGCGTATTAACGGCTTTCAGAACTACATCCCGCATATCATGGGTATAAACAAGCGCCGATGGTGTATGATCCTGTAAATAATAATCCAGAGCATCGGCGAATTTTACATTCACCAGCGCGGCAATGGCTCCCAGGCGGAAACAGCCAAACATAGTATATACATAATCAAGTCCGTTATGCGCAAAAATAGTAACGCGCTCACCTTTACGAATACCCAGATGATGCAGATATCCAGCGGTTCTCTCCATCGCCTGAACCGCCTCCGTAAAAGTCATGCGTTTTTCATGTTCAACCCAGTTAAAGGCAATTTTATCAGGATGGCGAAAAGCGTTGTCCACGAGTAATTGTTGAATGAGCATAATATTTTTCCTTATACTCCTGCCTTTTGCAGTAAATCCTTTACGCAGACGTTTGCCTTGTTCCGTACTTCCGGCTCATCAATACCGGCAAGGACGCCCTTTTCGGCTATGATTTTACCGCCGGCCATTACCCATTCAGCGGGCCGGGAATAACCAAGGGTCCCCAACATATTCATCGGGTCCAGAAGCGCACCGGCAAGTTCAAGAAGCTCAATATCAAGGGCAAACATATCCGCAGCTTTTCCGACCGCAAGACAACCGATATCATTTCTGCCAAGGAGCGCCGCGCTTCCCCTGGTTGCCATTTTGAGAAAATCGTAACCGGTGGGCGCTTTTTCACTCCGGGAGAGACGATGCAATAAATAAGCAGCCCGTATCTCCGCAAGAAGATTGGAACAGTCATTGCTGGCGCTGCCGTCTACGGCGAGCCCCAGGGGAACTCCCAGTTCCAGCATTTCCGATACCCTGCAAACGCCGGAAGAAAGTTTCATGTTTGAAACAGGACAATGAGCAACCCCGGTTTTTGTTTTTGCAAGCAGAGCCAGTTCTTCATCGTTAAAGTGGATTCCATGAGCATACCAGACATCCTCACCAAGCCAGCCGCAGCTTTCCATATAGGCCAGGGGGCGCATATTCACTTTCTCAAGGCAATAGCGTTCCTCGTCTTTTGTTTCGCATAGGTGGGTGTGCATACGTACTTTCAGTTTACGGGCCAGAACAGCAGTTTCTTTTAGCAGGGCATCGGTAACGCTGAAAGGAGAGCAGGGGGCAAGTACAACCTGGCGGAAAGACAAGGGAGAAGGATCATGGTATTTTTTTACCAATTGTACGCAGTCGTCCAGAATGGTATCCACATCCTGGACAAGATCGTCCGGCGGAAGGCCGCCATCTTTCTTGCCCCGGGACATACTGCCCCTGGAAGCGCAGAATCGCAGCCCCAGGGCTTTGGCGGCATCAAACTGCATGCCGATAAAGTTGTTCTCCCGTTCCCGTGGAAAAACATAATGGTGATCCATAACGGTAGTACAGCCGTACTTTATCAGCTCGCCCATACCCGTAAGGGAACTGTAATAGATCGCCTCATCATCAAGGCCCCGCCATATTTCGTACAGGGTGACAAGCCAGGGGAAGAGTTCCATCTTCTGAACCATGGGGAGATTACGGGTAAAGGTCTGGTACAGATGATGATGAGTGTTGATCAGGCCCGGATATATCCAGCAGCCATGAGCATCTATGGTTTTTTCCGTATCTGCGGAAATGTTGCGGCCTATTTCGGCAATCACTCCGTCCCTTATCAAAATATCCGCGTTTCTGAGGATACTATCCTCATCGTCCGCCGTTACGACAGCATCGGCGTTTCTGATCAGTAATGCCGCCATATCAGAAATTCTCGTAATGACGGGCAAGCTGGGGCGGGAAGAAGAGATGTTCCGTAATGCCGGAAACGTAGGACTTCTCTCCGTTGATTTTGCAGAACCGGGCAGTAGGACGGGAATCCTTGCCGCGATAGGCGATAATACGGCCATCTACGATAACCAGTGAATTGCCAAAGGGATCGCCGTTCTCTATAGCCGCAAGTGCATCCTGTCCAACCGATCCGGGCGGGCAGTCGATAACCTGAATATCCGCTTCGCGGCCTACTTCAATTTTACCCGTATTAAGTCCATAGAGGTCCGCGCTGTTCCCGGTAGCCATGGCTATGGCTTTCCATGCCGGAATGTCATTCAGGGCCGCCGCCTTTACAATGGCCCGGTTTATAGCGCCCGGCAGCGATGCCTGACCTGTCGGCGCATCACTGCCAAAGACAATACGGTTTAACTGCTTTTTCTCGTCCAGCCGGCGTAGTATTTTATTAAAGTTGACGAAGTTGCCATTGACAACCAGTTCAAGAGGTATTGTACTTTCCTCCATTAGTTTTTCGATATGATCATAGGATACTGCGGTAGATCCGCCGTTGGTATGCGCCACTTTATGGGGCTGGAATTTCAGAATCATATCGCTGGTTACCCAGGAAGAGCCGGGGATCGAAGGCGGCGCCAGGTGAATTGAATAGAAGAAGTCGTATTTCTTTGCCCACTCAAGCATAGGGGCGACTTCGGCGGGGTCCGAAAGACCGCCGCCGCCTATTTCCGCAATCAACCAGACCCCGGCGTCATGCATCTCCTTAAAGTCCGCTTCTGTAAGGCCGTGAACCAGTACCAGAGCGCCGCCGTGGAATTTAAGCCCTCCACCGGGCCGGAAATGATCAAATACCCTCTTGGAGAGTATGGCGGCGGCCTTACAGCCTATAGCGTCATCATAGAAACGCGGCCAGCCCGGTCCCTGCTCGCCTTCGGATATCATAGTGGTAGTACCGTAGAAGAGGGCATCCGAATAAGTACCCACAGCGCCGCGCTGCGGTGCGTAGTCATCCAAAGTATTATGGATATGGCAGTCGATAAAACCCGGACAAACTGTCTGCCCGTCAGCGTCTACCACCAAATCAATACCCGAAAGATCAAGCCCGGCTTCTTTGCCAATTCCGGCAATCAGCCCCTTACGAATTACAATGGTATCGGCATCCTTGATAACCCCTTTTTCAAGATCCCCGCTGACCACTGTGGCTATATTTTTTATAACCAGATCGTTTTGCATCATTTATCCTCCTAATCCTCCTGTTTGGAATTGCCTTATTATATAAATATATACACATTGGCATGAATATTGCTAGTATGATAGTATAAAAGAGGTGGTTTCAAAATGGCCGATTTTGAAAAACCGGCTCAAAATTATTTTTTTGTATTTCTTAAGGAGGAAAACGAGTATGAAAAAAATCATGGTATCGATTCTGTTGCTGACAGCATTTTTGATGGCGGGGTGTTCAAAGAACAGTTCCGCTGCCGCGTCAAAAACCCCAGGGGTGGATTCCACAAAATTACGGGTCGCCCTGGTGTTACCCGGGTCTATGAATGACGGCGGATGGAATGCAGCCGCTTACAAAGGTTTAATGGATTTAAAAAACGAAGGGTACAGTGTGGCATTCACTGAAAATGTCGGAATTTCTTCAATTGAAGAAACCCTCCATAACTATGCTGCCAATAATTTTGACCTGGTTATCGGTCATGGTTTTGAGTGCGGTGAACCTGTCATGCGAGTTTCAGATCAGTATCCCAAGGTCTGTTTTTTTGTCAGCGGAAAAATGCCCGATGGCGTCTCCGAATCGGATATTCCGGCCAATGTCGGTTTCATGGATATGAAAGAATATGAAGGGGCTTACCTGGCCGGCATGGTAGCCGGGGGTATGACAAAATCAAATATCATTGGTTATGTCGCCGGTATGGAAATACCTTCGCAGGTATCCGATATGGCAGGTTTTGTCATGGGCGTGGCGGCGATAAACCCCAAAGCAAAAGTGTACGGTGTAGTCACCGGTACCTTTGAAGATCCTGCCAAAGGGAAGGAAGCCGCCCTTGCTCAAATTGACATGGGCGCCGACATTATCGCGCAATCAGCGGATTCAACCGGGATAGGCGTGTTTGAGGCAGTTGCCGAACAGCAGGGCGTCAATTTGATAGGTTATGGTGCCGATCAATATGAACTGCAACCCGATCGTGTAATAACCTGCTTCATCACCGATAATCCGAGTGCGATAAAACTTCAGGCAAAACGAATTGAAGAAGGCGTCTTTGGCGGATTATGGTCTCCGGGTATTGCGGATGGAATCTGCTTCATTTCTCCCTATCACAATTTTGAGGACAAGATTCCGCAAAACATAAAGGAGCAGGTTGAAACGGCCAAAAGGAATATTATTTCCGGTCAACTGGTAGTTCCCGCTGTTTATGAACGTATTGACGAAAAATTGAGATAATCGTACTGCCGGGAAAAGCAATGACAGAAATGCTTAAGATGGTTGATATAACCAAGAAGTTCGGGGATTTTACGGCCAATGATAAAGTCAACATAACCGTTCAGGAAGGCGAAATTCTGGCATTGCTTGGGGAAAACGGCGCGGGGAAAAGTACGCTGATGAATATCCTCTATGGATTGTACAAGGCAACATCCGGCGAAATTTGGTTCAACGGTCAGAAGGCGGATATTGAAAGTCCGGTCAATGCAATTGAACTTGGTATAGGCATGGTACATCAGCATTTTATGCTGATACCTGCCTTTAAGGTTTGGGAAAATGTTGCTTTGGGCCTGGAGGATGAGCAGAGATATTTTTTAAAAGAGGATCAGGTAAAAAAGAAAATCCTCGAAATTGCTTTGCGCTACAATTTGCAAATTGATCCGGATGCAAAAATCGATTCCCTTTCGGTAGGGCTGCAACAACAGGTGGAAATTGTCAAAGTACTTTACCGTGGTTCCAGGCTGCTTATCCTTGATGAGCCAACAGGAG
Source organism: Spirochaetia bacterium (assembly GCA_025997895.1). GTDB lineage: Bacteria > Spirochaetota > Spirochaetia > Treponematales > Breznakiellaceae > WQXQ01. The sequence goes on from BNVF01000053.1 coordinate 6,810, forward strand.
TGTTAACGCCGATAGAAAAGGGTGAATTATTCAAAACCCTGCGGGAACTGACAAAAAGCGGTATTTCCGTAATATTCATATCCCACAAGCTGGATGAGGTAAAAGAGATCAGCGATCGTGTTACCGTACTCTGCCGGGGCAGGAATGTAAGTACCCTGGATACAGCGCATGTGACGACCCAGGAACTGGCCCGTATGATGGTCGGCCGGGATGTGCTGCTGTGTGTGGAAAAAATCGGCGGCCATGCAGCAGGCGAAGCTGTTTTAGAATTGAGGAATCTCCATGTAAAAGGAAAACGCCGGGTGGCAACCATAGAGGGCTTGGATTTAACAATCCGACGCGGCGAGATTATGGGCGTAGCAGGTGTAGATGGAAACGGTCAGTCAGAATTGATAGAGGCGATCACCGGTTTGCGGCCGGTACAAAAAGGCCATGTTTTTATATGCGGAAAAGAGCTGACTCATCATAAGCCCGCGCACTTAATCAAAAACGGCGTAGCGCTGATACCCGAGGACCGTAAAAAGGTAGGATCCGTACAAACCTTCGATATTGAACGTAATTTGATATTACGGCGTTCAGCCGATCCTGAATATTGCAGGCATGGTTTTATCCGGTATAAAAATTTGGTGAGAGAAGCGGATATGGTCATTGAAGAATTTGATATTCGCTATTCACAGCGTAATGCGCCGGTGGCTTTTCTCTCTGGTGGAAATTTGCAAAAACTAATCCTGGCAAGGGAGCTTAATGCAAATCCCACATTGCTTGTAGCCATGCATCCTACACGGGGGCTGGATGTAGGCGCGATAGAGTTTATACATAAAAAAATAATAGAGGCAAGCGATTCAGGCGCGGCGGTATTACTGGTTTCATCAGAATTAGAGGAAATTCTCGCATTATCAGATTCAGTTGTTGTTATGCACAATGGAAGTATCTCTGAATCGTTAAAGGGAGATTCGCTAAACCTTGAGAATATCGGTATGTTAATGGGTGGTGCAAAATCAGACATGATTGGAGAAAGTAAAATTGCCTGATTTAAAAAAACAGTACGGCAGCAAATTTGCCGTCGATGCCGGTGTTTTTCTTTTCTCGATCTTAATTGCTTTTATTGTCAGCCTTGCCTTTATTGCGGTATTGGGGGTGAATCCTGTAACCGCTTATACCGCAATGATACGGGGCACTTTTGGCAGACTTACCGGCACTTTGGAGATACTCGCAAAATCAACATCCCTGATCATCATCGGCCTGGGAGTGTCTTTGGCTGCCCAGGGCGGCCTGTCCAACCTGGGCGGAGATGGCCAGTTCTATATAGGGGCAATTGCATCTATCTGTGTGGGCTTATATATGCCCTCAAGCTCACCGCTGCTTGTATGGATATTGGCGATCACCGCCGGTATCGTCGGAGGCGGTTTATGGGGCGCGATTGCCGGTTTCCTAAAAGCATATTTTAATACCAGTGAAGTAATTGTTACCATAATGCTGAATTATGTGGCGCTCTATTTCGTATCCTATTGCGTAGGAGGCCCTTTAAAAGCGCCGGGCGGCATTCCGCAAACCAGGGCATTGCCCAGGATGTATCATTTTTCTAAATTGATACAGGGTTCCCGTGCGCATTGGGGTATTGTCCTGGGATTGGCGGCGGCGATCATCTTATGGATTGTGATGAAAAAAACCCTGCTGGGTTATCGTATCCAAACGGTGGGGGCTTCCCCGAATGCGGCGGTTTACGGGGGTATCAATATAAAGTTTTATACTGTACTTATACTGTTTATCGCCGGCGCCTTTTCCGGGCTTGCAGGCATGGCAGAAGTATATGGTTCGCATTACCGGGTACTGGAAGGCATTACCACCAATTTTGGATTCACGGCTTTACTTATTGCCCTGCTGGCAAAACTTAATCCTTATGCCGTAGTGTTCGGCAGTCTTTTTATCAGCGCCTTGACAGTGGGCGCCAATTCCATGCAAATTGAGATGAATGTACCAACATCCATTGTAAATGTTATACAAAGCCTGATCATTTTCTTCTTTTTGGTGACGCCTAATATATGGGCGCGCATTACAATGAAGCGGCAGTTTGTTGGTATCGGCAAGGAAGAAGCATAGTGTCGTCTATTTTTTCCCAGGTATTTATTATTACCCTATTGGCCGCCGGTGTGCGAATGTCAATGCCCATTCTGCTGGCGGCAACAGGCGAAATTTTTGCCGAACGTTCAGGTATCCTGAATATCAACCTGGAGGGGCAAATGCTTATGGGAGCGTTTCTCTCATTTGTGGCAGGTTATTACACCCATAATATTTTTCTGGCCCTGGCCGCCGGTATGCTGGGAGGTATGCTGCAGGCGCTGTTGATGGCTTTAGCTTGTATCACGCTGGGCGCCCAACATGTTGTGGTAGGCATCACGCTCAATATGTTTTCCCTGGGCTTTACAAGTTTCTGGTACCGCATTGTTTTTGGCATAACAACTGCGCCGCCCCGGGCAGGTGTAGGTACCGGTAAATTCGCCATTCCCCTGCTGAGCAGAATCCCCTGGCTTGGCGAAATATTTTTTTCACAGAATTTTCTTTTTTATGTTGCAATCGTAATTGTCACTGTCAGCTATTATATCCTCTTCAAGACCCAGTTTGGATTGAAAATTCGCGCTACAGGGGAATACCCCCGAGCGGCGGAAACCCTGGGTGTAAAAGTAAACGTCATTAAGTATAGCTCCATGGCTATATGCGGCAGTCTGGCCGGGTTGGGTGGAAGTTATCTCTCACTCATATCCTTGAATTATTTTATGGATAATATTACCGCCAGCCGTGGTTTTATAGCGCTTGCAATCGTTATCTTTGGTAAATGGAATCCCTGGATGGTGTTTTTCGCTTCATTACTGTTTGGGACCACTGATGCTTTACAGTTGCGCATGCAAGCCGCAGGAGTAAATATGCCCTATCAACTCATGTTGATGTTACCATATCTGTTGACCATTATTGTAATGGTAATTACTTCAAAACATTCCCGCTTTCCGGCAGCGCTGGGCATGAACTATGAACGGGAGAAACTATAAAAAGGAGCAGTGTGGTTATGTTGATAGAAGCAAACAGCCTGTCATGGCAGGATATTGATGAGATGGATACAGAGGGCGCCTGCTATGTTCTGCCAATCGCCGCCATGGAACAGCATGGACGGCATTTGCCGCTGGGAACCGATGACTTCATTTTACAGACCATTCTAAAAAATTTAAAAGAAGACAAGCGCATTACCGGCAATATGCTCTTACTTCCGGCCATACATTACGGTAGTAGCCATGAACATTTGGATTTCCCCGGCACGGTTTCATTGAGTAGTAATACTATAATATCTATTGTGGAAGATATACTGTTCAGCCTGAAAATGCATAAAATAAAAAAATTGATAATCCTCAATTCCCACGGAGGAAACACTTCTCTGCTTAATGCCCATGTAAAGGAGTGGAAACAAAAATATTGCTTTCCTGTTTTTGTCATTAATTTGTGGGATTCTTCTTTTTTTGACGAAGTTCAGACGCTGATAGAGACGCCTTTGTCATCGGACATTCATGCCGGAGAAATTGAAACTTCCATACTACAGCACGCCATGCCCTCTGTCGTTCACCATGATCGAATATCCACATCTTTGGACTGCCTGGTAACGCTGAAACCTTATGGCGACGGATGGTTCAGTGTGGAATTATCACCCCATAACGGCGTATTGGGAGCGGCAAGCAAAGCAAACCCGGAAAAAGGCAAGCGGCTGCTGCAGTATATTACCGACCGCATTATTCGATATTTTCTGGAAATCAAGAACCTGTAACTATGACATTTGACATTCCTATTCACTCTTGCTAATATTCTCATACATTAATATCAATTTTTATGCTGCAAGGAGCCCATCATGGCACAACACCAATTTCAGACCGAAGTAAGCCGGTTACTGCACCTTATTATCCACTCCCTCTACTCCAACCGGGAGATTTTTCTGCGGGAGCTTGTCTCCAACGCCTCCGACGCCCTGGACAAGCTCAAGTACCTTACCGTGGCAGACGATGTCTACAAATCCATCAATTTTGAGCCCCGGATCGATATTTCCTTTAACAAAGACGCCAAAACCCTCACGATCTCCGACAACGGAATAGGCATGAACGAGGCAGACTTGATCGACTCCCTGGGCACTATAGCCCGTTCCGGTACCAAAGCCTTTGTGGAAAAACTCGCCGCAGATGCCAGGAAAGATTCCAACCTCATCGGCCAGTTCGGCGTGGGTTTTTACTCGGCCTTCATGGTTGCCGACAAGATAGAAGTGACAAGCCGTAAAGCCGCCGAGGAGACCGCATGGAAGTGGTCCAGCGACGGCAAAGAAGGTTTTGAAATTGAGAGCGCGGTACGGGACAGCCAGGGAACCACGGTACTTCTTCACCTAACAGACGAAGGAACCGAATACGCCAACCGCTGGTCTATTGAAGACATCATCAAGCGTTACTCCAACCATGTGGCCTTTCCCATTTACCTGACCTATGACGAAAAGGAATGGGATGATGGGAACCAAGGTTCCTCCGGAAGCGAAAAGGGCAGTAAAACCAAAACCGACCGTATTAACTCCGGCACGGCCATCTGGCGGCGCTCCAAGACGGAACTCAAGGACGAAGACTACAACGAATTTTATAAGCAGCTTGGCCACGACACCGATGAGCCCCTGCACTACATCCACACCAAAGCCGAAGGAACCCTGGAATATTCCACCATTTTCTACATCCCCAAAAAGGCACCTTTCGATATGTACAATGTGGACTACAAGCCCGGCGTCAAGCTCTACGTAAAGCGGGTATTTATCACCGACGATGACAAGGAACTTATGCCCACCTGGCTGCGTTTTGTGCGGGGCGTTATCGATTCAGAGGACCTGCCTCTTAACGTAAGCCGCGAAATTTTACAGCAGAATAAAATTCTCCTTAATATAAAAAATGCCTCGGTAAAAAAACTGCTCTCCGAATTCAAGGCAATGGCGGATAACGCCGCCGCCGGTTCTGACGAAGCCAAACAAAAGTGGACTGATTTTATCAGCCAGTTTAACCGCCCCCTCAAGGAGGGACTCTACCAGGACTTTGCCAACCGCGACGCCATTCAGGATTTGGTGCGCTTCAAGAGTACCGCCGTGGAGGGCTCGTCCGGCTGGACCAGTTTCGCCGATTACGTCTCGCGCATGAAAAGCGACCAGAAGCACATTTACTACATCACCGGGGGCGATGAAAAAACCCTGCGTTCTTCGCCGCTTTTGGAAGCCTATCGTGCCAAGGAAATTGAAGTCCTCATCATGGACGATGAAATCGACGACATCGTGATTCCCTCCCTGCACAGTTATCGTCAAACCAAAGGTTTGTTAGAAACTCCCGGCACAGACGGCAAGAGCGAAAGCCAGACCTGGGAACTGAAAGCGGTAAACCGCGCCGGCGCGGACGAGGAACTGGGTGAAAAGAAAGACAATGCCGCCGAAAAGGAAGCCAAGCCAGTTATCGAAAAACTCAAGAAAGCTCTGGGCGACCGGGTCAAGGACGTCAAACTTTCCCGCCGTCTCCACGATTCTCCCTCCTGCATTGTGGCTGACGAAAACGACCCCTCAATCCAGATGGCCCAGATGATGAAGGCAATGGGCGGCGGCATGGAAGTGCCCGACATCAAACCCATTCTGGAAGTGAACGGCGATCATCCCATTGTAGCAGGCCTTAAGGATGTTGATGATGAGACGCGTATTGCCGATGTGGCGGGGGTGTTACTCGATCAGGCTTTGCTGGTTGAGGGAGTGAAGCTGAAAGACCCGGCGGACTTCGTCAAGAGATTGAATCGGTTATTATCATAATGCGGATAGCAAGCCACCCGGATCACTGGCTCATATATCATATAATTATTACTAACATCCGCAGATTGTCAAATCAGGGGTTTTTCGGTATAATAAACCATGAGTGCGCAAACAGCGGTACTGGGGGCCGGAGCCTGGGGGACGGCGGTTGCCAAGGTGATTGCCGATAAGGGCAAGGAAGTGGTCATCTGGAGCCGCGAAAATGAGACCCAAGAGGACATCAATGTAAGGCATCAGAATTCCCGTTATTTGCCGGATGTGGTTTTACCGGATCTTTTGCAGGCTACCACTGATATTGAGGAAGCTGCAAATGGCCGGGAATTCCTTATTCTGGCGGCGCCGTCGTTGTATCTGCTGGAAACAGTTAAAAAAATTCTCATGGTGCCCTCAATTAGGGATGGAGAAACTGCCATTGCAGTGATCACCAAGGGTTTTTTGCCTACTCCCAGGGGGCCCCGGCTGATCCTTGAAACTCTGGAGGATTATCTTCCGGGCTTTTACCGGCAATCACTGGTGTATATCGCCGGGCCCAGCCACGCCGAGGAGGTGTCCAGGGGGAAAATCACCGGCCTTATTGCCGCCAGTGAAAATCCCAAGAATTCCATCCGCTTTAGGGAACTGCTAAAAAGCGGCGGACTCTTTGTGTTTTCATCCTTTGATGTCCGGGGAGTGCAGGTGGCGGCGGCGGCGAAAAACGTTATTGCCATCGCCTTTGGTATGCTGGACGCCATCAAAACAATGGGGCCGGATAGCGATACCAACTTGTTTGGCGACGCCAATTTATTTGGCGACGCCAACTTGTTTGGCGATGGAACCGAGTCGTTGCTGCTTGCGGCGGGGCTCAACGAGATCCAGACACTGGGAAGGGCTATGGGCGCCACTCACCCTGAAACATTTACTTCCATTTCAGGAATTGGGGATCTGGATGTTACCTGCCGCTCGGTGTTCGGCAGAAACCGCCGCTTTGGCAGGGAGATCATCGAGAAAAAAATTCTGGAGCCCTTTAAGGATGTGGAAGATCTTTTGGCAAGAATTGGGGAGCTTGGCTATCTTCCCGAAGGCGTGGCTGCGGCTAAATACGTACGTATCCTGGCGGACAAGTATAAATTGAAAATGCCCATTTCCGTCGGGCTGTACCAGATTTTAAACAGAGAAATCGAACCGCTTGATTTTTTGCGGAATTTCCTGAATGAATTAGGATAGGGATTACAAACCAGGTCAGGAGCGGTAAAATATGAATGTATTTTCTTTTTTGAATAATCTCCCCTTGTATCCGCTCATCGCCACCGGTCTGGTTCTGGTTGTAATTTTTGTTAATTATGCCCGCAAGGTAGACACCGATATTTTTCAGCGAAAGGTGTTTCTTTCCATTGTAATCGCCATCTTCGCGGCTATTCTTACCAATTTTATCGGCGCCGCACTGCAAGGACAGGAAGGCCCGCTTGTTTATGTGCTTCTTAATGTTATTTATATGCTCTATTTTCTTTTTCAGCAATTTTCCTATTACCAGGCAGTTGCGCTTGTCGATTATGTTGCCAGCAAGAACAGTTCACGGAGCATAAAATTTGTCCGTATTGTTTTCATGATAATGGCGATAAATCTTTTAGTTATCATTCTGAATATTTTCTTGAAATTTTATTTTTATATTGATGCCGATAACCGTTATGTGAATGGAACCTATTTTCTGATCCGTTTCTACATTGGATACAGTGCGGTTCTGTTTGCCATTATCGACCTTTTTCTGTCCGCAAAATTTTTGTCCAAAAGCCAGATGTACATGATTGTGATTTTTTCCATCCTGGTAGGCTTAGGCGCTGCCCTGGATATGGTAGTCACCGGCGAGAATTTTATCTGGGCCTTTTTTTCCGCAGCCCTCCTCAGTACCTATTTTGTAATCATCCGCAGTGACACCACCCAGGATTCCATTACCGGCATTGGAAACCGGTCAAGCTTCTCGGAATTTATCAACCGGGTGGCGCGGATGAATGCCAAACAGTCCTACGCAATGGTCATGTTTGATATTAACGGATTAAAAAAAATAAACGACGAGCATGGCACCGAGGCGGGTGATACGGCCCTTTTGGATATGGCCATGATTTTGAAACGATGTTCCCGGCAGTCAGATTTTATTGCCCGTATGGGGGCGGATGAATTTATAGTCGCCATCAGGTCGAAGTTCGACATTGAACGGCTTATCAGCCGGATACTGCGGACTCTGGAAAACCACAATCAGAAAGAGGGACGGCCCTATACATTGTCAATCAGTTACGGTTATGCGACATTTACCACGAAAACCGATCAAACCATAGAGGAATTCCTGCAACATCTCAACGGACTGGTGTTTCAACATAAGAGCGATCAGCGAAAGGAATCCGTTCAATTAAGGAATTGAGATGCAGCTGACAATAGCATTAAATACTATACTGGGCTCGGCTCTCATCATCGTTCTTGTGTTCGCAGACTATGTCCGAAAATACAATACCGATCATATTCAAAAGCATATTTTCTGTAGCCTTTTAATTTTCACTTTAATTCCCATGATAGGCGATATAGCGTACTATCTTCTTGAGGGAAGACCCGGTAGAAACGCATACATAGCGCTCTACGGATTGACGATCGTTTATTATCTTTTTCAGGTACTGGCTTATTTTTATATTATAATTTTTGTGGATCACATGATATTTAAGGATATTGATCGGGTTAAAAAACTCAAACTTATTGTTTATTTAATTACTGTTATTCATGCGCTCATCTTGCTGCTTAATTTTAAGTATCATTTTTATTTTTATATTGATGAAGCAACCAATATTTTTTATCATGGTGATAAATACTATATTCGCCTTATTATCAGCTATTGCCCAATACTTTTCGCGCTCTTTGAGATTTTTGTTTCCCGCCGGGGTTTTAAAACATCCTATCTGTCCATGATCTTTCTGCTGGTAGGTCTTTCGTTTTTTGGTTCTTCAATAGATATTATTTATACCACAGTAAAACTGGTCTGGCCCTGTATGACCGCAGCGCTGCTCTATTCTTATTTTTTCATACTCCAGGCCGATACCAAAATCGACAGTCTTACCGGAATTGGAAACCGTTACAGTTTTAATGAATTTACCAACCGGCTCTCGCAGAGCAGCAATGGTGAGTCCTGGGCTATTGTGATGATAGACATGGATCACTTTAAACACATTAACGATACGCTGGGCCATCAGGAGGGGGATAATGCGCTGCGGGACATGGCGGCGATTATCAAGAGCTGTCTGCGGGGCTCCGATTTTGCCGCCCGTTACGGCGGCGATGAATTTGTACTTGCCTCCAGGGTAGAAAACGGTATCGATACCCTTATGCAGCATATTCAGGAAGCTATTGACCGGCAGAACGGGAAAAACATACGGCCCTTTAAAATAGAGATAAGTTACGGTTATGACGTTTTTACTGCCGATGGCAGCAGAACTATCGAGAATTTTTTGACCCATATTGATAGCCTGATGTACAAGCACAAGGAAATGCGTCGTCGCGCCGGCGATAAAGCGGCCGGGGGGAAAATATGAGTCCAACAATTTACATCAATACCGCTGTCGGCTCATGCTTTACGCTTATCCTCATCTCAATTGATTATCTGCGTAAATTCAACGCCGATACGTTTCAGCGGAAGCTACTGTTGACCATGCTGGCCGCCGCCTTTGTTTCGGTGATCATGGATTTTATCAGCCGCATGATTGCGGGTCTTCCAGAGCCGGCGGTAAACAATATCATGTACCTTGTAATCTCCGTTTTTTTGGTTGCGCAAAATTGTACTTATTATCTGGGCGCGGTTTTTATCGATTACTTCGCCTATGGCAATACTGCCAGATCAAAAAAGTTTATTTACATTATATGCGGTTTTTTACTGCTCCATATAATCAGCGTTATATGCAATCTGCCACTGGGTTATTATTTTTCTATATCCGAAAACAATATTTATACACCGGGAAAATTATACCTTCTCCGGTTGTTATTGAGTTATGCCGTCATTCTGGTTATTATAATTGATATTTCCCTGGCTTCAAAACATTTTAAACAGTCCCAGGCTTATCTGATTGTTCTTTTTATTATTATTACCGGATCCGGCGCCGCCCTGGATATTGTTTTCAAGGCAGGCAGTCTGACTTGGCCCTGTTTTTCCGCAGCGATTCTGTATATTTATTTTTTCATTATCCAGTCAGATTCAAAACTCGACAGCCTTACCGGAATTGGCAACCGTTCCAGTTTTAATGAGTTTATCAATAAACTCTCCCGTCAAAGCGCCAGGGAAGATTATTCCATTGTGATGATCGATCTTGACCGCTTCAAGGAGATCAATGATACTCTGGGCCACCTTGAAGGCGATAACGCCCTGCGGGACATGGCCGCCATTATCAAAGGCTGTATCCGTCATTCTGACTTTGCCGCCCGCTACGGCGGCGATGAATTTGTCCTGGCCACCAAGGCTGAAAATGACATACAACGTCTTATGAATCGTATTCAGGGGGCCATTGATACCCAGAACCAGAAAAAGATTCGGCCCTATCAGATTTATATGAGCTTCGGTTATGATGTGTATATTACCAACTCAGGCCAATCCATCCAGGATTTTATTACCCATATTGACGCATTAATGTACAAGCATAAAGAAGAGCGCTACCAGGACGGAATTGCTTCAGCCATTACTGGCAAGCTGGACAATCCGGGCACGGGAACAGGCGCAGCCAGCGAGGAAAAAAATGTTTGATAAATTAACACAGAAAGTTTCTGACGCCCTGCGCTTTGTCGCCGGCAAATCAACAATTACCGAAAAAAATATTGATGATGCAGTAGATACCATCAAGATGGCGCTGCTGGAAGCGGACGTAAACTTACGGGTAGTGCGTCGCTTTGTCAATTCCACCATTGAGGAAGCCAAGGGCGAAAAAGTACTCCGCGCTGTGGACCCCGGTCAGCAGTTTGTCAAAATTGTTCACGACAAACTGGTTTCGTTTTTGGGCGAAACCGGCCCCGAAGGCGCCGCTGCCCAGGGCCTAAAGCTGCGGGGACCCGATGTTATCTCCACGGTGCTCATGCTGGGCCTGCAGGGCTCGGGCAAAACCACCAGCTCTGCCAAGCTGGCGCTGCGCCTCAAGAAAGAAGGCCGCAAGCCCCTGCTGGTTGCCTGCGACCTGGTGCGTCCCGCCGCAATGGAACAGTTGGCCGTTCTTGCCGGCCAAATCGGCGTGCCGGTTCACAAAGAAGACGGCGCAACAGACAGCGTAAAAGTGTACCGTAACGCAATGACCTGGGCAAAGCAGAACCTCATCGACACCGTCATCATCGACACCACCGGCCGGCTGCAGATCGACGAGCCCATGATGCAGGAACTTTCCCGGCTTAAAGACGACGCCCAGCCCGATGAAATGCTCCTGGTTGCCGACGCCATGACCGGCCAATCCGCCGTAGACATTGCCAAAACCTTTGACGAAAAAATCGGCCTTACCGGCGTCATCCTGACCAAGTTCGATTCCGATACCAGGGGCGGCGCGGCCCTCTCCCTCAAGACCATCACCGGCAAGCCCCTCAAATTTGTGGGTACCGGCGAAAAGCCCGAGGACTTTGAGCCTTTCCACCCCGACCGCATTGCCGGCCGTATTTTGGGCATGGGCGACGTGGTGAGTCTGGTGGAAAAAGCCCAGGAAGTCATCGATCAAAAAGAAGCCCTGGAACTCCAGAAAAAAATGGAGAAGGAAAACTTTACCCTGGAGGACTGGCTTGACCAGCTCCGGGCCGTAAAAAAAATGGGCTCCCTTCAATCCATGCTGGAAATGATCCCCGGTATGCAGGGCCAGATTAGCGAAGACGACATTGACAAGGCGGACCTGAAACGGCAGGAAGTGATTCTCTCGTCCATGACCCGCAAAGAGCGGGCCAACCACCTCATCATCGGCCCCACCCGCCGCAGCCGCATTGCCAGGGGCTCAGGTACATCGGTAGCGGAAGTTGCCCGGCTCATCAAAAAGTTTGAAAAAATGCGTGGCATGATGAAGAAAATGGCAAAAATGGGGAGAAACCCCGCCGCCATGCAGCAGATGATGGGCGGGATGCGGTAGCCGGCGCAAGGCTCACAGCGAGGCACTGTCTATTTCAGTTTCCTCCGCCTTCTCCATCGCCGCCTTTTTTGACAATATTGCCTTGCGGGAGCCCAACAAAATCGAGAGGGGCTCCAGAAAGGTGAAATTCTCGCAGACAATTTTGATAACAACCATCATGGGTACCGCCAGAACCATGCCGGCAAAACCCCAGAGCCAGCCCCAGATCACCAATGAGACGAGCACCACCAGGGGGGAAATTCCCACATTGTCGCCGATGATTTTAGGGTCCAGTATATTGCCGATGATCATGTTTACGCCCAGCATGATGACGATCACGATGATCACCGGCGCCGGATCGGGCCAGAACTGAAGCAGGGCGAAAAGGGAGACAGCCACACCTGCGGCAATACTGCCCAAACTGGGGATAAAATTCAAAACAAACTGAATAATACCCCACACCAGGGCAAATTCCAGACCCACCAGGCGCAGACAAATGGCAATTACCAGGCCGGTAACCAGAGAAATGAGAAATTTCGCCGTTAAATACCGGGTAACCTGGCGCATGATGTCATCGCCCATGTGTTTAATCTGGCTTGAACGCTTCTCAAAGGCAAGTTCCAGCTTTTCTTTAATCTGACTCGCTTCCACCAGGATAAACACCACAAAAAGTACCACCATTACGGCGTCTTTAAGGAACAGAAAAAAGAAATTGGAAAAAGAGAAGGTAAAACTGCGGATCATGTGCCGAATACCCAGTTGATTCCAGATATTCTCGAAAAAAGTCATGTCCTCGTTATAGGAAAGCTCAAAAAAACGGGCAGCCCAGACATAAATTTCGGTTAAACGGCTTTCATACCTGGGATAAGTAGATATAATCAGCCTTCCTGAGCGAAAAATTACCATGCAAAAGATGTACAAACCGGTAATAATAATCAAAACTACCAATAAAACCGAAATACCCCGGGGGAAATGAAGCTTATCCAGCCCCAAAACCAGCGGATACATCACAAAAGCCAGCAATAGGGAGATAGTAAAAGGCAAAATTATTGAACTGGTGAGTTTTAGCACTGCCCCGGCGATAATAAACGCGATAAAAGCCATCAAAATAAAGTTGGCCCGGCCTGAATTAAAGGTTTTAAATGCATCCTTCACAATAATAAGTATTACACAAAACTCAAATTTGAACAAGTTCTTGATTTTGGTTTACATCTTTCTTAAAAATATCCTTACTCTTTTTATAATATTTTGCAAAAACCACTTGACTTTGGGATATAAAATGAGTAAGTTTAATATAGACTGATGATACGGTTTAGATGAGTTCTGCTACTGTTGCTGTCTTCTAATCAATCATCTATAAGATGTTTAACACCTCTTGTTTTTCAGCTGTCGTATATCAGCAGCCTCCCGGGTTTCCTCACCTCCTTTTCCCGGGGGGTTTTTTTATTTTTCCAGGGGTTCTTCAAAACAAAGGTATAAATTCGCTACCAACTACGCTAATGGCTATCGAACATAGCTTTTTTATGTACTTACACCGGTTTCAAGTAATTTTTCAACTGCCCGTTCAATAAACGCAGAACGATTTTTTGTTACGCGGTCAATTCGGCTTACAAGGCCCTCATCCATGCTGATATTGAACTTCCGGGCTCGCGGTTTTAAGGGATAAAATGCAACTTCGCTGACAAAGAATGTACAGTTTTTCTCCCACTCATGCCAATCTGCCCATTGTTCTTTTATTTCTTCCAGCGTCCGGGGCTCCGGCAAATTATCCTCACTATCGGCATAAAGCGCGAGCGCCTCATGCGCCATTCGGACAGCATCGGCATAATTTGTCCCCGCGGAAAAACAACCCGGCAAATCAGGAAATACCACGCCAAATTCTTCACTCCCTGTTTCATACTCAAATAATGCAATATAATTTTTCATACTACCTCACTTTAATCCTGCCTGCCGCAGAATACTTGCTGCTGTCCCTTGCGGCACATCTTTACCGTGATTCGGGATGACCACAATACCTTTTTTTGACGAATGCCTGAATTTAATGTGGCTTCCAGTTTGATTCACCTGAAACCAACCATCTTTTTCAGCCATTTTTATCAACTCGATACTGCTGTAGCGTTTAGGCATTTGCTTGTTTCCTTAACACAAAGTTATTGTATACACTTTAGTGTATCGTGTCAAGCGACGATTTTTAAGCCCTAATATGGAGCCAATTTTTTGGGGCCTATTCCCCTGCGGGGCTGTCGGCAAACTGGTATTGAGCAGCATAGCCTTGGGCGGAATTTTACGCAGGGATATCAAGCCATTAGCGTTGCTGATAGGCAGGAAACCCTGGCCCTGATGGAAAAAGAGTATGAGGTTTTTACTGGTTACTTGATTTCAACAGGGATAATGAAATGAAAGGCCGAATGCCGAGTTATGTGTAACATTTTCCAGAGTCTCAAGTTCCGCCATAGTCTTGACTATGTCCGGCAGGGCAAGGCAAGGGCCTGCCAGGGCAGTCGGGTAGAACCGGGCAGTCATCCACCCGGCCCCCCCACAGATCCGGACGTGCCCAATTAAGGCATCCGGCTCCTCTGGAAAAAGTTTCACTGAGCGTATGAGTGTACAATCCTGGGTGTTGGCAGCGGAAAGTTTTTCAAGTATTCCGTAAATTGCTCCCAGGTATAGGATTTTCTGCCTGACCGACGGTTGAGCCATTTGAACCATGACCCTCGTACTGCCCAATAGTATTGGGCTATGCTTTGTCCGTTGCACGTAATCCCGTAGTATGCATAGTGCCCTTTCAGTTTTGCCGCCAGCATTACTCGTTGCTCTTTAAGCGGTGTGTGCCGAAAGTTTCTGCACCATTGGGCGATCGCCGCTATCGCTGCGAACCAAAGGTTCGACGCCAGCCGCTTGCGGTCTGTTTTCCGGTACACGACCCAATTACCCTTTCTCGACTTCCTCCAATAGTGGCGAACCGAAGGTTCGATGAAGCCAAGAAATGTGAAGCTGCCCGCTCCTTTTCGGTTGTTTCCCCGTGGTTTGGTGAAGTCAACCAGCCTGGTCTTTTCCGGGTGTATGGTAAGACCGTACTTTGCAAATCGGAGCGGCAAGACCTTCATTATCCGGTTCGCGTCCTCTTCCAGCTCGCAGCCGATGATTGCGTCATCAGCGTATCGCACCAGGTATGCCTTCCCTTTCAGGAGCGGCTTCACGGTTTCTACAAACCATGTGTCCAGCACCTCGTGAAGGTAGATGTTGCTCAATATCGGTGAGATTACTCCCCCTTGCGGGGTTCCTTTTTCGGGGTAGTGCAGGTTTCCCTGTTCCATCACCCCGGCGTTCAGCCATTTGCCGATTATCCGTTGTATCACTCCATCGCTCACCCTGCGTCCCAGTATTTCCCGAAGTTTG
This sequence comes from Spirochaetia bacterium, assembly GCA_025997895.1. Classification (GTDB taxonomy): domain Bacteria; phylum Spirochaetota; class Spirochaetia; order Treponematales; family Breznakiellaceae; genus WQXQ01. The sequence goes on from BNVF01000053.1 coordinate 22,131, forward strand.
TCATGTGGTATGGTGTCATCGAACCTTCGGTTCGCGTACTTGCTTATGTCCATGTCGATGATGTAACCACCGCCTATAGCCATGCTTTCCTTCCAGATTCGTTCAAGGGCATCGTGGGCTGATTTCCCCGGTCTGAACCCGTATGAGAAGTCATAGAACTCCCTCTCGTATATCGGTTCCAATACCATCTGTACCGCCCGCTGGAGTATTTTGTCTTCATACGTTGGTATTCCTATGAAGAACACGCTTGCGCGTGGGAGGTTTCTCGGTTGTACTCCCCGCTTTGGGTATGTATACCCGCTTTACTGCCGGTGCCCGGTATGTGCCGCTTTTCAGCAGCTCAACCAGATTTTCCAGCTTGGCCATCAGTCCCTGTTCGTATTCCGCTGCTCCTACTCCGTCTATCCCTTTCGCTCCATCCTTGCGCGTCCAATCATACGCGCAATACATCCACGGCACATCTATGTGATGCGCTATCGGACCAAAGGTCCGCACTCACTAAACTCTCCCCGGAGTGTTTCCGGGCCGCTTCCGTTATCCGATACTGTCTCGTTGACACCGTATCCCAGAATTCCTGTGTATTCATGGTGTTTCCCCTTATCAGTCCTTTTTCCAGGCACAGCCCTTCCCTCCGCGTTAGGTTAGGGTCCCATAGGTTAGGTTCCCCCTCTCATCGGTACTATGACTATGCTCCGACTACTCTCCGTCCTTCTCGCCCCGCTTCGGTTTACCTCGCTCTGGCGATACTGGCAATGTGCTCTTTCTTCGTGTTACCTTTTCGGTCTCCTTCCTCCCAGAGCGGGGGGAAAGCCGGGTCTGCTTATATCCCGCTTCTGCCCTTTGCGGCCTGTTTGCCAGAGACGGCGAGTCCTCTCACGTTCCCGTATGACCTCCTATACATGTGCCCCGCTCTCTGACCCCGGCTGGGCTCCCTGCTCGCTTATCGCAGGTGGGCTCTCGTTCCCACTAATTGCACAGTGAAAACCCTTTGCATTGCTTATTTCGAGGCTCTTTCACGCGGCTTTTGTATTCGCTGTCTACGCTTCACGAGCCTTGTCTCCAAGACCCATGCATCGGGAACGCAGTTCCCGCACTCGCTTCCGACGGCTCGCTACGCCTTTCCGGGTGAAGTGCACGGTTTCCCGTGGTTTCACTAGGTCATCTCGAAAGGTTTCTTCCTAAATCCTCCTTTCACGGGCTTTCCGTGACGCACGCAATTCCAAATTAAACCACTTTTCCACCCAAAGAGTGGAAAAGTCGACCTCACGGATAGTACGGACAAAAGAATAGGATTTTGAAGCAAAAGTCCGTGCTGTCCGTGTGGTCTGTGGTTCATATTCTTTCTCTCTTCCTTACTCCTTTTTACAGATCGCCAATTTTCCCGTCGGTTCCCAGCGTTTTGGTGGAAATGTCCGTTCGGGTGTATGGGGCGGTGGTTGGGATTTTATGCCCCAGGCTGAATTTACTAACCGGCGCATTGGTTAACGCACCGCCGCTTTCATCGACAAGCACTGCGTTACTGGCCGTCCATGTGCTGACAAGATCAATCAGACCCACAGTGGATTCGTTCAGGGTTCCCTGTATGCGGAGGGGATAAATTACGTTGTTCAGATGGATGCTGTTCCGGTCATCGGCGGTGGTGGTGTATGCGCCGCCGGTTTTCGGCGTTATCTTGGCGCTTCCGGTAAGGATAAAGGAGCCGCCGCCCACAAAGACACCGCTGCCCGCACCGTAGGTGACGAACTCAAGCCTATTGTCCTTGATTTCCCCGCCGCTCATGGTGAAGATTACGTCTGTTTGGTTCATGCTTACCCCGCCGCCCCCTGCTAAGCTGGTGGCTGATTTGGCAAGGTTGCCGCTTATTTCCCCTCCACTCATGGTGAGGTTTCCATATATGATGTACACCCCGCCGCCAAAGGCGTAGCTGGCATTTGATTCGACGCTATTGTTGGCAATTTTCGCGTTGCCCGAAAGGGTAATGTTCCCATATTGCGAAGTGATCCCGCCGCCAAGGGCATTCCCGCTTGTTTTCAGGTGGTTGTCGCTTATCTCCGCATTTTCGTCCAGCGTGAGGGTTGTGCGGTTCGTAGCGTTGTCGAGCAGGTACACCCCGCCGGCGTTAATGGTGGAAGTGTTCTCGGTTACCTTGGCGTTGCCTTTCAGCGCCAGTTGGCCGCCGTACTCTACTCCCACCAGCGCGGCATCGTTGGCGGCAATGCCCTTGAGGGTAACGCTCCCGTCCACTACCAGTTTGGCGTTCCTGGCGGTGGTGGAAGTACCGCCCACGGTGAAGAGTCTGCCGTTGCCGTCTTTCTGAATGGTGCGCTCGGTGCTGTCAGCTGTGGTGATGGTTACGATTGTGTTTGCCTTGTTGTAAGTGATAGTATCGGTCTGGGCGGGAATGT
>BNVF01000054.1 GCA_025997895.1 Spirochaetia bacterium
CGACACGGTCTGCCACTGTGGGGCCAACTCGTCGGGGGAGTTCTGTTGCACCCTCACCGTAACCGATGTGTATTCCGCTTGGACCGAAGTTTTCGCCCTGCGCAACCGCGCCCACCGCTGGGTCAAGGAAAACATCGCCGGGATGGCGGCCCGGCTGCCCTTCCCCCTGCGCGGTGTTGACAGCGATAACGGCGGCGAGTTCATCAACGAACAGCTCCTTCTGTGGTGCAACGAAAACCAGGTCCAGTTCACCCGCGGCCGCCCGTACCGCAAAAACGACAATTGCTTTGTCGAGCAGAAAAACGGCGATAAAGTTCGAAAAATGATAGGTCCCAGCCGTTTTGACACCGATTTCGAGCAAAATGCACTGGCCGAGGCGTACCGCTTTTTGGTCCCCCTCATCAACTTCTGGTACCCCACCATCAAGCTTTCAGGCAAGGAAAAACAAGCCGACGGCAGGTATAAAAGGATCTACGAAAAGGATCCGAAAACCCCGTACCAACGGCTGCTTGACTCTCCCGATGTTTCCGAGGAGTCCAAGGCGAAGCTGCGCGGCATGGCCGCCTCGCTCAACCCTATCGAACTCAAGAAAGCTTTTGACACGGCCAGAAACACGCTCTTGCAATTCAACCGGGATAAGGGTAATACTCTTTCCACTTCCGCGTAGCGGAATCGCTCGGCTAGATTTCTGAGTTTTGAGGCACACTTTTTTCGGCTAGATTTTATTTTGAGGCACTACGGGCTGCGCAGTGCTTCATTGAAAAAGATACCGAAAAGGGGCCGTGCCTCATTTAGAAAAAGATACCCAAAAACAACAGACTGAACCGTTAGGGAGCGAAAGACGGAGGTCAAATGAGGGTATCTATGAGTACACGATTGGAACTGACCAGGGAGTATGCGGCACAGTACCGGCGGGCAAAACTGAAAAAAGAGAAGGGTAAAATCCTCGATGAATTTCTCAATGTTTCAGGTTACCGGCAGCGGAAATACGCGGTCAAACTGTTACGGCATTTTGACACGGAATGCCTGGTGTGCATTGGCGGCAAAACGGTCAAGGTCAAAAGCGGCAGCAAAAAACGTCCGGGAAACCGCACAGGGAAGCCAAAGTATGACGATTGCACCATCGGAGTCCTGAAAAAGATTTGGGCGTTCTACTGGTGGAAGTGCGGGAAATACCTTGCCCCCATGATCAGGGAATCCATAGACCTGCTTGCGGAAAGCACCGAGCCGGATTTCCACATCACCCCTGAAATCAAGAAACAGCTTGTTGCAATCAGTCCTGCCCAAATTGACCGCAGGCTTAAGGCAGAAAAAGATGCCCTGCGCGGCAAGGGGTTGAGCGGGACGCGGCTGGGAGATCAATCGCTCATGCGTCAAATTCCCATCAGAATAAGCTATACCAACGAAGAGCGAATTACCCCCCGGATTTTGTCAAATAGACACTGTACACCACTGTGGCTGGGCTGATTCGGGCATATTTTGCCTCACCCTCACCATCACCGATGTCGCCTCAGGCTGGACATTTCTGTTCCCGCTGCGCAACAAAGCTCATCAGTGGGTCATCAACTGGCTGCAGTTCATGCTGGATAGCAGCCCGTTCCCAATCACCGAAATACACACCGACAACGGCAGCGAGTTTATCAACAAGGACACGGTCAATCTGGCGAAGACCGCATGGAATCTGGTCAACGTATTACTCACCAGAAGCAGGGCACATCACAGCAACGACAATTGTTTTGCTGAACAGAAAAACAATGCCTTCGTCAGAAATTATGTAGGCTTGGCCCGCTACGATACCGACAAGGAATACGAGGCTCTCGGCCGTGTCTATGCGTACCTCTGTCCGTTCCTTAACTTCTTCGTCCCCAATAAAAAACTGCTCAGCAAAAAAACGGAAGGTTCCAAGACTATTAAAACCTACGACAAGGAATTGAAAACGCCGTATCAAAGGCTCATGGAATCATCCATCCCGCAGGACCAGAAAGACCGGCTGGCTGCTGCCAGGGCACTTTACAACCCGGTCCAACTTCAGCAGAATATTCACCGGGCCGTGAACGCGCTCATCGCGGCTCACAAGGATAAAAGCGGCTAAAGTATCTTTTTTGAAATGAGGCACCCATACTTTTCGGTATGTTTTTAAAATGATGCACTACGGGCTGCCATGTTACAGTGTCTTGGTACGGCGCAACGACAAGAGCGCTCTTTTACATCTTCAGCTTGCCCTGAAGCAGCTCCTTGAATTTAATGACCGTTTCATTGTCCGGTTCCAGGGCAAGGGAGGCTTCGCAGTCGGAGAGGGCCTGGGGGTAGTCGCCGATGTGGAAATAGGCCTGGCCGCGCCTGAAGAGACAGAAGGATTGATAGGGATTGATGTCCAGGGATTGGGTAAAATCGTCAAGGGCTTCGGCGTATTGTTTCAGAACCGAGTGTACCACCCCGCGGTAGTAGGCGGCCTTGTAGGACTTTTCATCCAGCTCCAGGGTATGGTCAAAATCGGCGATGGCTTCGTTGTATTTGGATTGGGCAAAATTGGCCATGCCCCGATGTTTGTAAATAAGGGAACAGATGGTATTATCGGGCTTGAGTTCCAGAATACGGCTGTACATGGCAATGGCCTCGTCAAAACGGTTTCTGTTGTGGGCATAGAGCGCGTTGAGCAGAAGGTCGTCTATAGAGACGCTGTCCGGGAGCATAATCCCAATGTCTGCGGCATCCTGGGCTTCATTTTTTTTGCCCTGATCCTCCGCAAACAGCAGGGCGTCGGTGGATTCCTCTATCTTCTGGAAAAAACTTTCCCGGCGCTTCCCCAGCTCGCCGTTGAGCTGGCGCTGATAGGCGCGTATCTCCTGAAAGATGATGTCCGCCAGGGAGAGATTCGCGTTGACCGCCGCAAGTTTACGTTTCATGGGATCGTCAAAGGGGTTGAATTCGGCCTTGTAGACCAGCTCATGCTCTACTTCGGCCCAGGCATCTTGCAGGATAGTACGGATCTGAATCTCCACCACTTCACTATCAATCTCTCCCCGGTTTGCAATGATGTCATCGGGGATTTTGATGAGCAGGTGGGTAGATTCGTAGCCAAATTCCTTGAAGGTATAATGGCCCTTGCGTTCTACTTCAATCACTTCAAAGCCCCGTTTAATGAGACTTTCCGCAGCAGCAAGGTCTTCGATAAAAGGACAGACAATGCGTATACCCATAGTATCGGTTATAAGGGGGTTGGCATTTCCGCTTTTTAGAATACGCAGGTATTTTTTATAATAACTTGTAAAATCTTTGGTACGGCCTTTAATAGTGGGCTGGACGGAAAGCGGTGAAAGCGCCGCCTTAATACGCGCCTTAATGTCGCTGACAATGAGCAGGCGGGTTTCCGCATGGGTGTCGTATTGCTGCCGCAGTATACTCTGATCCGGTGCAACGGCATTACCCATTTTCAATACTATCCCCTCAATATATTATTATTATTAATATTATTATTAAAAAGGCTGCCTGAAAACCCTTTTGATTTTCAAACAGCCTTTTATAGCAAGCATTACCGGTTAGCCGGCGTTTACTCTACTGGGTATCCTCAGTTGGGGTGGGCTGGAACGTATTCTCAGTAGCTTGTTTCTGCTGTTCCAGATAGCGGAGTACCTGGTTCTGGCCAAAGCGTTCCATTTCCCAAACTTTCCGCGCTGTTTCACGGTCAAGGATGATGTGCCACAGGGCTTCGTCATCAATATCGCGGTCGGTATCAAGTACCGCTTTGTCGTAGATGATCTTTACATCTTTGAAATAGCCGACAAAGTCACCGCCTTCTTTGGCCGCATCACGCATAATTTGGAAGCCGCCGAATTTGACGAAGGGGGTTGAAGCGGGGTAAAGGGGATACAGTCTGAGATCCCGGTTCCTGACTTCCTGAATGTAGGCGGGGTTGTCCCAGCGGAGCTCTCCCCATCCATCGTAGTTCAGATAACCCATGAACACCGGCTTATGGTTGCCCCGGCTATCAATGATGATGGTGGAAAGACCGTGGGGGAAATTAAGACCGTAAGCGTTCACCGCCACGGACTTGATGGTTCCCACATTTTTTACCACGCCGTAGTTGTTTTCAAAGCGGCTGGGGCCGGTAATACCGTCACCGCCGTCGTCAGCGGGTTCAATATTCCCTTCATCATCCACATTGGCCTGGGGCTCAAATGCGGGAATCTCAAAGGGCGGCTTGATCTGGGCCCACGCATTGTGGGGTTCCACGGGGAAGTGAATCCGTACGCCCAATACCGTTCCCCACTGCTTTGAGGGGGCTTCAGCGGTATAGCTCAGGGTCATATTCCCCACCGTCCGGGAAGACGAAGCGAGCAGGATTTCCCAGTTCGCAATAGCAAGGGAGGTCTTCATCACCGCTTTTTGCTCGGTGGTGAAACTGCCGCCGGCTACCTGGGCATAGTCCATCATAGTAGCGCGGTTGTGAGTGAGGGTGTTGTCTGCATTGGGCAAAATATCCGCTTTGAGCAGAGAAAAGTCAATCAGGATGGCTTCCTCAGCAAACAGGGGTCCGACCAATAACAACACGATGGCGACAAGAATGAGCATCCGTTTCATGCACAACTCCTTTCAATACAAAAAATCCAAAAATAATTTTGCTAATAAAAATTCTAGCGAATTTAAGGGATTTTGTCAACGACAAAATGCCAAATTTTCGCATTTACCCAAAATCAATATTCCGGCCTACAGAACCCCCCGGGATGCTTCGGCGCTTCCTATTTGCCGAAATTCCCGGTAATACGCGGCCTTTCCGGCTATAAAAAACCGCACATCCTTTACAAAGGAAAAATTCCTCCGTATGCCGGCATTCAGGGTCAGGAGGTTATGCAGCGCCTCCCCACCTTCTTCAGGCGGCAGTGCGGCATTGGCGGAAAAATCCGCATAGACCACCCCGTCCCGGTACAGCAGGGACCGAAGTCTGGTTTCCCGGGGGAAAAGGGGCAGCAAATCCGGCGAAACCGGGCCCAAAAGCGCCTCTTCCACATACCGGGTGACGTTGACTTCCCGCGATGAGGACCGCTTTAACATACGATCCTCAACGGTGATCATCCCATTATCAATAGCATAAAACACGAATGTCCTTCTTGCAAGCCCTAAAACGAAAAATTCTACCAAAGCCGCCAAACCCAGGATGAGGAGCAGCAAAAACCGGCGCCGGCTTTTTATTGCCAGAAACCGGGACGCCGCCTTCAATATATCTTTAAAAATATCTTTAAAAAGCTCGCTCATGGTGCTGCGGTAAATCCTCCTGAGCGCTCAAAAACGCTTACAAATTCGATAATTCCCTTATATAACGCTTCGGTGAGTTTTTGCAAGCCTCCTTCAGTGGTCATCATCTGGGCATCCTGGGGATTGGAGACAAAACCAAGCTCTACCAATACCGCAGGCATATGACTGTTCCGTACCACAAACCATTCCTCAGCCTTGATGCCCCTGGAAGGCACTGTATTGCCCAGGGTTTGCCCCAGACTCCGTAAAATGGACTGGGCCAGAATGACGCTTTCGGTGGTAAATTCCTCTTCCAACATGGCGTTTCTGATGGCGATAATATCGGCGGAATCGTTGTACCGGGAACGATCAAGTACGTTGCGGCGGTAATTGGGACTCAGGTACCAGACTTCGTAACCCCGGACATTTTGATTGAACACATAATTGGCATGTATTGAAATATAGATGATAGCCTCGTTTTCGTTGAGGGACACCGAATTGGCAATGGCGACCCGTTCTTCCAGGCTGTAGAATACGTCCCTATCCCTGGTCATAAGTACCCGCTTGTCAGGAAATGCCCGGCTCAGTTGGGTATTGAGCGCTTTTGAAACGTTGAGGACTATGTCCTTTTCCACTGCTCTGACGGGCTTGCTATTGACCTCCGGGTTGCCTATAGCGCCGGGATCTTTCCCCCCGTGTCCCGGATCGATGATGATGGCGGCAATGCGGAAACGGGATGCGTCGTCCTCGAACGAGCGGGTAAAAGCGCCCTGCAGGGTTTTGACAAAGTTCTCGGGAAAGACCAGTGCGCCGCCCTGCCGGTATGGCAGCAGTACGGTAAACACTTCCCTGCCGTCAAGCAAGAGAAAACCGGTTTCGCCTGCCGCTGCTGCGGCTGTAAATACGCCGTTATGATCGCCAAGGGAAAAAGCGCCGCTTTGAAGAAAAGGGTCCCAGCGGAAGTTTGCTGTTTCGCCGCTCTTTGCGGCAGGGCGCAGTCCTGCGTCCGAACGCAGTCCTGCGTCTAAACGCAGGGCGGAGAGGGTTTCGTCCAGGGTGAATGTTTTAAGAGCCTGCTGGGCCGGCGCGGAGGTGGCCGAGACGGTATTTTGGGTCTGGGCGGAGAGTTTGGGGGTTATGAGAAGGAATAAGGAATAGAGAATAAGGAATAAGAAGGGGAAAAGGAAGCGCTGCGAAGAGGGGCGGTGTGTTGCGGGGGATGGCGGGTTTGTCATTTCTGAATTACTGTCTCACTTTACATTGGTATGTTATCGATGTAATACACCGCTCCCTGGTATCCGCCGCGGATGAGCGCGGTCCAGAAGGATCTGCCCAGCCGGATGGTTTTATTATCGGTAATTTCGCTGTTTTTTATGGGGGTTTCATGCAGGGAATAGCCGGTGAGGGTTTGAATAGCTTGCAGAGTTTCCGCCACGGTGCGGCCTGCGTAGTCTTTGAGGGGGGAGACGGTGAATTCCGGGAAGGGGTATAGGGCTAGCTCACCGGGTTGCGATTTTTGCGGCTTTACGCCTTCGTTGCAGGGGTCGGGCAGAAGGGAAAGGGCGGCGCGGAGTTCGGGGGGTAGCGGGAATGCGTCGGGGGGGAAGCGGGGGGTGGCTTTGGGTGCTGCACCGTCCGGGGCTTGTTCATCCGGGGATTTAATGGAAAGAAAGGCGGCGGTTTCGGGGTCTGCGCTGTCAAGGCGGATGAGGATGGAGCGGGCGGCGTTTTCGGCGGCCTGGACGGCGGCTTCGCGGGTGGGGGCGGCGCTGATGAGGTTGCCGCATTTGGAAACGTTATTTTCGGGGAAACTGACTTTGCCCCCTTCGCATATGCGGAGGAAGAGGTCTTGTATATGGGGATGATGACGGGCTTCTTCGATTCCGGTGATTGATTTGACTGTGCCGGGGATGGAGATAAAGGCGCGCTCGGCGCTGGTCCAGTTTTTGAGGGGGATGTGGCCTTCGGGCCTGCGGCCCACGGCGGCGAGTATGGCGGCGCGTATGGGCTCGGCGCCTGAGGCGTAAGGGTAGGTCCAGCCGGACATATACCCCCCGGAAAGGCGGGCGGCGATTTCGCCTATCATGGGGCCCCTGGGCGTGAGTTTGATGTCACCCTTGGCGGCGCCTATACTCCCCTCCCCCATCAGCCCCAGGGCGTGAATTCCGGCCCTGAAAGTTTCGAGTAACGCTTCCTGTTTTTCTGGTTCAATGGCGGTGGGCATGGTGTGTCCCATTTCGATAAAGTAGGGCGGAAAAAAAATGTGCCGGTCCGCAAGGCCGCAGATGGTGATTTCGCCGTGAAAGACAATGGCGTCTACTGAAAATTCCGGCCCTTCCATAAAACTTTCCACAATAGCGCGACCTGAGCGGGAAAAGCGCAAGGCATCGGCGGCGGCTTCCCGGAACTCACCCATACTGTCCAGACGGCGGCAGCCCCGGCCGCCCATATTGTCCACAGGTTTAATCACCAGGGGAAAGGGGCCGGGCAGGTTCAGTGTTTCCACATCCGCCGTGCCGCTTATGGTAATAAATTCAGGAGAAGGGAGACCGGCTTTTTTGAAGCAGGAGCGCATCCGGGACTTGTCCGATGCGTTGAGGGCCGCTTCGTAAGGTATGCCCGGCAGTCCCAGCTTTTCGGCAACCCAGGCTACAGTGGCGGAAAAATCAGTTCCTGCGGTCATTATTCCCCCCAGGCCGCCTGAGTTTTGCAGGGAGCGGGCAAAGTCTTCGATTCCTTCCTTGTCTTTCAGATCGATTTGCTCAAATTGATCGGCCAGTGAAATACAGGGGGCGCTTGCGCTGCCGTCCAGCACGATAGTGAAGAGACCGATTTCCTTTGCTATGGAGATCGCCGGGCCTTGCATTACGCCGGCGCCTAAAATGATTATACGTTCTTGCATTGGTTTTCCTTGTTTGTTTTAGTATCGGCAGGAAGGGATAGCCAAATGAAATACCCTCCCCGTACTCTTGACAAAACCCTGAAGTTATGCTATATCTTTGTATAGTAATAGCAATGGAGGAAAAAATGCCCATCGCAAAGAGCAAAACAACAAAGCCTGCCGGAAAAAAGGCGGCCAGAAAAAAAGTAACACCCGCCGAGGTATGGGCCGCCATAGACGACCTCGCAAATGAGCATAAAGAGACTGAAAGAGTCTTGCGGGAAACCCGGAAAGAGACCGAAAGAGTTATGCGGGAAACCCAAAAAATCATAGGAAAGCTCGGCAGCAGACTGGGCGATATGGCTGAACATTTATTGACTCCCAACTTAACTGAGAAATTCAAAAAATACGGTTTTACCTTTGGCAGAATGGGGCAGAATGTATCAATGGAAGATCCTGAAAACGATATTTACGCGGAAATTGACGCAATGCTAGAGAACGGTACCCAGGCTATGGCGGTTGAGGTAAAAGTAAATTTAAGAACCACCGATATAGACGACCACATCAGCCGTCTGGAAAAAATTCGCAAATATGCGGATTTACACGGCGATACACGACAATTTTATGGAGCGGTAGCCGCCACGGTTATCAAAAAAGAAGTGGAGTTGTATGCGATAAGACACGGCCTGTACGTCATTAAACCGTCCGGTGAAAACGTAACAATTATACCGCCTGTTTCCCGGGAAATATTCTGGTAGTTCTGGTAGTTATAGATAGCCTTAAGTCTGTGCGCGAGACGCAGCTGCGTAAACCTCAAAAGTATCCCCCAGGGCAAAAATTTTGCTTACCCCAAGGAGCAGGCCGTAGAGGGGGCTTTTTTTGCTTTGGGCAAATTTTCCCAGCAGGGGGAAACGTTCCGGGTGGTAGCCGCTGACCACTATTTTTTTTACCTCAAAGCCCGCCAGAGCGAGCGCCTTTTTGCAGGTTCCCGGCGACCAGATAGTCCAGTGATCCGCCGGGCTTTGCGCCAGAAAACGTTCAGAAGAAAAACGGCCTGAAACCCCGCTGAACGACGGCGTTGAAAAGGCCAGGATGCCGCCGGGTTTAAGTATGCGCCTGATTGCGGCAAGGGCCGGAACGCAGTCCCGGAAATGTTCGATAACGTACCAGAGCGTTATGGCGTCAAAAAGCGGAGAATTTTTTTTGTGGGGAGAATTACCTTCCGGCAGACGGCAATCAGGGAAAAACCCCTGAACGGCCGACAGACCCATCGTTTGTTGCACATAACGAACCGCGTCTTCGGCAGGGTCAATGCCGGCAGGTGAAAAGCCCGCTTCTTTTGCCGCAACAAGAAAGGGGCCGTAGGCGCAGCCTATGTCGAGCAATGTCCGGCAGCCGCTGTCCGCTTTGGGGAGCAATTTTCCGATTACATCAAGCCGCCGTTTGCCCATAGCGATCAGATTGGGAAAGTCTTCAATATATGTTTTACCGTACTGGCTTTTGTAAAAATCAAAAAAATATTCCCGCTCATATTCAATGGGCGGCTGATTAATACGATTCATATTAATGATCCCGCAGACAGGGCAGCGGCGGTAAGTGCGATCACTGTCGCGGAAAAGCGCCGCCGGAGTGGAACACGCAGCGCCCTGCAACAAGCAACCGCAGACCGGGCAATTTCGGCTAACAAGAGGGGTGAAACTGTTTACCTGTGAAGCGAGACTTTGCGGCGGTTCCCTATCCAGCCTGTACCGGGCCGCAAGCGAGACGCAGCGAATTTTCAGGTTTTGGAGAAAGACGCAATTAAATTCGCCCTTTTTAGAAAGCAGGCTGGCGAGGCGGGTGGCGCCGTTTTTCCCAATACCGACAGAAAAAAAACCCGCCGCTTTCGAAAGTTTTTCGTGGTATGCACCCGGTGAAACCAGCAGCACAGGGACACCGGCATAAAGTGCCTCAAAGGCGGTAATTCCGTAGTGGGTGATGAGCAGATCGTACTCCGCCAAATGTTCGCCCAATTGAGGAATGGTTTCCAAATGCAAAACGCCCGCCGGCACAGAGCCGCCGCGTTGACCACTCCGCCGGTTAAGGCCGCCGGAAAGCAGGGTAATCTCCATACTGCCAGCCTTGTTTTTCGCGGCAAGAGCCGCAGCAGCAGCAAGCCCAAGCCCAACGGCATCCTCCTGTCCAAAACTGACGAGAACTTTAAAAATTTTCAACCGTAAAGAAGAAGCGGTTATTTCCTCTTTTAATGAAGGCAGCAGAGAAACATCGGCGACATTCGGTTTTGAACGCCCGTAAAGCCCCGGCAAAATATCAATCAAAAAATCAAACCTGTCCCGGCAGGGGCCGCCTTCATCTATGCCGATGATCGGGGCGAGCGATGCCCAGCGGGTGAATTCTTCCGGCGGGGTTTGGAAGCGGTCGAGGATAATCCACTCCCAGGTAATGCCGGGCAGATCGGTTTCGCTTATGAGCCAGGAAGGGTCGAAGTTTGGGGCGTTGAAAAAAGCGCCCAGGTCTGCGGTTTGCGCGCCACTGTGGGCAAGGGGAAGAAAAAGCAGGGCTTCACGGCCAAGGACGCGCATATCCCGTACCAGTGCCAGGCACCGGGTCAGGTGGCCGCCGCCCCGGCCTGCCTCAATAGCGGGGACTAGCAATACCGGGCCCCGGCTCATTGCGTCCCCGGGGAGTTTTGAGCCGCGCTTGCCGTGTCTGAAAAAATTTCCTTATAGAGCTTGATTATCGCAGGGCCCTGGTAAGGGCTCTGGCTGTTTGCAAGCCGGTTCAGGGCGGCGTACAGTTCCTGCGCCTTTTCATAATCGGCGGCGGTGTCTACCGTAAGCCGCATATCGGGCGCACACCAGCGCAAGGGCGCAAGGGGGCGGTGGAGACGAAACAATTCCGGGTGGCCGTATAAATAGGGGCAAACGTGCTCACGCTCGCAGGGGGCGGCGGCTTCGGTTTCGGCGCGGAGCAGGGCGGCGGCGCTGACGGATTCAACGCCCGCGCCCAGGGGGAGGCCGCTATAGCCGGCGTAATCGGCGCCAAGGGCAAGGGCCTCGGCGGTGATGGCGGCGGCGGCATCGGTGAAAACAAAGGGGTTGTCGCCGGTGGCCCTGATCACCTGATGTATATGATAGCGGCGTATGGCAATGCAGTAGCGCTCAAGGACATCTTCCTTGGGGCCGGCAAGCAGCTCAAAGCCGGTTTCGGCGGCAAGGGGGGCGAAAGATTGGACGCAGTCTTCGGGGCAGGCAAGTACCCTGGCATCAGAGGGAATGTGGCATAACGCTTCCATTACGCGCAATATGAGGGGCTTTCCGCCCAGGGGGAGCAGGGACTTTCCGGGCAGCCGGGAAGAATCAAGACGGGCCTGGAGTACAAGGGCAAGCACGCTTAGTTCTCCTGTATTGAAAAAAGAGGTTTGGCCGCCGGAGCGTCGTTCCATTGCTCGGTAACGGAGCGGGCGTCGCAGCGCCACCTGAAACGGTTGGTTCTGACCCAGCGCCGGCTTTCGGAAAAATCTTCCCAGGCGGCAAACGGGTCTTCGCCGAATTTAAAAAGATAGCCGGGAAAGCGGCGGAGGGGCAGATGGGCGCAGTCACCGCGGAACTCGGGGGCCAGATTCTTGAGGTAGAAACGGCGGTAACTCGATTCGGCGGTATTGTCTTCGGCGGGAATTTCCCCGGTGCAGGAAAGTTTGGTCTGCTGGGTCAGGCGAATTTCCTCACCCCACAGGTGGGCGCGGAAGCCGAAATCCATAAACTGCCAGTGGGTGTTTTTCAGGGTGCTGTCAAAACCGCCAAGACGAATGAATCGCTCCCGGTCGTAGATCCCTATACCGTCAAAGGGATAGAGACTTGGCAGATTTTCGGTGTGGGGTTCAAAAAATATGGTTCGTATTTTTTTCCTGAAAATCACCGGGGCGATCAGGGTGGGAAGAGTTTCAAACCGGGAATTCTGAATCACCGGAACCGTACAGAGCCGTTTGAAAGGACTCTTCTTTTCCCCGCTGTCCTTTGAATCTTCCTGACTCCCGCTGAGCCGTTCCGCCATTCTTCCGGCGCTGCCGCCGGCGATAATTTTCAAATCATTCCAGAGTACAAAAAAGAGGGGGCTGTCCAGTTCCGACGCCGCCAGATTGATCTGTTCCCCCAGGCTGATCTCCCGCTTGAGCAGAATGAAGCGCACAAAGGGGAAGCGGCCCGAAAGTTCCTCCACATCGTAACGTTCAGGCGAAGACTCGATGGAGATCACATAATCAAAACCTGTTTTTTCAAGTTCCTGAAAAAAAGTGCGCCTGGGGTAACGGCCGCAGCGGTTGAGTATTACCGCCGAGAGACCGGTTGACGAATAACGTTCCTTGCCCCCCACAGCGGTATAGGACGGCAGTGTCTCATTAAAAGTTGTAGGTATAGAATTCATCGCACCCCGCGCACAATCCTTCGTATTTTTTTCCGCACTGTTCCGTATATAGGCGCGTTCCCCGCTCCCAGATACTTTCAAGACTATCGCAAAATACATTACCCAGGGTACTGCCCCCCTGCCCTTTCAGTAACGGCGGCACTTTTAATACTGAAATATCTTCCCGACAGCGGGGGACCGTGCCGTCAATCAGCACCGGCATATCCCGCATAATATGCCAGCAGGGCTGGCGAATCACCGGCGAAAGATCCGACGCCTGCTTCCGCTCCAGGGCACCGCAAAAATCATCGTACTTTTGAATGATGACATTCGACGCGCCGGCCGGAGCGGTTTCCTTCCATGAACGGTAGAACTGTTCGATATCGTCCTCGGCCCCCACGGTGCGTACCGCCTGCACATAGGCGTCTTTGGGAAATAGCGCGAAAAGTTTTTGGGCGCAGTCAATGGCCTCGGCATAACCTGAACCACGGACAGCCTTGTAACGCGCCGGGTCGGCCGCGTCCAGAGAAACGATCCACGAGAGGGGCGGCAGCGGGCTTTTCCGTTCCGCCACAGCAGCGGCTTTTTGGCAAAGCGCCGCGCAGCGTTCAAGCTCCTCACCCTTCCAGCCCAGACCCGAAGTTTCGATAACCAGCGCGAGCTGCGGACGGATTAATACCATTTCGATTAATGCCATTTTTTGCGGATGCAGACTCAATTCCCCCCAGAGGGAAAGATCGATTACCGCGTCGCCTGAAAACGCAATTATCTTATCAAGGAGAGATTCAAATTGATTGGATTCCATGAAGTCCCGGCGTCCGGTAAGCGCCCCGTTATCTATGGCCGCATAAGGACAGAGAGCGCAGCTCTGGGGACAGCCACCGTATACCTGAATGGGGTAAAAGTTGGGCAGGGTGCGCAAAATCTCCGGCTGTTCGGCGATAATCCGCTCCACGTCGCCCGCACCGGGAATCGCCCTGCCCTGCCCCGCAGCTTGTCCCGCCAAACCCGCTGCCGCTGCGGCAAAACGCCCAAGGAGCAGCAGATTCCGCCTGGAATCGGCGCACAGGCTTATGCGGTGGCAGCGGAGATCAACCGGGGAAATCTCGGTTTCAATATCAAAGGCGTTAATATCTTTCTGTATAACCGAAAACAGGGCGTCCCGCTCCACCGGCCCGTCGTCATCACCTGCAATCTTTGCCAGCACACCGGCGGTTCCCGGCGAAAGCAGTTCCGGCGCAAGCCCGTATGGCCAGCCGTCAGCGTAGGAATACTCCGCCGCGTAGCGTATATGCCGCTCCGCAATGGCCCCCGCCAGCGCCGGGTCAAGGAAAGGGCAGTCCGCCCAGGCAAAATAAGTGCAGTCAAAACCCGTAGACAGTTCCGCCATGCGTTCAAGCAGGCTCTTTTTGGTCCAGGAAGTCCGTTTTTCCACCTGAATTCCTGTCAAACCGGGATATTCCCCGCCTTCACAACCCAAAAGCACGGTTTTTCCCACCCCGGGAAAGCGTTGGCCCCGCTCCAGCGCCAGGGAAAGACTGTTTTTGCCGTCAAGTAAAGGCTCAAGGGCCTCGCCGGAAAACCGGCCCGCAAATAACACAAGGAGCGCATTCATACTTTTCTATTATCGGTTGTTCAGGGATGAGGGATAAGGGAGGAGGTTTCAAAATGAGGGGATTATTCGCTCTCCAGCAGCAGGGCTGGGGCAGCCCGGCGGGGCAGCGGGGCGCTGAAAGTGCCGGAAGAATCCGCCTACGCAGCCTCCCGCCCGGATAAGCGAATTATACTGAGTTTTGCGAGTTAAGGTATTCAGAGCGGATATCATAATCAGGGAACCGGGCGGCAATGGAAACAGCTAAGTTCAGCCTACGGCTGCGTTAGATCGCTGGTCTGCTCCGGCGGAGAACACCGGAAAACTTGCAGCGCCCCGCTGCCCCGCCGGGCTACCCCAGCCCTGCTGCTGCATTAGGGGGTAATGCCCTTTCTTTTAAAACGGCCTCAACATAAGGGGAATTTTACCCGCAAATACCAGCGGGGAGGGGCCTGTAAGTTTCGCCTTAGGGCAGCACATTCCCGGCGGCCAGGTATATGGCGTACCATTCATCCCTGGTAAGGGTGATTTCCGCAGCTTTAACGCAGTCCCGCAGGCGTTCTGGCTTCATGGTGCCGGTCACTGGCTGAAAACGGGCGGGATGACGGAGCAGCCAGGCCATAGCGATGGTGGTATTTGAGACCGAATATTTTTTGGCGATCTCATCGATCTTTGCGTTAAGCTCCGGGAATTTCGCGTTTCCCAAAAAGGTCCCCTGGTTAAAGCCGTACTGGAAGGGGGACCAGGGCTGGATGGTGATGTCATGGAACCGGCAAAAATCCAATACGCCGCCGTCCCGGTCTACACCGGCATCGTCGGTGGTGTTGACATGCAGGCCCTGGCGGATCATGCCCGCCTGGGTGATGCTGAGCTGCAACTGGTTAGCCACAATCGGCTGCTTCACATATTTTTGCAAAAGCCGTATCTGCATAGGGTTCTGATTCGATACTCCAAAATAGCGGACCTTTCCCGCTCCCTGGAGTATACCGAAAGCCTCCGCAACTTCTTCCGGCTCCATCAATAGATCCGGGCGGTGGAGGAGCAGTACGTCAATATAATCGGTTTTAAGCCGCTTGAGGCTCCCGTCAACGGATTTGAGAATATGTTCCCGGGAAAAATCAAAGGCCTCTCCCATCCTGATGCCGCACTTGGTTTGCAGTATAATTTTCTCCCGTACCAAGGGACTCATCCCTATGGCTTCGGCGAACATCTCCTCCGCAAGGCCGCCGCCATATACATCGGCATGATCAAAAAAATTTGCTCCATAGTCCAGGGCTGATTTGATAAAGGTCCCGGCCTCAGCCTTGCTGATCTTTTCCACCCGCCAGAATCCTACGGCGATAACCGGCACCTGAAATCCTGTTTGTCCCAAATTGATTGTTCGCATAAACTTCCTCCAAAATTACTATACCGGATTTTTTCAAAAAAAACCGCATATCCTTCGCATACGTTCATTTCGCGCGCACTGCGTCTGCTAAAGCAGCCGCGCATTTTTTTGCATACTGTGGCGGTTACTTGCGCTATGCTGTGCCGCATTGGTCATCTACACGGCTTAACGCCGTACTTTTATTTAGCACCAAGCAGCTTTATCCGGGCTAAAATGTACTCCAGACGGTCCTGGTTGAGTACGGCGCGGCAGTGGGGGGTGTTAGCCAGTTTTTCAATTTGATAGCCGCCGCGGCTTATAAAACGGCGGCCCGATCCTTCGGTGTACCAGTAGACCAGGGCGATGTCTTCGCCGCTGAGTTCAATCGCGTTGAGGCCCTTTTTGCCTATGGCGCAGCCTGAGTTGAACAGGCAGGGCACGGGCAGTTCGTCGCCGTAGAGACTCTGGCGCAGCACGTCCCGGCGTTCCTTGCGCTTGAGTTTGCCCATCTCCCGGCGCAGGGCCAAGACCTCGTTTTCAATACGTTCCCGGTCCGTGCCGGAAGAAGCGGGGTAATCCCGGCAGAGACGTTCAATTTCAAACTTGATATAGTCAAAGCGTCCCAGGGATTCAAAGAGGGGACGGTGGGTGTGACCAATAATTGAAAGACAGTGATTTTCCAGAGAAAAGGCATAGGCTTTTTTTTCCACAAAAAAACGGCGATAGGGGCTGCGGCCGGAGGAAATATTTCTGATGCCAAAGGGTTTGAGAAAATAGCGTATGCCCGCCCCCAGAACCTTGTTGTAGTCATTGTAGATTTTTGAGGACTGGTGGCCGTGGTAGACATAAGCAGGAATTATCCCGGTTTCAATTTTGATCACGCTGTACAGGGGATAGGGATAGGATTGTTTGAAGAGCAGTTCCTCATCGTGGTTGCCGATGATCTTGTAGAGCCGGTTTTGGGCGGCGAACAGGTCAAACACCCTGAAAAGCCGGGCCCATCGCTCCCGGATATTGTCCAGGGAATGGCGCTGCAATTCCTCAATGTCCCCGTTCAGCACCAGATTCCAGCCGCCTGCAAAGTAATACCCTTCCAGCAGGCTGATTAACAGTTCGCCGTTTTCGGCAAGATCGTCCCGCCTGCCTATCCCCATATGCAGGTCGCTGATAATAAGCGCCCTGCCGCCCCGGGAGATGTCCAATACCGCGTCATCGTTGAACTGCCGGCTGATTATATCGCTAAAAAAGCTTGTTTCCGCCATACGCAAGCCTACCGGGGAAGGCGGGTTGTGACAATGGGCCTTCGAGGACTTGCCCTTCGCTCCTCAACTTCATCTTGCGACGAAGGTTTTTTCAATTTGGGCCTTCGAGGACTTGAACCTCGGACCAAGAGATTATGAGTCTCCTGCTCTAACCAACTGAGCTAAAAGCCCGGAATTATCTTTCAGCTATTTATACTGTAAATGGCGAAAAAAGTCAATTGAGATTTTGCGTGTGCGGAAGACAGCGCAGTAGTCTGGTACTTTTTGGATACATGCCACTGCGCTGGGTTCAATTTGATGAAATCGTGGAAAAGCTGGCGTGACGGATACATGGTGTCAGACATTCTTTTTAGGCGCCGATATTTCTTGTTCCAACACAGCGTCGGCAAGGTCATTGAGTTCTTTATCGTAGCTATCAATCATTGCTTTTAGTTCTTGAATTTGTTGCCCCATTTCTTCACAAATTCTTTTTAGCGCCGTATTCTCCAGTTCCAATTTTTGCATATTTTCTATCGTATCGGCAGCGGCGTTTAACTCTTTGTTGGACACCCTTTGAAGCGCCGTCATTTCCAAAAGCGCCTTGTCGTATTGATCAACAAGGTCTGACAACGTTTGGTTTACTTCTTTCAACGTCGCGTTCTCTTGTATCAGCTTTTCCATTTCGGGGCTTATTTTTGATTCTTTCACTTTATGAGTATAAACCATGATTACGGAGCAGTCAAACCGGGGGCGGTGGTCAAGACCCTGCCGCGCATTGGTTCAGTCCCGGGGTAATTTTACCCCTTGCGCTCCAGTTTAAGAAAGCGGTCAAAACGAGCTTCCACATCCGCCTTGATTTCCTGTTTTAGGCAAAGCAGTAAACGAGGGGCAAACAGATCGAGGTCTAATTTTTTTTCTTCCGCCGGGGGGGTAAGAAGCTGGAATACCTCCACTCCCAGGGTTTCGGCCAGACTTATCAGGGTATTTTCACCAACCCAGGCCCGGCACCCTTCAACACTGTTGATCATTTGAACGGAAAGACCAGCCCATTCGGCCAGTTTTTCCTGGGACAAACCCAGCCTTTTCCTTCCGGCTTTGATATTGGCGGAGAGTATTTTCCTCAATTCGGGCGACTCTATGGTAAAATCCTCCATTTTTATATTACGGTAAATTTAGGTGTTGACAACTTAAATATACTGGGTCATGATATACCTAATTATATTAGGTAAAATGACGACCCAATATCCTTGGGGGTTTTATACTTTTTGATAGTTTTTTAAGAAGACCGCCATTTTGACCTGCCTTTTTGCGGCGATACTTATCAGCCATGCCGCCTTCTTCGGGAAATACCGGTGTTGCCGGTTAATCCATATTTGTCTTAAATAAAGGAGAACATATGCATACAAAACGTAATTTTATCTGGTCTGTTTGTCTGGTACTGTTATTTGCGCTGGTCATTGCGGGCTGCCCTCTGGACGGCGGCGATAACCTGGCTGACCCTGACACGGTCAGCCAACTGAATCTGGACGGCCAGGTACAGTTGCCGATCAAAAACCAAAACCCGGATACCACCGAAATCAATACCACCCAGTACACGGGATCGGTGGCCTGGAAAAAGGCCGATGGTAATACTTTTACCGGCGTTTTTGATGCTGCCACTGCTTATCAGGCCGAGTTGAATCTCACCGCGAAGGACGGCTTCACTTTTAACGGGGTAGCGGTGAATAGCTTTACCTACACCAACGCAACGGTTACCAACAGCGCCGGCAGCGGCACAAGCCTTGCCGTGAATATCACCTTCCCGCCAACCGCCGACGTGGACGCCCCAGTGACCGATGTGAATCTAACTGCGTATGTTACCAGTCCGGTCAAAAACGCGACGCCGGATCCCGTTCTGCATGTACCGTCCACCAATGCGCAATATTCGGGCAGCGTCGCATGGCAAGACAACCCCACCACATTTGCAGCAGAAACCGAATACACAGCGATAGTAACCCTGACTGCCGCAAGCGGCTTCACTTTTGATGGCGTAACGCCGAACAGCTTTACCTACACCGGCGCAACGGTTACCAACGACGCCGGCAACGATATAAGCCTTACCGTGAACATCACCTTCCCGGCAACCACTGCCGAGGGTGCGCTTGACAAAGTGTCCCTTGTGAATTTGACCACACATGTTACCAATCCGGTCAAAGATGTGATGCCGAGTACCACCACAATCAATACCGCCCAGTACACGGGATCGGTGGCCTGGAAAAAGGCCGATGGCAGCGCTTTTACCGGCGCTTTCGCCACCGCCACTGCTTACCAAGCGGAGTTGAACCTCACCGCGACAGACGGCTTTACTTTTGACGGGGTAGCGCCGAACAGCTTTTTCTACAGCGGAGCAACAACAGTTACCAATGGCGCCGGCAGCGGCACAAGCCTTACCGTGAGCATCACCTTTCCACCAACCGCTGCTAACAAAGTGTCCGATATGAATTTGACCACGCATGTTACCAGTCCGGTCAAAGGCGCGACGCCGAGTACCACCGCAATCAACACCACCCAGTACGCGGGATCGGTGGCCTGGAAAAAGGCCGATGGCAGCGCTTTTACCGGCGCTTTCGCCGCCGCTACCGCTTACCGGGCCGAGTTGAACCTCACCGCGAAAGACGGCTTCACTTTTAACGGGGTAGCGGCGAACAGCTTTACCTACACCGGTGCAACGGTTACCAACAGCGCCGGCAACAGCACAAGCCTTGCCGTAACCATTACCTTCCAGGAAACCGGGGATAGCGTCTCTGGGGGCAACCTGCTGTCGGACGAACAAATTTACGAGGTGAATTGGGACAAAGATTCTGAAAAAATAGTATATACGCCCTATAAACCCGTAGAACCATATGTTCTCAAAATGGTGGATTATGATGCTAGTGAGTCCTCCCCTACTCCCACTATCATTTCCGATAACGCAGGTACCGTCGACACCAGCGGCGTACTGACCCTCAACCTGCCCTCCACTATTGACACCAATTATATGATTTCCATGCGAGATTCCTTGAAGGTGCCGTCTGATGCGACAAATGTCAGGATTATTCCCAGCGATCTACAGGTAGCGGCTCCCTTCTTGGGCCTGTATAAAGGCGATAGGGAACAGGGTGCTGTGATTCTGATGAACACGGCGGTTTCTCCCGAAGAGAGTGAGGTGATCCAGTTTCTTTATGCCAGCAAAGCCGCCACATTAAACGGTACCGTAACGGTGACGGAGAGAGAACAACAACAAAGCATGATTTTCTCCAATTTGGTGCTGCAAGCAGGCTTGAATGTGGTAATAATACGGAACAACTCCAGCACGGATGCGACACTGACCAATGCCAGCAGCTCCATGGATTTTGCCGACTGGAAGTGGGTTTTTGCAGACAATGGTGGCGGCAATCCAGAGGGCCCAGAGATCCCAGGGGGAAACCCTGGCGGTGATGGAAAAGAAGGCGGTGATGGGAAAGAAGGTGGCACTGGTGGTGGCAATCCAGGTGGTCCAGAGATCCCAGGGGGAAACCCTGGTGGAGGTGGTGGGGAAGACCCAGGTGTAACAAAATATATAGTAACGCGCATATTTGGGCATGGTATCCCCAACGACACAATAGAAGTTACATGGGGAACACATATAACTGCAATTCCAACTATCCCTCCTATAACAGTGCCTCATTGGGAATTGGTAGGTTGGGCAATTGATAACCCGGTAATAACCGGGCCAACAACGATAACCGCAAATTGGGTAGCGCAAGAAAAATATACGGTAAGATTCTTTGACACTAATGGAATTATGGGAGACGACCCAGAGGATCAAGATGTTTATGATGGTGAATGTGCAATTCAACCTGCCGACCCAACTTGGGATAACCATACATTTCTTGGTTGGAACTGGGATTTCAGCATCCCTATAACCGCCAATGGAATTATTATAATTGCTCAATGGGATGGTGGAGAACAACCAGGCTTAACAAAATATATAGTAACGCGCATATTTGGGCATGGTATTCCCAACGATACAATAGAAGTTACGTGGGGAACACATGTAACTGCCATCCCACGTATCCCTCCTATACCAGTGCCTCATTTTGAATTGGTAGGTTGGAAAATTGATAACCCGGTAATAACCGGGCCAACAACGATAACCGCAAATTGGGCAGAGCAAACAAAATATCCGGTACAATTCTTTGACGTTAATGCAATTGAGGGAGACGACCCGGAGATTCAATATGTTTATGAGGTTGAATGTGCAATTCAACCTGCCGACCCAACTTGGGATAACCATACATTTCTTGGTTGGGACTGGGATTTCAGCACCCCTATAACCACCAATAAAATTATAAGTGCTCTCTGGAAATTGAATTAGTGAGCGCAAAGGTGGCACAATATCTTAAGGATTCTTAACCACTAACCACACGGACAGCACGAACTTTTACTTTGAAATTTCATTCTTCTGTTCGTGTTTTTTGTGTGGTTCGTGGTTGCTTTTCTTCTTCTTATGATGTTGTGCCAGGTAAACGCCTATGGGTAATCGCGCATGGTGCCAGGCACTTCGACATGGCATAGCGTGAAACACGTTTACACTATCTTCCCCAATTTCATTATATAATATTTCAACCGAGTTTGCCTTCGTGTCAAATCCCAAAAGTATGAACACGTTATCACGCTCATCGTATAAACCCATGTAACGGCAGGTTGCAAAGGCATGGTGAATATCCGCTTCCGTAAGGTTGTATGGTGAGCGTCAAAAGCGCCTCACCTTTACAAATAAATAGACTGTGGTAAACTCCGAAAAATCAATTTTATCGGAGGCAAGGATGAAGAAGTACAGCGAAGAAGAAAAAGCAATGTGGATGGAGGATTGGAAGG